>NZ_JBTNDK010000018.1:0-98619 GCF_054511035.1 Pseudarthrobacter sp. MDT1-22 | reverse complement strand
TCTTCGCGCACAACGTCGAGACCGTGCCCCGGATCTTCAAGCGGATCCGGCCCGCGTTCCGGTACGACCGGTCCCTGGATGTCATCACCCAGGGCCGCAAGCTCGGGATGGTGACCAAGTCCAACCTGATCCTGGGCATGGGCGAGACCCGCGAGGAGATCTCAGAAGCCCTGCGGGACCTGCACGAGGCCGGCTGTGACCTGATCACCATCACCCAATACCTGCGCCCCTCCGAACGGCACCTGCCGGTGGACCGCTGGGTCAAGCCGCAGGAGTTCGTGGACCTCCAGGACGAGGCCAATGAGATCGGCTTCCTCGGGGTCATGAGCGGGCCGCTGGTCCGTTCCTCCTACCGGGCCGGCCGGCTCTGGGCCACCGCGATGCGCAAGAAGGGCTGGGAAATCCCCGCCGAACTCGCGCACATCGAGTCCTCCGGCAGCACCCGCCAGGAAGCAAGCTCACTGCTGGCCGCCCATTCCTAAGCCGTAGTTTGGTATCCCTGAGGGCCGGCGCCGGACATTCTCCGGCGTCCGGCCCTCAGGCATAAATCACGTAGAATTGAGGAACTATGGCGAACTCCCCTGATTCCAGTAACAGCACTCCGGCGGCCTCTGACGCCCCGAAGCGTGGCCTCTTCTCGCGCAAGCCAAAAGAAGCAAAGGTCAAGAAGCCCAGCCGGCTCAAGCAGATCGGCGAAGTCTTTAACATGACCCGCCGCCATGACCCCATGGTCCCGTGGCTGATGCTGCTGGTGTTCCTGGGTGTTGTGGCTGTCAGCTTCCTGGTGGGTTTTTGGCTGGAAAACTGGATCACCGGCCTGCTCATCGGTATTCCGTTGGGCCTCCTCGGCGCCACCCTGATCCTTTCGCGTCGCGCCGAACGTGCCGCATTCGCCCAGATCGAGAACCAGCCCGGAGCCTCAGGCGCGGCACTGGGCACGCTTAAGCGCGGCTGGATCACCGAGGACCAGCCGGTCGCCGTAAACCCGCGCACGCAGGACGCCGTGTTCCGCGCCGTCGGCCGTCCCGGCGTCGTCCTCGTCAGCGAAGGCCCCACCATCCGCGTCAAGCCAATGCTCGACGCCGAGCGTAAGCGCCTTGCGCGCATCCTCCCGAACGTCACGGTCCACATGATCGAAAGCGGCCGCGGCGAGGGCCAGGTTCCCATCAGCCAGGTAGCCAAGAAAATGGGCAAGCTGAAGAATGAACTGACCAAGCTTGAGGTGAATGCGGTATCCAAGCGCATTTCCTCGCTGGGCAACCGCCTCCCGATTCCCAAGGGAATCGACCCCTACAAAGCGCGCCCCAACCGCGGACGCTAAGACCCTTGAACCGCCCTGGTTCCGGCTTGCCGGAACCAGGGCGGTTTTTGTCTGCCGGACGCCGCCGAACAGGCGGGCACATTGATTGGAAGTAGCAACATGACCATTCCCGTTAGAACCCTTGTTATCCGGGCCTTCCGCGTCCTGGCTGTTGCCGAAGCCTTCAGCTGGGCTGCCCTGCTGGCTGGCATGTACTTCAAGTGGGTCGCCAAGACCACCGAACTGGGTGTGGAGATCGCCGGCCCCATCCATGGTGCGCTGTTTGTGGGCTACGGCATCGCCGCCCTCGCCCTGTGGCGTCTCCAGCGGTGGCCCTTCGTTGTGGCCCTGTTCGCGGGACTGTCGGCGGTGTTCCCGTTCGCCACTGTCGCGTTCGAACGCTGGGCCGGAAAGCGCGGCTACCTGACGCCAGGCACGGCCGTTCCTGCCGGGACAAAAGAAACAGCGGGGGTCTGACGGCGCACTGCCCTCTATTCGGGGCTGTCAGGTGTTCGGGGCTGTCAGGTGTTCGGGGCCGTCAGGTGCCGGCGAACCGGCACGGCCGGGTTCCTGATTACTGCTAGCGCCGCACGAGGATGGTATTCATCGCCTTGTCGTGCAGTCCCCGCTGGTCCGGATCGAAAATTACGGCGGGAATCACCAGGCACAGCAGCACTGACCTCACCACGGCAGCCATTGGACCCGCGGGCCCGCCGCCCAGTCGCAGCACCTGGATCCCGGCCACTCGGTGGCCGATGCTGTAACCGAGCGTGCCCACAAGCAGCATCTGTTCCGCGGCGAAAATCGCCAATGTGGCCCAGGAGTCACCGCCGAAGGCAAAATTGCTGATCAGCAGGGCAATCCCCCAGTCAAGGACGATGGCGAGGATGCGCCTGCCCGCCCTGGCGATGGAGCCGGAACCGGATTCGGGCAATCCCAGGCGCTCCCCCGGGTACCTTGAGATGCCGGACGTGTCCGGTCCGCTGAGCCAGGAGCCAATGTCATTGCGATCTACCACCGTCCAAGCTTACCGACTCACCGCCGACCACAGAGTGGAAACCGTTGGACCACACTACGGACACCGGATAGCGTTACCTGATCAGGACAATTCTGTAACCTGAACCGGGCATTCTGTAACCTGCCCGAAACAATGTGGACACTGACGGGAAATGACGTGTCCATAGGCTGATAGCAGTTTCAAGCAATACCTCCCAAGCAGGGAAACTTGGTTTCCCTGCCCTTCGGATTGCGCTGGATCAGTTGGCTTGCCAGCCAGATAATACATATGCGTAAGGAGCATAGATGTTCAAGACTGCGGACGAAGTCCTCAAGTTCATCAAGGACGAAGATATTAAATTCGTCGATATCCGCTTCACCGATCTCCCGGGTGTGCAGCAGCACTTCAACGTACCGGCAAAGAGCGTCGACGCGGATTTCTTCGTCAACGGCCAGCTCTTCGATGGTTCCTCCATCCGCGGATTCCAGGGCATCGCCGAATCCGACATGCAGCTGATCCCGGACGTCACCACCGCATTCCTGGACACCTTCCGCATGGAGAAGACCCTTGCGCTGAACTTCTCCATCGTGAACCCCCGCACCGGAGACCCCTACCACCGCGACCCCCGCGGCGTGGCCGAAAAGGCTGAGGCCTACCTCGCCTCCACGGGCATCGCCGACACCGCGTTCTTCGCTCCGGAAGCCGAATTCTTCGTCTTCGACAACGTCCAGTACCAGTCCTCCCCCGAGGGCAGCTTCTACAAGATCGACTCCGAAGAAGCACACTGGAACACCGGCCGCGAAGAAGACGGCGGAAACCTCGGCTACAAGACCCCCATCAAGGGCGGCTACTTCCCGGTTTCCCCCACCGACAAGCAGGCTGACCTCCGCGACGCCATGTGCATCGCCCTGGATGAGGCCGGCCTCGAGGTCGAGCGCAGCCACCACGAGGTAGGCTCCGCCGGCCAGGCTGAAATCAATTACAAGTTCACCACCCTGACCCACGCCGCAGACGACCTGCAGAAGTTCAAGTACGTCGTCAAGAACACGGCCGACGCCTGGGGCAAGTCCGTGACCTTCATGCCGAAGCCGGTCTTTGGCGACAACGGTTCGGGCATGCACTGCCACCAGTCGCTGTGGACCAACGGCGAGCCGCTGTTCTACGACGAAAAGGGCTACGCCGGCCTGTCCGACATGGCCCGCTGGTACATCGGCGGCCTGCTGAAGCACTCCTCGTCCGTCCTCGCCTTCACCAACCCGACGGTGAACTCCTACCGCCGCCTGGTCAAGGGCTTCGAAGCTCCGGTCAACATGGTGTACTCGCAGGGCAACCGCTCCGCCGGTATCCGTATCCCCATCACGGGTTCCAACCCCAAGGCCAAGCGCATCGAGTTCCGCGCTCCGGACCCCTCGTCCAACCCGTACCTGGCCTTCGCTGCCCAGCTGATGGCCGGCATTGACGGCATCCGCAACCGCATCGAACCGCCGGCTCCGATCGACAAGGACCTCTACGAGCTGCCCGCCGAGGAAGCCAAGGACATCCCGAAGGCTCCGGGCTCGCTGGAAGAGGCACTGGAGGCCCTGCGCGAGGACAACGAGTTCCTCCAGGCCGGTGGCGTGTTCACCCAGGACCTGATCGACACCTGGATCGAGTACAAGTACGAGTACGAGATCCGCCCGCTGTCCCTGCGCCCGAACCCGTACGAGTTCGAGCTCTACTACGGCGTCTAGCCAGATCCGCGGCTGAACCCGTTCAGTCCGCCAAAAAGTCCGCCCGGGCTGCCAGCGTCAACGCTGGAGGCCGGGCGGACTTTTTTGTCCTTAAGGTGGGGGCTGACTCCAGACGTGCTGAGACCAGAAGCCAGCCCCCTGACATGTGCTCCCCGAGACGAAGACTTTTCAAGCCTTCCCCCCAACAAGGTTTGAAGAACACCGCCAATCCACATGATCGATCAATGTGGAGCCGGAGGCAATGCCCGGCCGCCGTGTCTGGACGAATTATCCCGTGAAGCTCCGGTACATGATCCGTTGCGGTCCGGAACTGCCGGCCAGGTACTGCCCCTGATCCACAAAGCCGGCGGTCCTGTACGCGGACAACCCGGCCGGATTGGCTTCGTTGACGGAAAGCACGACGCCGGCCTCGTGGGTTCCGCGCCTGGCGGTCAGTTTCGCGGCCGCCTCCACCGCGGACGTTGCCGCCAGCGGCCCGAGGCCTTGCCCCTGGTGGCGCCTGTCGATCAGGAAACCGCGCAACAGCCAGGCCGAATCCTCGTCCGGCCAGCCGGCCAGGCACGCGGCGCCGGACTGGAGGGTCAGCACGCCCACAGCGTAGCCCGCGGCCTCCACGACATAAGGGAACCGCGAATCCTCCTCCAGTCCCGCCAGGACCATGCGGAGCGGGTCACCAACGAAGCTGCTTTGTCCTGGACCCAGCTCAATGTTTGCCACCTCTCCCAGCTGGATGGCAAGCGCATCCGCACTGAGGTCATCCAGGGCAATGAGCCAGACGGAATCAACCCGGGTTTTCAGGTCGGCTGTCCGTCGGATCCGGCGGGAGCCCCGCCCTCGGCCGATGGGCCGGCAGGGTCCATCCACATAACTTCCCACAGGTGGCCGTCCGGGTCCTGGAAACTGTGGTTGTACATAAAGCCGTAGTCCTGGACTTCCTGGGACGGGGTGCCGCCGGCGGCCAGCGCCTTGCGTACCGTTTCGTCCACGGCTTCCTTGCTGTCCACCGAAAACGCCGTGATGGCCTCGGTGGAACTGGTGGCATCGGCCACGGCCCGGGAGGTGAACGTTTTGAAGAAACCCTCCACGAGGAGCATCACAAACGCGTTGTCGTTGATGATCATGCACGTCGCGTTTTCATCGGTGTAGTCCGGGTTAAAGGAGAAGCCAAGGGCGGTGAAGAAATCGACGGACCGCTTCAGATCCTTCACGGGCAGGTTCAGGTAGATTTGCGTAGCCATGGCCCCCAACCTAGCACCGCACCGCGGCAGCTGTCTGCTGCCTTCCGGGAGAACCCCAGGCAGCCGCTAATGGCCGTAGAAGGCCTTCTCGAACACCGCCCGGGCCCGCCGGCTCAGGCGGAGGTAGTCCTCTTCCAGGGCGGCCGCGTTGCCAGGTTCGTAGCCGCACCAGCGGGCCACCGCCTCAAGGTCCCCGCGGGCGGACGGCAGCGTGTCCGACGCCCTGCCGCTCCAGATGACGTTGGCGGACCGGATCCGGCTGGCGAGCCGCCACGCGTCGGCCAGCAGCTTCGCGTCAGGCCCGCTGAGCAGGTCCAGTGAAGCCGCCGCTTCCAGGGCCTCCACCGTGGACGTGGTCCGCAGTTCCGGGTGCTTGGCCGCGTGCTGGAGCTGAAGGAGCTGCACCAGCCACTCGACGTCGCTCAGTCCTCCGCGGCCAAGCTTCACGTGGCGTGCCGGATCCGCCCCGCGCGGCAACCGCTCCGCTTCCACCCGCGCTTTGACCCTGCGAACCTCCCGGACGTCCTGCTCCGAAATCGACTCCGGGTACCTGATGGGGTCGATGAGGGCCAGGAAGTCCTCGGCCAGGGCATCGTCGCCCGCCATGGGCCGGGCCCGCAGCAGCGCCTGCGCTTCCCAGATCAACGACCACCGGCGGTAATATTCGGCGAACGAATCGAGGGAGCGGACCATGGCCCCGTTTTTGCCCTCGGGCCGCAGATCCGCGTCCATCTGCAGCACCCGCTCGGCCATGATGGCCGGCTTGAGCGGCTGCGTGAGCAGGCTGGAGACTTTGGCGACAATCCGGGCCGCCTGATCCTGCGCTTCCTCGTCCGTATAGCCCGGCAACGCGCGGTGCATGTACATGACGTCGGCGTCGGAGCCGTAGCCGATCTCGCGGCCGCCCTGGCGGCCCATGGCCACCACCAATATCGCGGTCTTGAGCGGTCCCGCAGCAGAGACGATGCCTTCGGCCACGCGCAGCGCGCCCAGCACCGCTGCCCGGTCGGTGTCAGCCAGCGCCGCGCCCACCTGGTCCTGGTTGAGAAGCCCGGCAGAATCGGCGATCGCGATCCGGAGGATCTCCCGGCGCCTAATGAGCCGGATCAGCCTGATGGCGTTTTCCGGGTCCGAGTGGCGCGACATTTTGGACGTGATCTCCTGCCACTGGGCTTCGAAGCCCAGCGGGACGAGGTCTTTGTTGGTGCCCAGCCAGGCTACCGACTCCGGCGAAACCTCCAAAAGATCCGCAATCAGGCGTGAGTTCGAGAGCACGTTGCATAGCCGTTCAGCCGCCGCTGTGGAATCCCGGAGCATGCCCAGATACCAGTGGGTGGTGCCAAGGGCCTCACTGACGCGCCGGAACGCGAGCAGTCCGGCGTCGGGATCAACACCTTCGGCGAGCCAGTCCAGCAGGACGGGCAGCAGCTGGCGTTGCAGGGCTGCCCGCCGACTGACACCGGCGGTGAGTGCCTCGATATGCCGCATGGCGCCCCGCGGGTCACGATAGCCCAGCGCGGCGAGGCGGCCCTGGGCGGCCTCCGGCGTCAGTCTGGCGTCCTCGCTGCTGAGTTTGGCAGCGGTGTTAAGCAGCGGACGGTAGAAAATACGTTCGTGCAGTTCGCGGACAGAGCGTTTGGTCTTCTGCCAGGTGGCCAGCAGCGAAGCCGGCGGCGGCCTGTCATTGGAGAACGGGCTAAGCACTGCCTTTGCGAGGGCGCGCTGTGCCGCTTCGCTGACGGGCATCAGGTGTGTCCGCCGGAGCTGGAACAGCTGGATGCGGTGTTCCAGGAGGCGAAGGTACCGGTACGCGTGATCGAAGGCGGCGGCGTCGGACCTGCCGATGTAGCCTCCGGCTGAGAGTGCCGCTATTGCCGCGGTGGTATCCCTGCGCCGAATGGTTTCGTCGGATTTTCCGTGCACCAGCTGGAGCAGCTGCACGGTGAACTCCACGTCCCGGAGGCCGCCGCGGCCGAGTTTGATCTGCCGCTGTTCCTCCGCCGCCGGGATATGCTCGGTAACCCTTCGGCGCATCGCCTGCACGGACTCCACGAACCCTTCGCGGCCCGCGGAGCTCCAGATCAACGGGGCCACGGCTTTTTCGTAGCGTTCCCCCAGGTCCTTGTCACCGGCGATGGTCCGCGCCTTCAGGAGCGCCTGGAATTCCCAACTCTCTGCCCAGCGGGCGTAGTAGCTTTCGTGTGAGGCCAAGGTTCGGACCAGTGGGCCGGACTTGCCCTCCGGCCGCAGGTTGGCGTCCACTTCCCAGAGGCCGGGTTCACGCGCCACGGAGGAGATCGCCCGGGAAATACCGGTGGCCAAGGCTGTGCCGATAGTACTGGCGCGGGCGTCGTCCAGGTCGCCGGCGTCGATCACGTAGATGACGTCGACGTCGGAAATATAGTTCAGTTCCCGCGCTCCGCATTTGCCCATCCCGATGACGGCCAGTCCAACGGCGGCCACCTCCCCGGCGCTGAACTGCTCGGCAGCCTCGGCACGGGAAACTGCCAGCGCAGCTTCGATCGCGGCCCCTGCCAGGTCAGCGAGTTCAGCTCCGACGGCGGGCATAAAGTCCAGCGGGTCAGCAGCGCACATGTCCTTGACCGCCAGGTCCACCACCCCGCGGCGGTAGGCCGACCGCAGCGCGGCATAGGCGTCGGCTCCGGTCATTCCCGCCACGGGCCGTGCTGACCCGGGTTCCGCGAGGACGGATTTCAGGAGGACAGAGCGGAGGTGTTCCGGGTCTGCCTGAAGTGGCTCGGGACTGGCCGTGACGTCGAAGGCGTCCAGGTGCTCAGGGTGCCGGATGAGGAATTCCCCCAGCGCTTCGGAAGCCCCGAGCACCCGGTAGAGCGGCTCGCTGACCTCCGGATCGGCCGCGGCCAGCTCCCGGAGACCGGGGTGCTTTTCGATCAGCCGCACCAGTGACTGCAGTGCGGTGTCAGGATTGGCGGCCATTTGCAGGCCGGCGAAAATCCTGTCCGGGTCCAGGCCGTCCAGTTCCGGGGCAGCAAGGAAGCGCTCACCCTTCTCCAGGTCACTGAAGCCGGCTGAGATGAGGCGGCGTGCGAGGCTCACCGCCGCCTAGAGAATGCCGAGGTTGCGCTGCAGCTCGTAGGGCGTCACCTGGAGCCGGTAGTCCTGCCATTCGGCACGCTTGTTGCGCAGGAAGTGCTCGAAGACCTGCTCGCCGAGGATCTGGGGCATCAGTTCGGAGTCCTCCATGGACCGGATGGCATCGTGAAGGCTGGCGGGCAGGGGGTCGTGGCCCATGGCACGGCGCTCGGCGGAGCTCAGCGACCAGACGTCGTCCTCTGCTGCGGCGGGCAGGTCGTAGCCTTCTTCGATCCCCTTAAGCCCGGCCCCCAGCAGGACGGCATAGGCAAGGTAGGGGTTCGCTGCCGAATCGATGCCGCGGTATTCGATGCGGGCCGACTGGCCCTTGCCGGGCTTGTACAGCGGGACGCGGACCAGGGCCGAACGGTTGTTATGGCCCCAACTGAGGTAGCTTGGCGCTTCGCCGCCACCCCAGAGCCTCTTGTAGGAGTTTACGAACTGGTTGGTCACAGCCGTGAACTCGGGAGCGTGCTTCAGGATGCCTGCGATGAACTGGCGGGCCGTCTTGGAAAGCTGGAATTCGGCGCCCGCCTCGTAAAAAGCGTTGGTGTCGCCCTCGAACAGCGAGAAGTGCGTGTGCATCCCGGAGCCGGGGTGGTCGGTGAAAGGCTTGGGCATAAACGTGGCGTAGGTTCCCTGCTGGAGGGCCACTTCCTTGATCACCGTGCGGAACGTCATGATGTTGTCCGCGGTCTGCAGGGCGTCCGCGTAGCGCAGGTCGATCTCGTTCTGGCCGGGACCGGCTTCATGGTGGCTGAACTCAACCGAAATGCCCACGGATTCCAGCATGGTTACGGCCGTGCGGCGGAAATCCTGCGCCACGCCGCCGGGAACGTGATCGAAGTAGCCGCCCTCGTCAACGGGTACCGGAGCACCGTCGGGCCCGGGCTGCTGGGACTTGAGGAGGTAGAACTCGATCTCCGGGTGCGTGTAGCACGTAAACCCCATGTCCGCAGCCTTGGCCAGCGTGCGCTTGAGGACATTGCGCGGATCCGCGGCCGACGGTTCGCCGTCCGGAGTCAGGATGTCGCAGAACATACGCGAGGTCTGTTCGGTCTCGCCACGCCACGGCAGGATCTGGAACGTGGACGGATCCGGCTGCGCCAGCATGTCCGATTCGAACACGCGTGCCAGGCCTTCGATGGCTGAGCCGTCGAAACCGAGCCCTTCCTCAAACGCCCCTTCAACCTCTGCCGGGGCAAGTGCCACCGATTTGAGTGAACCTACGACGTCGGTGAACCACAAACGTACGAACCGTACGTCGCGCTCCTCGATTGTGCGCAGGACAAACTCTTGCTGGCGGTCCATGATGGCCTCTTCTCCGGTCAATCGTTCATGCCCCGGGTCCGCGGAAGCGGCAGCCGGCAGCAGTTCACCTTCACTTTACTAAGCAATCGGCTCCAATGCGGGCGACGGCGCCGCACGTAACACAGCGTTTACACAGCAACCATTGACGGCCGCGCCCACAGGTGGCAAAAATGCCCTTGGCGGGCACGTGAATATGACGCGGATCACGGTCCGCCGGCCCGTCTGCGGTGGCTAGGACTGCTGCTGCCGCATTACGCTCTTGCCATGGCCTCAACCAATAGCTCTGAGTCAAGCGCGTCCGCTGAAGTACACGCACCATACGGAAACGGACCTGCACGGGTGCAGCCGCCGTCGTCGGAAGTGAACGCGAAGCCCGCACCCAGGGTGCGTATCCACCACCTGCAGCAGGCCAAACGGGACGGCAAACGCTTCGCCATGCTGACCGCCTACGAGCAGTACAGCGCAGAGATCTTCGACCAGGCTGGCATCGAGGTCCTCCTGGTAGGCGATTCGGCGTCCAACAACGTATTCGGCAACGAGACCAGCCTGCCGGTCACGGTGGATGAACTCCTGCCCCTCTGCCGCGCCGTGGCGCGGTCCGCCAAGCGAGCCCTGGTGGTGGCAGACCTGCCGTTCGGCAGTTATGAAGTCTCGGCGCAGCAGGGTGTGGAAACAGGTGTCCGGTTCCTCAAGGAGGGGCTGGCCCATGCCGTCAAGATCGAGGGCGGAAAATACTATGCGGAAACCGTCCGGGCCATGGTCCAGGCCGGCGTCCCGGTGATGGCCCATATCGGCTTCACCCCCCAGAGTGAACACGCGCTGGGCGGATACCGGGTCCAGGGCCGCGGGGATGACGCACAGCGATTGATTGACGACGCCGTGGCGCTGGTGGAGGCGGGGGCGTTCGCCGTCCTGATGGAAATGGTTCCGGCGGACACTGCGGCCGCCGTTGACGCGGCGGTCAGCGTGCCGACGGTGGGGATCGGCGCCGGCAACGCCACCACGGGGCAGGTGCTGGTGTGGCAGGACATGGCCGGGTTCCGCGGCGGCAAGATGGCGAAGTTCGTCAAACAGTATGCCGACATGCGCACTACCCTCAGTGACGCGGCGAAGGCGTATGGCGACGAGGTCCGTTCAGGCCAGTTCCCCGGACCGGAGCACTCCTTCTAGGCAGGGCAGGCCACGGGCCGGGCCAGGCTACGGCTCAGTCCTCCTCGCCCTTTTCCCAGGCCTCGTTGCGGGCCCGGACTTTTTCGAGGGCGTGTTCGGCCTCTTCCCGCGTTTTGTAGGGGCCGATCAGCTGGCTCCAGTCTGAGAGTGCGTCCTCTTCCACCTCGTGGGTGTTCACGTTGTACCAGTACTCAGTCATCGGTCCTCCTCGTTCCAGCCGGCGGGGGCCCTGCCGTGATCCACGTAACTTAAACGTGGATGCGGACAGCTTGGGGCTTCCAGTTACTTGGCCTAATGCGGTGCCTTATATGATCAATCTATGCCTTCCCTAGCCTCGACTGCACCCACCGGCACCCTTACCCGCGGAACCGTCAGCCCGCAGCTCCCCGTTCCCGCGTCCATCCCGCGCCCGGAATACGTAGGCAAGCCCGGCCCGGCCAAGTTCACCGGCTCCGAGATCAAATCCGCCGAGACCGTTGAGAAAATCCGGATCGCCAGCCGGATCGCCGCACAGGCCATCGTTGAGGTGGGCAACCACATCAGGCCCGGCGTTACCACCGACCAGTTGGACAAGGTGGGTCACGAATTCCTGCTGGACCACAAGGCCTACCCGTCCACGCTTGGCTACCGAGGGTTCCCGAAGTCCCTGTGCTCGTCGCTGAATGAAGTGATCTGCCACGGCATCCCGGACAGCACCGTGGTTCAGGACGGCGACATCCTCAACATCGACATCACCGCTTTTATCAACGGAGTCCACGGCGACACGAACCACACCTTCCTGGTGGGCGACGTCGACGACGAGTCCCGCCTGCTGGTGGAGCGCACCCGGGAATCCCTCAACCGGGCCATCAAAGCCGTGGCTCCCGGCCGGGAGATCAACGTGATCGGCCGGGCCATCCAGTCCTACGCCAAGCGTTTCGGCTACGGCGTGGTGCGGGACTTCACCGGCCACGGCGTGGGCGAAGCGTTCCATACGGGCCTGATTATCCCCCACTACGATGCAGCGCCGGCCTACAACACAGTCATCGAGGCCGGCATGGTGTTCACCATCGAACCCATGCTGACCCTCGGCACCATCGAGTGGGACATGTGGGAGGACGACTGGACAGTTGTCACCCGCGACCACAAGCGGACCGCCCAGTTTGAGCACACACTGCTGGTGACAGAATCCGGCGCCGAAATCCTCACGCTCCCCTGAAATTTTTTCCGGTCAGCCGCCCGGCCGACCTGCCGCCCTGCCACGAACGGAACAACATTGGCCAAGAAGGACGAGAAGTCGCACAAGAACGCCCCGCTGATCGGCATTGACATCGGCGGTACGGGAATCAAGGGCGGCATTGTCGACCTGAAAAAAGGCAAGCTGCTGGGTGAACGGTTCCGCGTGCCTACGCCCCAGCCCGCCACCCCTGCCGCCGTAGCCGACGTCGTGGCGCAGGTGGTTGCCGAGCTTTCAAGCCGCCCCGAGGCTCCGGCCGCGGATTCGCCCGTGGGCGTCACCTTCCCCGGCATCATCCAGCATGGCGTGGTCCATTCGGCGGCCAATGTGGACAAGACCTGGCTCCACACCGACATTGATGCTTTGCTGACCGCACACCTTGGCCGCCCGGTGGAGGTCATTAACGACGCCGACGCCGCCGGGCTGGCGGAGGCCCGTTTTGGTGCGGGTCAGGGGGTGGATGGCACTGTCCTGGTGATCACCCTGGGCACTGGAATTGGCTCAGCATTCATCTTCGATGGCCGCCTCGTCCCCAACGCAGAACTGGGGCACCTGGAGATCGACGGATTTGACGCCGAAAGCAAAGCCTCAGCCGTGGCCCGCGAAAGGGACGGACTGAGCTGGGAGGAATACAGCGTGCTGCTGCAGCGCTACTTCTCGCACGTGGAATTCCTGTTCTCGCCCGAGCTGTTCATCGTGGGAGGTGGCATCTCCAAGCGCGCAGACGAATACCTGCCGCACCTCAAACTGCGCACCCGGATCGTGCCGGCCGAACTCAAGAATGAGGCCGGGATCGTCGGTGCCGCCGTCGAAATTGCCATTAAGCACAAGCTCACAAAATAGCCGGTAGCTGCCCGGCGCCTTGGGGCAGCCGGTGCCGGTGGTGGCGGCGGCTTCCCCTCCGCGGCCACCACCGGAGCTTACAGGGGGCTCTTTTCGGAGCTCTTCGCAGCCGCCGCCGCGGGTTGCGTGCCTTCTTCCACGGACTCGTGGCGGAGCAGGGCAATAGCGGTCTCGAAGTCCTCAAGGGATTCGAAGGCCTGGTACACGCTGGCAAAACGCAGGTAGGCCACCTGGTCAAGCTTCTGCAGCGGACCAAGGATGATCAGGCCGACTTCATGGGCGTCGATCTCGGCAGCGCCCGAGGCACGGATCTGCTCCTCCACCTCCTGGGCAAGGAGCGCCAGGTCGTCTTCGCTGACCGGCCGGCCCTGGCATGCCTTACGCACGCCGTTGATGACCTTGCTGCGGCTGAAGGGTTCGCCCACTCCGGAGCGTTTGATCACCGAAAGGCTCGTGGTTTCCACGGTGGTGAACCTGCGGCCGCATTCCGGGCACTGCCGGCGGCGGCGGATGGCCGAGCCGTCGTCGGCCATCCGGCTGTCCACAACGCGGGAGTCCGGATTGCGGCAAAATGGACAGTACATGGTGTCCCCTCCCTCGATGTCTTCCAGCGCCGATGTTTCCGGCCCCGGCGGACCTCTCCGTCTCTCAGTTTACGACTACATGTAGCGGAATAACAATCCTGTAATTACCACATGTAGTGGTGCCCGCAGCCGGCCCCGCGAGGCCTGCTGCGTCAGCGGGCCTCGCGGAAGCGCGCCGTGACCGCTTCACCGTGCGCCGGCAGGTCCTCGGCACCGGACAGGCTCACAATGTGGCCGCTGACTTCCTGCAGCGCGGCCCGGCTGTAGTTGATGACCTGGATGGCGCGCAGGAAAGTGGTGACGTTCAGTCCGGAGGAAAACGCCGCAGTCCCGCTGGTGGGCAGGACGTGGTTGGAGCCGGCGCAGTAGTCGCCCAGGCTGACAGGACTGTAGTCCCCCACAAAGATCGCCCCGGCGTTCCGGATCCGGGCAGCGACCGCCGGCGCGTCAACGGTCATGATTTCAAGGTGCTCAGCGGCGTAGGCGTCGCAGGCGGCGATGCCCTGCTCCAGGTCCTCCACCAGGACAACTCCCGACTGCGGGCCGGAGAGCGCCTCGCATACACGCGCGGAGTGCTTGGTGCCGGCCGCCTGCCGGTCCAGTTCGGTGCGGACCGCCGCGGCCAGGTCCGCCGAGTCCGTGATGAGCACGGAAGCCGCCTGGGGGTCGTGCTCCGCCTGGCTGATCAGGTCTGCCGCCACCAGGTCAGGTTGCGCCGTTGAATCAGCCAGGATCGCGATTTCGGTGGTCCCCGCCTCGGAATCGATGCCCACCACACCCTTGACCAGGCGCTTCGCCGTAGCCACAAAAATGTTTCCCGGACCCGTGACTACATCAACGGGCTCCAGCGCCGGCCCGGCGTCATGTGCCGGCACTCCGTAAGCGAACGCAGCGATGGCCTGGGCCCCGCCGATGGCGTAGACCTCGTCGATGCCGAGCAGGGCCGCTGCCGCGAGGATGGTGGGGTGCGGGAGGCCGCCGAAGTCCTTCTGCGGCGGCGATGCCAGGGCGATGGACTGCACTCCCGCAGCCAGCGCCGGGACAACATTCATGATGACCGACGACGGATAGACGGCGAGACCGCCGGGGACGTACAAGCCAACCCGCGATACCGGCACCCAGTTCTGGCTCACCAGCGCACCGTCGCCGAGTTCGACGTCGACATCCCGCGGCCGCTGCCCGTCCGCGAAGCGCCGGGCCCGGCTGATGGACTCTTCCAATGCGCTGCGTACCGCCGGATCCAGGTCCGCCAGCGCCCGGGCCAACGAGGCCGCCGGGACGCGGGGGTGGACCTGCTGGACTCCGTCGAAACGGAGTGCCAGGTCGCTGAGGGCCGCGAAGCCGTCCTCGCGGACGGCTTTGATGATATCCAGCACTTTTTGTTCCGCATCCGCCACGGTGTGCTGCCGGGCACGGGGAACAGCGGCGCGCAAACCGGCAAGCGTCAGGCCCCTGCCCCGAAGGTCGACCGTCCGGAAGCTGACAGCGGCGGCAGGCGGGGTGGCAGGAAGTTCAGGAGAAATGGTCACCGGTCCATTTTACGCGCCGTGTTATGTCGCCGGGCGCGTTGCCTTCGGCTACCGGCGTGCCCGCACTCCCGGGCCCGCTCTTGAGCAGGTTTATCAGGCTCAGGACAAACACGGACGTGGCAGTCGCGGCCGGCCACAGGATCAGCACGGACAGGGACCGGAGCGAGAACGCGACGCTGGCATTGACAGATGTATCTGCGGGGCCGCCCCACAGCTGGCCCGCAAGCACGCCGGTCAGCCACGCGATCAGGGCTCCGCCCAGTCCGCCGGCCAGGCCCAGGAGGAAGGCCGCCTGCGCATCGCGGCCGCCTTTATCGGTCAGGAAGACGGCCACCAGGCACCCTGCGAACACACAAAGCCCAGCAAGGGTGAGGTCCCTGAGCACCCATACCTCCGGATTGGTCCCGTCGGCCAGGGCGGGGTTGCGCGTGATCAGGTTCATCCCCCCTGGCGCGAGCAGCCACCACAGCAGGCCGACGGGAACGCCACCGGCAGCAGCAGCGGCAAACCATTTCCACGGCAGCCGGGAAGACCGGCGGCTGATGTGTTGTCTCATGAAATAAACCTTAACAAAGGTCGGGTATCGAAGATCAAATGACATGGGCAGTCTTAACAGATGACGTGCCGGGTCCAGCGATTGCTCCCACTCCGACGGGGACTAATACCCTTAAGGAAAAGTCCATTTCAGCCTGCTTTTCAGGGAGCAACTTTCAAGATGACAGACAAAACGCCGTTCGAGGGCACCTTCAAGGAAATGTTCCGGCGGCATGCGGCCGGGGTCGCGATCATCACCGTGAACTACCAGGGCGAGCCCTACGGCTTTACCGCCACGTCCGTGGCGTCACTTTCAGCGCAGCCGCCGCGGTTCACTTTTAACATGGCCCGCAGTTCAAGTTCATGGCCGGCCGTGGCCAATGCCACCTACCTCGGCGTCCACATGCTGGGCCTGGAAAACCAGGCGCTGGCGGACCGTTTCGCCCGCACCAAGGACAGGTTCGGCGGGGACCACTGGGAACTTGGCCCGCACGAGGTCCCGATCCTCAAAGACGTCGCGGGCTGGCTGATCGGCAAGATCCAGATGCGGCTCTCCTTCGAGAACAATGCCGTGGTGGTGGTTGAAGTTGTGGACGGCGAAGTGGGCGACGACGGTTCGCCGCTCCTGTACCACGCCGGCGGCTATGGCCAGCCGGTCCCGCTGGACTACGAGATCTAACTTTCGGGACCTAGTTGTCCAGGCAGGTTGGGCCCAGGAGCACCTTCAGGTCGCCGAACAATGACGGACTGGGGTTGACCCTGAGATGGACGGGGAGGCCCATGACTTCCGTCCGGGTGTCCCCCTGCAGGTGCAGCCGGACTTCAGAGTTCCCCCGGTGGTTCCGCAGGACATCGCCCAGTTCGGTGACAACAGCTTCGGTTGCCTTGTGGGTGGGCATCGAAATCAGCACGGGGCCGTTGGTTCCTTCACTGAGGTCCGGAACGGACAGTTCCATGCAGTTCAGCGTTACGGCACCGTCGTCCCGTCGCTGCAGGCGCCCCTTGACCACCACGATCAGGTCCTCGGCCAGGACCGACGCGATAGGGCCGTAGACCTGGCCGAAGAACATCACCTCCATCGAACCTCCGAGGTCTTCGATTTCGGCACGGGCATAGGCGTTGCCACTCGCCTTCGCGATCCTGCGGCTGAGCGAGGTGATCATGCCGGAGATGGTGATGATGGCGCCGTCGTGCGGCCCGTCTTCGCCGATGATCGAGGTGATGGACTGGTCCGCGTGCTGGCTGAGGAGTCCTTCCAGGCCCTGCAGCGGGTGGTCCGACACATACAGGCCGAGCATGTCCCGCTCAAAGGAGAGCTTGTCCTTCTTTTCCCATTCCGGCAGGTCGGGAATCTCGATGCTCAGCGACGCTTCGGATTCGGCCTCCTCGAAACCGGCGAAGAGATCGAACTGGCCGATCGCTTCGTTTCGTTTGAGGGTGATGACGGAGTCGATGGCCTCTTCATGGATCATCGCCAGCGCACGCCGGTGGTGGTTGAGGGAATCGAAGGCTCCGGCCTTGATCAGGGATTCAATGGTCCGCTTGTTGCAGACCACGGCGGGGACCTTCATGAGGTAGTCCTTGAAGGACGTGTAGGCGCCTTCCTTTTCGCGCGCGGCCACCATCGCTTCGACGGCGTTGACCCCTACGTTGCGGATGGCGCCCATGCCGAAGCGGATGTCGGTGCCTACCGGGGTGAAGTTCAGCGCGGATTCGTTCACATCCGGCGGCAGCACGGTGATTCCCATGCGCCGGCATTCGTTGAGGTAAATTGCCGATTTGTCCTTGTCGTCACCGACCGACGTCAGCAGCGCAGCCATGTATTCCGGCGCAAAGTGCGCCTTCAGGTAGGCGGTCCAGTAGGAGATCACGCCATAGGCGGCGGAGTGGGCCTTGTTGAAGGCGTAG
Source organism: Pseudarthrobacter sp. MDT1-22 (assembly GCF_054511035.1). NCBI lineage: Bacteria > Bacillati > Actinomycetota > Actinomycetes > Micrococcales > Micrococcaceae > Pseudarthrobacter > Pseudarthrobacter sp. MDT1-22. The sequence goes on along the minus strand of NZ_JBTNDK010000018.1, from coordinate 81,145 downwards.
TCGGAGAACGGCAGCAGGATATCCCACAGGGTCTTGACGGCGGCCATGGAATAGCCGTTGTCCTGCATGCCCTGGGAGAATCCGGCGAACTGCTTGTCCAGCTCGGATTTCTTCTTTTTACCCATGGCGCGCCGCAGGATATCTGCCTGCCCGAGGGAATAGCCCGCGAGCTTCTGGGCTACGGCCATCACCTGCTCCTGATAGACGATCAGGCCGTAGGTTCCGCCTAGGATTTCAGCAAGGGGTTCCTTGAGTTCGGGGTGGATCGGAATGACTTCCTGGATCCCGTTTTTGCGCAGCGCGTAGTCGGTGTGCGCGTTGGCGCCCATGGGACCTGGCCGGTAGAGCGCGAGCACCGCGGAGATGTCTTCGAAGTTGTCAGGCTTCATCAGTTTCAGCAGTGAGCGCATGGGGCCGCCATCAAGCTGGAACACGCCCAGGGTGTCGCCCCGGGCCAGCAGTTCATAGGAGGCCACGTCATCCAGGGCCAGGCTGTCCAGGTCCAGGTCCAGGCCGCGGTTGAGCTTGATGTTCTCCAGGGCGTCGGAAATGATGGTCAGGTTCCGCAGGCCGAGGAAGTCCATCTTGATCAGGCCCAGGCCCTCACAGGTGGGGTAGTCGAACTGCGTGATCACCTGGCCATCCTGGATGCGCCGCATGACCGGGATGACATCGATGATGGGGTCCGAGGACATAATGACGCCGGCGGCGTGCACGCCCCACTGGCGTTTCAGCCCCTCAATGCCGAGAGCCGTCTCGAAGACCTTGGCGGCCTCGGGATCAGTGGCGATCAGCTGGCGGAAGTCACCCGCCTCGCTGTAGCGCTTTGAGTCCTTGTTCTGGATGTCGGCGAGCGGGATGTCCTTGGCCATCACGGCCGGCGGGAGCGCCTTGGTCAGCTGCTCGCCCATGCTGAACGGGTAACCCAGCACACGGGAGGAGTCCTTCAGCGCCTGCTTGGTCTTGATGGTGCCGTACGTGACAATCATGGCCACGCGCTCGTCGCCGTATTTCCGGGTCACATAGTCGATGACCTCGGACCGCCGACGGTCATCGAAGTCAACGTCGAAGTCAGGCATGGACACACGGTCCGGGTTGAGGAACCGTTCAAAGATCAGCCCGTGCAGGAGCGGATCCAGGTCCGTGATGCGCATGGCGTACGCCACCATGGAGCCGGCTCCGGAGCCACGGCCCGGACCGACGCGGATGCCGTTTTTCTTCGCCCAGTTGATGAAGTCGGCCACCACCAGGAAGTAACCCGGGAACCCCATGGAGGTGATGACTTCGAGCTCGTAGTCAGCCTGGGTGCGGACTTTGTCCGGGACACCGCCCGGGTACCGGTATTCCAGTCCCGTGGCAACTTCCTTGACCAGCCAGGATGTCTCGTCCTCGCCCGGCGGGCACGGGAACCGCGGCATGTAGTTAGCACCGGTGTTGAACGAGACATCGCAGCGCTCGGCGATCAGCAGGGTGTTGTCGCACGCATCCGGGTGGTCCCTGAACAGCTCCCGCATCTCCTGCGGGGATTTGAGGTAGTAGCCGCTGCCGGAGAACGCGAAGCGGGAACCGCCGTTGTCATACGATGGCTCCAGCAGCGTGGAACCCGACTGGATGGCAAGCAGGGCCTCGTGCGCCTTGGCGTCGTGTTCGTGCGTGTAATGCAGGTCGTTGGTGGCCACCAGCGGCAGGTTCAGGTCCTTGGCCAGCCGCAGCAGGTCCCCCGTGACCCGGCGTTCAATGTCCAGGCCGTGGTCCATCAGTTCGCAGAAATAGTTCTCCGCACCGAAAATGTCCCGGAATTCCGAGGCGGCTTCCATGGCCTCGCGGTACTGGCCCAGCCGCAGCCGGGTCTGGACCTCGCCCGAAGGGCAGCCAGTAGTGGCGATCAGGCCTTCGGAGTATGTGTTCAGGAGCTCACGGTCCAAACGAGGCCACTTGCCGAAGACCGCGTCCAGCGAGCCAATGGACGAGGCCCGGAAGAGGTTGCGCATGCCGACGTTGTTATAGCTCAGCAGCGTCATGTGGGTGTAGGAGCCACCGCCGGAGATGTCGTCCTTGCGCTGGTGTTCCTCGCCCCAGCGGACACGGCTTTTGTCCGTCCGTGCGGTGCCGGGGGTGACGTAGGCTTCGACGCCGATAATCGGCTTGATCCCCTGGTCCGTGGCGCGCTTCCAGAAATCGAAAGCCCCGAAAAGGTAACCGTGGTCGGTGGTGGCCAGGGCCGGCATCCCGAGGCGTTCAGTCTCGTTGAAGAGCTCACCCAGGCGGGCTGCGCCATCCAACATGGAGTATTCGGTGTGGTTGTGGAGATGGACGAACGAGGCATTGCTGGAAGTCACCGCACCATTCTAAGCGCTGGCGGACCGCCAAGGACCCAGCGACCCAGCCGCTAGGCCTCCCCGGACTCCAGGACTTCGAGGGCAAAGGCCAGGTCCTGCGGGTATTCGCTGGTAACGGTCACGCGCTCCCCCGTTACCGGGTGGTCGAAGCCGAGCTGCCGGGCATGGAGCCATTGCCGGGTCAGGCCCAGGTTGGCGGCGAGCCGAGGATCCGCCCCGTAGGTAAGATCCCCGGCGCATGGGTGCCGCAACGCTGAAAAGTGGACCCGGATCTGGTGTGTACGCCCGGTCTCAAGGTGCACCTCCACCAGCGTGGCCTTACCAAAAGCCTCCAGCACCTCATAGTGCGTGATCGACGGCCGGCCGTCTTCGATCACGGCAAAGCGCCAGTCGTGTCCGGGGTGGCGACCGATTGGTGCGTCGATAGTGCCCTCCAGCGGATCCGGGAGCCCCTGGACCACCGCGTGGTACACCTTCTCCACGGTGCGCTCCTTGAAGGCCCGCTTCAGGGCCGTATAGGCGCGCTCCGTTTTGGCCACCACCATCACCCCGGACGTGCCGACGTCGAGCCGGTGCACGATTCCCACCCGCTCGGGGGAACCCGACGTCGAGATCCGGAAGCCGGCTCCGGCGAGACCGCCGACTACCGTGGGCCCTACCCAGCCGGGCGACGGATGCGCGGCAACGCCCACCGGCTTGTCCACAACGACAAATTCGTCGTCGTCCAGCAGGATTTTCAGGCCTTCCACAACTTCCTCCACTACTTCGAGCGGGTCCCGTCGTTCAGGCACCGTCACTTCCAGGACATCTCCGGCAACCAACCGCGCGGACTTTCCGAGTTTCTTGCCGCGGCTCACCACGTTGCCTTCAGCAATGAGGGTCGCGGCCATTGACCGGGAAATCCCCATCAGCTTGGCGAGCCCTGCGTCCGCCCGCGTTCCGCCGAATTCGTCGGCGACCACCACACGCTCAGACACCGTCCGTGTCCTTCGGCTGTGCCGCCTCTTTCCGTGGCACCGCGACATGCCGTGAACCGTCAAGGGCGATCCCCTTCAGCGTGAGGATACAGATGATGGCCACCGCTGAGACCACCGCGGAGTCGGCGATGTTAAAGATCGCAAAATTGGGCAGCTGGATGAAATCCACCACGTGCCCCATGCCGAACGAGGGCTCCCGGAAGAGCCTGTCCGTCAGGTTGCCCAGGGCCCCGCCCAGGAGCAGACCCAGTGCCAGCGACCACCAGGCCGAGCCCAGCTTACGCACCTGGAGCAGGATGGCGATGGAGACGCCGGCCATGATGATGGAGAACACCCACGTGACATTTTCCCCGATCGAAAATGCGGCGCCGGAATTGCGGATGAAGTACCAGTGCAGGAGCGGCGGAAGCACCGGAATGCGTTCACCCTCCACCATCGAGGACGTCACCCAGAGTTTTGTCAGCTGGTCCAGGACGTACGCAAAGACCGCAAAACCGGCGAAGAGCGAGAGCAGGAGTGCCCGCCGGGGGCGGGCCGATGAAGGAGAAGGGTTTGCGGCGTCAGCGGCGAGGTGGTCAGTCATAGTGCTTTCATTTTGTAAAACAAATGTTAAATCCCAAAAACCGGCGGTCGAGGAATCCTCAGCCACCGGTTCTCAGAATACGTGCTTGACGAACTAGTTCGCTTCAACCTCAGGTGCCGCCACGGAACCGCGGGCGTCAAGGTCGCGCAACTGGCCTTCAATGTAGGCCTTCAGGCGTGAGCGGTAGTCGCGTTCGAAGCCGCGGAGTTGCTCCACCTTGCGTTCCAGGACGGATCTCTGCTGCTCGAGGGCACCGAGGATCTTCCGGGACTTCTCCTGGGCATCGTTGACCAGGCTGCTGGCCTCGATCTGGGCCTCTGCGATGATCTTGTCCTTCTGGGACTGACCGTCGGCGACGTGACGGTCGTGCATCTGCTGCGCCATGGCGAGCAGGCCGGCAGCGGACTCGGCTGAAACCGTGCTTCCGTTGGCTGCGGTGGGCGCAGCAGCCGGGACGGCCGCAACAGGTGCTACCGGCTCGGCTTCCTTCTTCTTGGCGGCGTCGAGAGCTTTCGCCTCGACCTCGGCCTTAGCCGGGGACTCAACCTTGTCAGCCTTGACGGGTGCGGGAACCTTCTCCACCACCGGGGCGGACGCAGCGGAGCTGGCCGGCACACCGGAACCTGCTTCTGCAAGCTTCTTGCGGAGCTCATCGTTCTCCTGGTTCAGGCGCCTGAGTTCCACAACGATCTCGTCCAGGAAGTCATCAACTTCATCCTGGTCGTAGCCTTCGCGGAACTTGGTCGGCTGAAAGCGCTTGTTGACAACGTCTTCTGGCGTCAAAGCCATCTGGTCACCTCATTGGTCTAGTTAGTCAGTAGGCCTTCCGGCCGTCAAAACTACGGTACCTAAATATTGTCTGGTTCCTCTAATTCAACACTGGGTGTCAAACCGGAGATTTCTTCGCGGCTCAGAGGGAGTTCCAATTCCAGGAACTTCGCCTGCGCCGCTAGGTCTTGTCGAAGATTACGCGAAACCCCTGGTGACCGCCATCGCGATGCTGACGGCGATGAACAGGACCAGAAACCCGAGGTCCAAAGTCACCCCGCCGAGCCTCAACGGCGGGATCAGCCTCCGGAGCCCCTTGAGGGGCGGATCGGTGATCGAGTACACCGTGTGGGCCACCACGAGGGCAACACCACGCGGACGCCATTCCCTGGCAAACATCTGGACCCAGTCAAAGACCAGCCGGATGATCAGCGCCACGAAGAACAGCAAAAGGGCGATATAGACAAGTCCGAAAACAATTCCCATGACTTAACTCATATCTCCATGTCCATTCCGGATACCGCGGTGCCCTGCCAATGTTTCTTGTCTATTTCAGCACAGATGCCAGACAGGTGTACCTGTCTGGCATCCGGAATAAGCTCAGGGCTAACTTTGATTGAAGAAGCTGGCCTGGGTCTCGCTGACCTTCTTGTCATCGCCAATGACCTCAATGTACGACGGTGACAGCAGGAAAACCTTGTTCGTGACGCGTTCGATGCTGCCCCGGAGACCAAAAACCAGCCCTGCCGAGAAGTCAACGAGACGCTTGGCGTCCGCTTCGCCCATGTCGGTGACGTTCATGATGACGGGGATGCCGTCCCGGAAACTCTCACCGATGAGCTTGGCGTCATTGTAGGACCGCGGGTGGATCGTGGTGATCTGCCGAAGCCCGGACGGTTCTTCGCGGCTTGAGGCCGCACGCTTGATGGGGGTCACTGGTGCGCGGTATTCCTCTTCGGGGGCGTGTGATGACTCGCGGCTGACGTCGCGGACGGGTGCCGGTGCACGGCGTTCCTCGCGGTCAACTTCCATCGAATCGTCCTCGTCCTTACGTGTTGTGGTGTGCTCGGACTCGTAGTGTTCATCGCCATCGGCGAGCCCAAGATAGATCATTGTCTTGCGCAGAGCGCCGGCCATGGTCGACTCCTAATCGTGTCCGTAGGCGGGCCGCCCAATGACTTGACAGCCTTGAATCCCCCGCCATTCACTTCCTATGGGTTCGACGCTACCCCACGTCAGGACGCGATCCGAGAATATCGGAACCGATTCGCAGGTGTGTCGCACCGAAACGGATGGCCGCTTCCAGGTCCTGGCTCATGCCCGCCGAGATGGCGGTTGCGCCGGGATGCTCCGCTACCAAGGCCGCCGAGATGGCCGCCAGCTTTTCAAACGCCGCCTCAGGACTGGTGCCCAACGGGGCGACAGCCATAACGCCGGCCAGTTCCAGTCCTGCCGCAGCCGCCAGCCGCTCGGCCAGGAGTGGTACCTCCGCGGCGGCCACGCCGCCGCGATGCGCGCCGGCGTCGTCGTCGTCGAGGCTGACCTGAATGAAGCAGTCCAGGGCTCCCCGGCCCGTACGCTCCTGTTCCGCGGCGATGGCACGCTCAAGGCCATCAACCAGGGCCAGCCGGTCCACGGAATGGAGCGCATGGGCATACTTCACCACGGATTTCGATTTTTTGCTCTGCAGCTGCCCGACGAAGTGCCAGTTGAGTCCGAGGCCTGCCAGTTCGGCCGCCTTCGAGGAGGCTTCCTGGTCCCTGTTCTCGCCGACGTCGCGGACGCCGAGGGCAGCCAGGCGCCTGATGTCGGCGGCCGGATGGAACTTGGTGACCACAATCAGCGTGGGCAGGTCCCCCGCCCGGCCTGCATCCTGGACGGCCGCATCAATACGACGCTGCACGGCGGCGAGGCGCTCCGCCAGATCAGCCATCCGTTCGGCGTTGTCCTCCACAGTGCCCTCATTCATGCGACCACACCAGTCCCGCGAAGCGCCCGGTGGTGTTGGACCTGCGGTAAGAGAAAAGCTCTTCGTTTTCAAGCGTGCACGGACCCGCATATTCGATGACGACGCCGGCAGCTTCAAGTTGGCTCTTCGCCCCTGCTGGGAGATCCAGTGCGGGCGTGCCCCAGGACGTGGCAGCCCACGTCGCCGGCACCTGGGCAGCTACTTGGGCGCGCAGTTCGGCGGGCACCTCATAGCAACGCCCGCAGATTGACGGGCCCAGCCAGGCACGGATGGCGGTAGCCCCGGCTGAGCGCATCCGCTCCACTGTCGCCGGGAGAATGCCGTTTTCTATCCCCGGGCGGCCTGCGTGCACGGCGGCGAGGACCGGACCGTCAGGTCCTTCCCCTACGAGTACTGCCGCGATGCAGTCGGCCACCATCACCGCAAGCGGCAGCCCCCGCGACACCATGGCATCGGCGGTCGGCGCTGGCGTGGCCGGCTCCATCATTTCCACCGCAGTGCCGTGGACCTGCTCCATGAACCGGAGGGAACCACGGGTTAGGCCGGCAGCGTTCTCCAGCGCCTCCCGGCGCTGGAGAACATCAGCGGCGTTGTCCCCGACGTGCAGGGCAAGATTGCCGGCCTGGGTGTCTGAGAACGCCACACTCACACCAGCAGACACTTCGGCCCGCCAATAGAACAACCCGGGCCCTACTTCAGGAAGTCGGGGACATCCAGGTCATCGGCGCGGTTGCCCGAGAGGTCCGGCTCCACTACCGAGGGCAGGTCGACGTCGAAGCCTGAATCGGCGGGGACCGACGACGGGCGCTGTTGGCCCCAGTTGCTCAGGCCTGACGCGCCGACTCCGGCGTGGACCGGCTGGACGTTGTGCTGGTGGCTGCCACCCGAAGTGGGGGCCTGAGCCGGCGCGGGTGCCGCTGCGGGCCGCTGCGGCGCAACCTGCGGCTGCGACTGGTCCATGGAGGGAGAGGTGGCCTTGACGTCGTCGAAACCGGCGGCAATGACCGTGACACGGGCCTCGTCACCGAGTGCGTCGTCGATCACGGCACCGAAGATGATGTTGGCTTCGGGGTGGGCCACTTCCTGGACCAGGCGGGCAGCTTCATTGATTTCGAACAGGCCAAGATCGGAACCGCCCTGGATGGAGAGCAGGACACCATGGGCGCCGTCGATGGAGGCTTCCAGCAGCGGCGATGCAATGGCGAGCTCGGCAGCCTTCACCGCACGGTCTTCACCGCGGGCGGAGCCGATGCCCATCAGCGCGGAGCCTGCGCCCTGCATCACGGACTTGACGTCCGCGAAGTCGAGGTTGATCAGGCCGGGGGTGGTGATGAGGTCCGTGATGCCCTGGACACCGGACAGCAGGACCTGGTCAGCGGAACGGAAAGCGTCCAGGACGGAGACGTTGCGGTCGCTGATGGACAGAAGCCTGTCGTTCGGGATGACGATCAGCGTGTCCACTTCGTCGCGGAGGGCGTCGATGCCCGCCTCTGCAGAACCCGCACGACGGCGGCCCTCGAACGTGAACGGGCGGGTCACCACACCGATGGTCAGCGCTCCGAGAGACCGGGCGATGCGTGCCACCACAGGGGCGCCGCCGGTGCCCGTGCCGCCACCTTCGCCGGCGGTCACAAACACCATGTCCGCGCCGCGGATGACCTCTTCGATTTCGTCGGCGTGGTCCTCCGCAGCCTGCTTGCCCACCTCGGGGTTGGCGCCTGCACCGAGCCCGCGGGTCAGCTCACGTCCGATGTCGAGCTTGACGTCTGCATCGCTCATCAACAATGCCTGTGCATCGGTGTTGACCGCGATGAATTCGACGCCGCGAAGACCGACCTCGATCATGCGGTTGACTGCGTTCACGCCACCGCCGCCGATGCCGACGACCTTGATGACGGCCAAGTAATTCTGCGGAGCTGCCACGTTACGTGTCCCTTGTTCGTGTCCTATTGCGAAAACTGTGGAGTCGGGCTTGAAGCTTCGAACCTTAACCTTCGAGTTGAAGGTTATAGTTATGTCAAGTAACTCATGTCTGGAACGCTATTTCCTATGGTTCGGACATTCAATAACCGGAGCCGCGTGTCGCGGGAATACCGGGTAAATAAAGCGTTCAGCGCGTCACCGGATGCCGGGGCGCGCTCACATCGTACACACGGACGGGGTTCTTCGGGTCCGCGGGAACTTTGAGCAAGGCTTCAAGCACCTTGGCCTTGAGCTCCTTCTCCCCCGCATTCCCCCAAATGATGGTCTGACCGTCCACCAGTTTGAGCTCAACGGCGTCCACTGACTGGGCGGACGCGTTGGACAGCTTCGACAGCACGTCCAGCGGGAGTGCACCGAGGACCGCTGCGGTGGCCTGGAAGAGGTCCTTGCCGATGGTTCCGGCGCCGCCGTCGATCACGGGCAGGGCAACTGCGGCCGGGTCCGCAGGGCTGGCCAGGACCACGCCGTCCACATCCACCAACTGGTACTGCTCCCCCTGCTTGACCAGGGCCACCGGGACCCGCTCCAAAACCTGGACCATCAACCCGGACGGCGGGCGTGCCTGGGTTGAGACGGACTTGATCTGGACGAGCGGCGCCAGGAGGCGGCTGACCTCCTCATCGCTGATCTGGGGCAGGGGTTTGCCCTTCAGGGGCTCCAGTGCGGCCTGCACCTGTTCCGTGGTGACGAGCCGGGTCCCGGACACCGTGACGGTGCCTACGGCGAGTGCCGGCGAAAAGATTGCGGCGGCCAGCAGCGCGCAGACCAACGCCAGGACAGTGCCCAGGGTCACCAGGATGTTCCGCTTAAGGCGTTTTCCGGGCGGCTCCGGGAAGGCCAGCACATTGTCGGTGCCCGCCGGCGCCTTGCTTGCCGGCGCCTTGCCTGCTGGTGCCTTGTCTGACGGCGGGTTCCGGTCCGCGAACTTCGCATTCTTGCGGTCGGGCAAAGACGGGGTGTCCGCCTCGGGGGCGCGTTTGGAGGCCGAGATGACCTCCGGTTCCGCTGGCGCGGGTGGCTGCCGCCTGCCCGGTGAAGCGTAGGTGGGCCGGCGCGGTCTACCCACTGAGAGCCTGCACGATCTGCGGTCCGAAAGCCGTGACATCCCCTGCCCCGACGGTCAGGATGATGTCGCCGGGCCCGGCGGCGTCCGTAAGGGCAGCAACCGCCCCGCCCGGCTCCACCAGGCGTCCGCCGGGCGACAGGTGCTCGGCGATGAGCTGGCTGCTGACTCCGGGGATGGGATCTTCGCGCGCGGGGTATATGTCCAGGACCAGGGCCGTGTCTGCCAGGTTCAGCGCATCTGCGAACTCCCTGGCAAACTCCCTGGTGCGGGAGAACAGGTGCGGCTGGAACAAAACATGGACGCGGTGCCCGCCGGCCACTGACCGTGCAGCCGTCAGGGCGGCCCGGACTTCGGTGGGGTGGTGGGCGTAGTCGTCATAGACGCGCACGCCGCGCGCCTCCCCTTTCAGTTCAAAGCGCCGCGAAGCGCCCGCGAAGTGCGCCAGGGCACGCGCGGCAGCGTCGGCGTCGACCCCCAGCTCCAGCGCGACGGCGACGGCGGCGGCGGCGTTCAGCGCGTTGTGCCTACCCGGGACCTGCAGGTCCAGGGCGAACCGCCCGGCCGGTGAGGAAACCGCCACGTCCCCCGGGCCGCCGTCGTGCAGCACCAGGTCCGACCCGTCCGAGGTGCCGTACAGCACCACCCTGGTGTTGCCGCGGGCGAGCGTGCGCTCTGCCAGGGCTGCGGCGCCGGCGTCGTCAGCGCAGGTAATCAGGACGCCGTCGGCCGGAAGCAGCGCCGTAAAGCGGTCGAAGGACTCGTAGACGGCCTCTGCGGTGCCGTAGTGGTCCAGGTGATCGGGTTCGACGTTGGTGACCACGGCAATCTTTGGCCGGTAGTTCAGGAAGGAGCCGTCGGACTCGTCCGCTTCGGCCACAAAGACCCCTGACGTGCCGTGGGCGGCATTGACGCCGAGCGCAGGCACGTTGGCGCCGATCGCAAACGACGGATCCATCCCGGCGCCCTGGAGCAGGACGGTGATCATGGAGGTGGTGGTGGACTTGCCGTGAGTGCCTGCCACGGTCACTACGAGGTCGTCCCCCATGGTGGCCGCCAGCGCCTCCGAGCGGTGCAGCACGGGCAGGCCCGCCGCACGCGCGGCCACCAGTTCGGGGTTGTCCGCACGGATCGCCGAGCCGGCCACCACGGTCTGGGCATTGCCCAGGTTGGCTGCGGCGTATCCGGCGGCGATCCTCGCGCCGGCGGCAGCCAGCTCCGCCATCACCGGAAGGTCCTTGGCATCCGATCCGCTGACGGCGACGCCGCGGGCCACCATGATGCGGGCCACGGCGGACATTCCCACCCCGCCGATGCCGATGAAATGTACTCGGCCCAGGGACTCCTGGCTGCGGATGTTTGTGGGGATCATGCGGATACCGCTTCCAGGACAAGGTCAGCCATGCGCTGATCGGCGTTTCTGATGCCAAGGCGGCGCGAGCTGGCGGCCATGGTGGCCAGGCGGCCGGGGTCGGTGACCAGGGGGATAAGCATACCGGCCACCCACTGCGCGGTGAAGTCCTTATCCTGGACCAGGAGTGCGCCACCGGCGTTCACGAGCCCCGCCGCGTTGAGCGCCTGCTCGCCGTTGCCGATGGGCAGCGGGACAAACACTGCCGGCACTCCCACGGCGGCCACTTCGCAGACCGTGGCCGCTCCGGACCGCGCCAGCAGCACGTCCGCGGCTGCGTACACCCGTTCCATGCCGTCCACGTACTCCAGCTGCCGGTAGCCCGGCGCGGCGAGCGGGCCGCCGTCGGGCCCCAAAACCGTCTTGCCGCGGCCGGTGATGTGGAGTGTCTGGATCCCCGCCGCGCCAAGGTCCTGGACGGCGGCAGCGACCGCGCGGTTGATGCTCTGGGCGCCGGAGGAACCGCCGGTCACAATCAGCGTGGGCGAGGTGGGATCCAGGCCCAGTTCTTCGCGGGCGGCGGCGCGGGCAGTGTCCCGGTCCAGGCTGGAGATTTCGGTCCGCATGGGCATGCCCACATGGCGGGCGTGACGCAGGCGCGTGGTGTCGAAGGCGGTGGCGACGTGATGGGTCAGGAACGATCCCACCCGGTTGGCCAGGCCGGGCCTGGTATTGGCCTCATGGATCACGATGGGGATTCCCCGGCGCCGGGCGGCGAGGTACAGGGGTGTGCAGACATAGCCGCCGACGCCCACCAGGACGTCGGCCGAGGCGTCGTCGAGGATGCGTCCGGACTGCCTGACCGCCCCGGCCAGCCGTGCGGGCAGCTTGAGGAGGTCAATGGAAGGTTCCCGCGGAAACGGCACCCGGTCGATGGTGGCCAGTTCAAGGCCGGCGGCGGGCACCAGCCGGGTTTCCATGCCGGCGGGCGTGCCGACGGCGAGCAGCCTGGCGCCGGGCACGGCGGCACGCAGGGCGGCCGCGATGGCCAGAAGTGGGCTGATGTGGCCGGCGGTTCCGCCGCCCGCCAGGACAATGGACAGGTTCTGGGAAGTCATCTGGTGCTACGTACGCTTTCTTGCGGTTGTTGTGGGGCTGGCGGTTTTGCGGGCAGCGGTTGTCGTGCCGGCGGTTTTCCGGCCAGCAGGTTTGCGGCCAGCCGATCCCCCGGCCTTCTTGGCGCCGAATTTGAGCAGTTTCTTCGGCCTGAGGGCAGGCGCCATCTGTTCGCGGGCAAGCGAGAGCACCACCCCCACGGCGCAGAGCGACATCAGCAGTGCCGAACCGCCGTAGGAAATGAACGGCAGCGGTACGCCGATCACCGGCATCAGCCCCGTCACCACGGCCATGTTGACCGTGGCCTGCCCCAGCAGCCACACCATGATGGTGCCGGCCAGCACCCGGTGGAACATATCCTCCTGCGCCACCACTACGCGGTAGATGGCGGCGCCAAGGATGGCAAAAAGGACAAGCACGACGACGGTGCCCACCAGGCCGAGTTCCTCGCCGATGATGGCGAAGATGAAGTCGTTATGGGCTTCCGGGATCCAGCTGTACTTCTGCCGGCTTTGGCCGAGGCCGACGCCGAACCAGCCGCCGGACGCAAGCCCGTAGAGCCCATTCGTGGCCTGGTAGTTGGCGTCAATGCCGTCGGCACAGGACTGGCCCGTCCACCACGAGGTGATGCGGCACATGCGGTTTGAGCTGGTGATGGCCATGACGGCCGTGCCGGCGGCTGCGGCCAGTGCGGCGAACCCGAACAGGTACAGCGGTACTCCCGCGAAGAAGAGGGCGGCAGCAGTGATCATCATGATGATCATGGCGGTGCCCAGGTCATTGCCCAGCAGGACCAGGCCGATGACCCCGCCCGCCAGCGGCACGGCCGGGATCAGCACGTGGGGCCAGCGCCGCAGCAGCTTCCCTTTCCTGGCCAGGACAGTGGCCATCCACAGCGCCAGAGTCAGCTTGGACGCCTCGGACGGCTGGAAGGTGATGCCGCCCAGGTCGATCCAGTTCTTGTTGCCGTTGACTTCGTCTCCGATCAGCTGCACCAGGACCAGGAGGACAAGGGCCCCGCCCAGCCCCGGCCATGCCAGCCGCTTCAGCCAGACCACGTTGATGCGGGAGAGGACAAACATGGTGAAGATGCCGATGGCGGCGAACATCCCCTGCTTGAGGGCGTCGCCGTAGGGCGACTTTCCCGCAGCGATGGATTCGACGCTGGAGGCCGACAGCACCATCATGATGCCGATGGCGGTCAGGGCCAGCGTGGAACCAAGGATCAGGTAATACGTTGAGCCGTTCTTGGAGGTGCCGGTTCCTTCCAGCGTGGACCAGAAGGCCTGGTACCAGTCCCGGATCCGGTCCGGCAGGGTGATGGTGGACTTTACGGGCGAAGCGGGTTTCCCGGCGCGCGGCCGGGACGCCGGCGACCGGGTGGGCGTGCTGACCATTGTTACTCCTCGCCGGTCTGGGCCTGCCCTTCCACCAGCTCGCGGACAGCTTCAATAAAGGCGTCGCCGCGGTGAGCATAGGAAGAGAACTGATCCATGGAAGCAGCTGCCGGGGCCATCAGCACGGTGTCGCCTGATGCCGCCAGCTGCGCCGCTGACGCAACGGCCCGGGACATCACGGCCGCACCGGAATCCGGCGAGCTGCCCGTGGTGGCCCCGCCCGTTGCGGCAGTCTGCATATTTTCAGTGTCGCCCGGCGGCGTCGTGATCACGGGGACATCCGGCGCGTGTCGCTGCAAGGCGTCCGCCAGCGCGGCGGTGTCCGTACCGATGAGCACAACAGCCTTGAGCCGGGCGGCGTGGTCCCGGACCAGGTGGTCGTAGCTGACGCCCTTGGACAGGCCGCCCGCGATCCAGATGACGTTTTCAAAGGTGGCCAGTGACGCGGCTGCTGCGTGCGGGTTGGTGGCCTTGGAATCGTTAACCCAGAGCACGCCGTTCTGCTTGGCGACCGGCTGGATGCGGTGGTTCCCCGGCACGTAGTCCTGGATGCCCTGGCGCACGGCCTTCGCATCCACACCGTATGCCCGGACCAGGGCTGCAGCCGCAAGGGCGTTCGCCACCATGTGCCTGGGCGCAAACTGCCCCAGGTCGGTCATCGAAGCCAGCTCGGCGGCGCTGTCCCTGCGTTCCTCGATAAACGCGCGGTCCACGAGCAGGCCCTCCACCACGCCGAGCATGCTGATGGCCGGCGTTAGTGTGGTGAAGCCGACGGCCCGGCAGCCCTCCACAACGTCCGCGTCCTCAACCATCCGTTCGGTCTCGATCTGTTCCGCGTTGAAGATGCAGGCCTTCTGGGTCCGCGCATAGACCTTGGCCTTGTCCGCGAGGTAGGAATTGTAGGAACCATGCCAGTCAACGTGGTCCTCAGCCACGTTCAGGCAGACGCTGGCCACCGGCGACAGCGTTTCAGCCCAGTGCAGCTGGAAGCTGGATAGTTCAACCGCGAAGACGTCGTATTCCACGGGGTCGCGGAGGGCGTCCAGGATGGGGGTGCCCACGTTGCCGACCGCGATGGCCTTCAGGCCGGCGGCCTGCAGCATCGACGCTGTCAGGCCCACAGTGGTGGTCTTGCCGTTGGTGCCGGTGATGGTCAGCCAGTCAGCGGTCTTGTGCCCGGCCCGGACCCGCAGGCGCCAGGCAAGCTCGACGTCGCCCCAGACCGGAATGTGGGCGCGCGCAGCGGCCGCCAGGAGCGCCTGGTCAGGCCGCCAACCCGGCGAGGTCACGATGAGGTCGGGGAAGCTGCCTTCGATCTTGGGGATCCTGTTGACGGCTTCCTCGCCCAGGAGCACGTCGACGGCGCCGACGATCTTCAGGGTGTCGGCCTGTGCCTTAGCTGTCTCGGACATGGCGGCATCAACCACCACCACCCGGGCACCGAGTTCGATGAGAGTATCTGCCGCGGCGAACCCGGATACTCCGACGCCGGTGACTGCAACGCGCAGCCCTTCCCAGTCAGAATCCCAACTGACCAGGTCTTGCAGGCGGGGAGAAACAGTCACAGGAGCACAACCCATTCAGCGTAGAAGACACCCAGGCCCACGGCCACGAAGAGCCCGCCCAGGATCCAGAACCGGACCACCACCGTGACTTCTGCCCAGCCCTTGAGTTCGAAGTGGTGCTGCAGCGGTGCCATCTTGAAGACGCGTTTACCGCCGGTGGCCTTGAAGTAGCCCACCTGGATGATCACGGACAGGGTAATCAGGACGAACAGGCCGCCGATGATTCCCAGCAGCAGTTCCGTCCGCGACAGGATGGCGAAGCCGGCGACCGCGCCGCCGATGGCCAATGACCCGGTGTCACCCATAAAGATCTTGGCCGGGGAGGTATTCCACCAGAGGAATCCCACGAGGGCGGCGCTCAGGATGGCTGCCAGGAGCGCCAGGTCCAGGGGGTCGCGGACGGAATAGCAGCCGCTGCCGGCTTCCCTCGGTGACCCGCAGGCCTGGTTGTTCTGCCAGATGCCCATCAGCGTGTAGGCACCGAAGACCATGACCGAGGCACCGGCAGCGAGACCGTCCAGGCCGTCCGTCAGGTTCACGCCGTTGGTCGCCGCCGTGACGATCAGGTTGGACCAGAGGACAAAGAGGATTGCGCCGACCACCGTGCCCGCGAAGGCCAGGTCCAGCCAGGGAATGTCGCGGACCAGGGAGATTTTGGTCGAGGCCGGCGTAAGGCCGTCCGGGTCGGGAAAGTTCAGGGCCAGGATGGCGAAGGCTATGCCTACCGCGGCCTGGAGGATGAGCTTGGCCTTCGCGTCCAGGCCAAGGCTCCGCTGGCGGGAGATTTTGATGAAATCGTCCAGGAAGCCCACCAGCCCCATGCCGACCATCAGGAAGAGCAGGATCAGTGCCGAGGCGGAGGGGCCTGACGAGTCCGGGTTCATCATCCACATAATCAGGTGGGTCAGCCCGTAGCTGAGCAGGACCGCACCCACCACCACGGTGCCGCCCATGGTGGGCGTACCGCGTTTGGTGTGGTGGGACGTGGGTCCGTCATCACGGATGAATTGGCCGTAGCTCTTGCGGACAAGCAAGCGGATAAACAGCGGCGTTCCCACCAAGGCAAATAGCAGGGCAAGTCCTGCGCCGATCAGTAGTGCAATCACAGCAGCTCGCTCCCTTCATCGGTGGGTTCCGTGGATCGTGGGGGTAATGCTATCCGATCGCCCAGGTGCCGCAGTCCAACGCTGTTGGACGACTTGAAAAGCACCAGGTCGCCGGGCTCAAGCTCGGCGTTGAGGAGCACATAGGCGTCCTCGGCGGTTTCGGCAAAGACGCATTCGTCGCCCCAGGAACCCTCCTGGACGGCGGAAACGTAAAGTGCGCGGGCTTCGCGGCCGACGACGACCAGCCGGGAAATGTTCAGGCGGACCACCTGGGTGCCCACGACGGTGTGTTCACGGATTGAATCGGGTCCCAGTTCCAGCATCGCGCCCAGGACGGCCCAGGTGCGCCGTCCGCGGCCAAGGTCGGCCAGCGTGCGCAGGGCCGCCCGCATGGACTCCGGGTTGGCGTTGTAGGCGTCGTTGATGATGGTCACGCCGTCAGCACGTTCAGTGCGTTCCATCCGCCAACGGCTGGCTGCTGACTGTGTGCTCAGCGATACGGCGATGTCCTTGCCGGACACTCCGGCCGCGTGCGCGGCCGCTGCTGCGGCGAGGAGGTTGCCGGTGTGGTGGGCGCCGATGAGGCGGCTGCTGACGTGCAGGCCTGTTTCGGCGCCGGGCAGGACGAGCTCGAATTCCGGGTTGCCCTCAGCGTTTGTGTCCGGATTCTCGGCCCGAACGGTCGCGTCAGGGCGTCCTTCGGCCGAGAAGCCCAGCACGGTGGCGGCGGTGCGGCTGCGCATGGCAGCGACGCGGTCGTCGTCGAGGTTGATGACGGCGGTGCCGCCGGCGGCGAGGGCCTCCACCAGTTCGCCCTTGGCCTGGGCAATGTTGTCCACACCGCCGAACTCCCCGGCGTGGGCAGTGCCGATGCCGAGGACGACGCCGATGTCAGGCCTCACCATGTCGGCCAGGTAGCGAATGTGCCCGATGCCTGTGGCGCCCATCTCGATCACCAGGTACCGCGTTTGGGTGTCGGCGAGGAAGACGGTGAGCGGTACGCCCACCTCGCCGTTGTAGGACCCCTGCGGGGCAACGGTCGCGCCCTGCTGGGTGAGGATGCCGGCGAGGAGGTCCTTCGTGGTGGTCTTCCCGGCGGAACCGGTGATCCCGATGACGGTCAGGGGGTCGCCTGCGGCAGAACGGGCCAGGCGGATCCGACGGACCGCTTCGGCGGCCAGCGCGCCCATGGCCAGCACGGCATCCTCTACCAGGACGGCCGGATAGTTGACGCCGTCCGGGCCCGTTACGGGGCGCTCGGCGAGGACCAGCACCGCACCCCGGCTGAAGGCGGCGGCAACGAAGTCGTGGCCATCAGCGTGCTCGCCAGGTTTCGCCACGTATAGCGACCCGGCGGCAGACTCGCGCGAATCGGTGACCACCGAAAGGGGCGTGATCCCCGGATCGGCGTTCAGGCGTCCGTGTGTGATATCGGCGATTTCCGCCGCAGTAAGTGCAATCATCTCGGTCTAGGACTCTATCCGGTCGTCTCGGAGAACGGTGAATCCCCTGGCTGTCAAGGCGTTCCGCAGTTCCACACGGTCGTCCAGTGCAAGATTGACGCCCTTGACTTCCTGCCAGACCTCATGGCCGCGGCCGGCCACAAGAATGGTGTCGGCCGGACCGGCCAGTTCCACGGCGCGCCGGATGGCGGCGTCGCGGGGATAAACCTCTTCGATGACACACTCCGGAGATTCCTGTTCGCGCGCCGACCGTGCGCCCGCCAGCACATCTGCCCTGATGGCTGCAGGGTCTTCGTCGTGGGGGTCGTCATCCGTGACGATGACGATGTCGGCCATCTTTGCTGCGACGGCGCCCATGGCGGGACGCTTGCCCTGGTCGCGCTGTCCGGTGGCTCCGAAAACCACGATCACCCGGGAGCCGGGCAGCGGTGACCTGACCGCTTCCAGTGCGCGTGCCAGGGCATCAGTGTTGTGGGCGAAGTCCACTACAGCCGCCGGTTCTTCGGATACGAGCTGCATGCGTCCCGGTACCGCCACGGTGAACGGGTCGTGGTGGTCCAGGGCGGCCTGCACGGTGGCGGCGTCCATTCCGCTGGCCAAGACCATTACGGTGGCCAGTGCGGCGTTGGCGACGTTGAAAGCGCCAGGCAGGCCGGTGTGGACATTCAGTGTAACGCCGTCGGGTCCCTGCAGGCTGAAGTCGGTACCCAGCCCACGCGCGGCGGTGGCCGTTACGGTCCAGTCGGTGGGAGCTCCGCCGGGTGTCATCGAGAGGGTGGTGACCGGGGTCCGTGCCGTGGCCGCAAGCCTGCGGCCCCATTCGTCGTCGACCGTCACCACAGCCCTGCGGGCACGGCCCGGCGTGAACAGTTCCGCCTTTGTGGCGAAGTAGTCCTCCATGGTGCCGTGCAGATCCAGATGGTCCTGCGTCAGGTTCGTGAAACCGGCAACGTCGAAGTGCACACCGTCCACCCGCTGAAAGGACACGGCGTGGGAGGAGACTTCCATGGACGCGGCGTCCAGTCCCCGTTCCCGCATGAGGGCGAGCAAGCCGTGGAGATCCGGTGACTCAGGCGTGGTCAGGAGGCTGGGAACCGGTTCTCCGCCGGCCAGGATTTCGATGGTTCCGATCAGGCCGGTCTGCTGCCCGAGCGCACGGAGCAAGGCGTTGATGAAGTACGTGGTGGTGGTCTTGCCGTTGGTTCCCGTTACACCATACAAGCGCGGCGTCCGCCCAACTGCTGGCTGGCTCTGGTAGATCATGGCGGACAGCGGCCCCACCACGTTGCGCGGTCCGTCCACCACCAGGACGGGGACGGCGGTATCCGCTGACAGCGCGAGAAGGCGTGCACCGGCGTCGTCGGTCAGGACTGCCACCGCTCCCCTGCCGACCGCCTGCGACACGAAGTCTGCGCCATGGCGGGAAGCACCCGGCAGCGCCACATACAGGTCGCCCTGTTCCACGGCTCGCGAGTTCAGTGAAATTCCCGTGACGCTGACGGCAGCGGAGGCGCCCGGGACCTGCACACCGATCGCGTCGCCGATCGTGTCCAGGCGGACCGCAGCAACTGCCGTAGGCCTGAACCGAGCGGGGGCCGGTGCCCCTGCCGGCCCCGCGTTGCTGGCTGATGCGTTCTGCTCTGACAAGGGAATCTCCGATGGTGGTACTAGTGGATCATGCCCGCGGGAGACTGCTTCCGCTGCGGGCAATAAGGGAACTGCTGCCTGGCTTGATGCTACTTGGCGTACTGCGGCAGCCTGGCCGGTTCGCCCGCGGACGGCTGGACGTTGTAGGTGCGCAGTGCCTGGCTCATAACCGAGCGGAACACCGGCCCCTGCGTAATGCCGTAGATATTGCCCTTGGGACGCTGCAGTACCACCTCAACAATAAACCGGGGATCATCCATCGGTGCCATCCCCACAATGGAAGCGGTGTAGCCGCAGAACCCTGACTTCCCGTCGTCGCACGGCGATTCAGAGGTTCCGGTTTTTGCCCCCACCCGGTATCCGTCGATTGCGGCGTCCTTGATCTGGCCTTCGGTCACCGCGCTTTCCAGGATGTCCTGGACCTGCTGCGCGGTGCCGTCCGACACCACCTGGCGGGAAGGCTGCGGGGCGACTTTCTCCTCTGTTCCGTCCGGTGAAACGTACGCGTCAATCAGGCGCGGCTGGAGCATCACACCGTTGTTGGCGATCGTCTGGAAGGCTCGGACTGTCTGCAGGGTGGACTGCGATACGCCCTGGCCGAACAGCACCGTGTATTCCTGGCGGCCGTCCCACTGGTCAGCCGGTGTGAGAATGCCGGAGGCCGTAGCCGGCAATCCAATGTCCGGGGCTTCGCCGATGCCGAATTTCTTAAGCCAGTCGTACCGTTGTTCCTTGGTCAGCCGCGACCCGGCCGCCACGGTGCCGGTGTTCATTGACCAACCCAGGATGCCGGCGAGCGTGCGCTCTTCGGTGCCATGGGTAAAGGCGTCTGTGAAGGTCTGGCCGTCCACGGTGTACGACGGTCCGAGAGTGAACGTATCCAGGGGGCTGGATTTTCCTTCTTCAATCAAGGCGGCGGCCGTGATCATCTTCTGTACCGAGCCGGGCTCATACGCTGCGGTAACGGAGCGCACGCCGCGGTCCTTGGCAGCCACCCGTCCGGGATCGTTCGGATCCGGGGCATTAGTGTCCGCCATCGCGACAATGTCACCGGTCTTGGCGTCCATCACCGTGATGACACCCCACTCGGCGCCCTGTTTGTCTGACTGGCTCTGAATGGCCTGCTGGGCGAAATACTGGAGATCGGAATTGAGCGTGAGCTTGACGTCCTTGCCGTCCTCCGGCGGTGTCAGGTCATCCACGCCGACCGGAATCCGGAGACCGTCGGCACCGATCTCGAAGAGCCGCTTGCCGTCCTTCCCGCGCAGCAGCCCATCCTGGGTCTGCTCGATCCCCGCCTGGCCGGTGTTGCCGTCCTGGAGGAAGCCGATAATACCGCCGGCCACGGAACCGTTCGGATACACGCGTTTGCTGACGCCCTCAGTGACGATGCCGGGAATACTGAGATCCGAGACCCTGAGCTCGACATCCGGCTTCAGGTCCTTGGCGACGATGTGGTACTTCGATTCGCCCGTCACGGCGTTCCTGAGTTCGTCAGCGTCCATGCCCAGGACAGCCGCGAGTTCGCTGATGCCCTGCTCCCGGCTGACTTCAACAAGTTTGTCCACGCCCTCCTCCAGGCGCCAGAACTTCTCTGTCTTCGTGTTGGTGGTTTGGTCAACCACAACGTTGTAGCGGATCACACTGTTGGCCAGGACCGTCCCGTTGGCGCCAAGGATGCTGCCGCGTTCGGCGGGGAGGGAAGTCTCGCGCATCCGGTAATCGAGCGCAGCTGCGGCCATCCCGCCGACGTCGAGCCCCTGGACGAAAAAGAGCTTGCCGCCCACCACTAATAGCAGCGTCAGCATAATGCCCAGGCCGAGGCGCAGCCGCTTGGTGGCGTTAGGGGCCTTGCCGCTTTTTGCCCTGCCCGTCCTCTGCGCCACCGTGATTCCCTTGCTGCTCGCCTTGTTGCCTGTTTATTACCTGACTGGTTGTCCTTCAGCGGCTACCGGTTAGACCCGGGCACCTTCTGTTCGGGTGCTGGAACCGAACCGCCGTGGAGCTCCACGGCACGTGCCGGTGGTGCGGGCGCTTCAGCCGGCTGTGCTGCAGCGGCAGGTGCCGCTGCCCGGGCCGATGCAGGGGCCGCAGCAGGGGCCGGTTCCTCGGCAGCCGGTTTACGGTTCGTCAGCGGCTCCCACTTCGTCGCCGGGGGAACCACGGTGAGCACTCCCTCTACAGCTGGAGCAGGGATAACCGATCCAGCCGCGCCACCCTTCACCGCCGGAGTTGCCTTGCCCGTGACGGCAAGGGTGGAGAGGTCGATCTGGCCTTTGACGGTCGAAGCCACCATGCCCAGGTCTGAGGCCTTTGCCGCCAGGTTCTGGGGCGCCTCGAAGTTCTGGACCTGCTGTGTCAGGTCCTGGTTCTGCTTGGTCAGCGTGCTTTGCTTACCCCTCAGTTCCACCAGCTGGTACTGGGAGGTAGAGACTGAGATGTTCAGGACCAGCACGGCTACGAGCGCAACAGCGAGCAAGGCGAAACACATCACCACAAACGGCGCACGGCGCTTCTTGGGGGCGGAACGCACCACAGACAGGGGTGTGCGTTCCCTGCGGCCGGTGCCAGAAGGAAGCGACCTGATCGCCGGGGCGCTGCTGCCGGAAACGACCGGGAAGTTCTTGACGGCGGCAGTGCTCATGCTTCTCTCCTGGCTCTGATACGTTCCACGGCCCGCAGCCTGGCGGAGGCTGCGCGCGGATTTTCTGCAATCTCGACGGCGGTGGGTACCTCGGTGCCCTTGGTCAGGGTTTTGAGGAAGGCCTTGTGTTCCTCAAGCTCCACCGGAAATCCGAGCGGCGCGGAGGATTTGGAGCCAGCCTGGAAAACTGATTTGACGATTTTGTCCTCGAGGGAGTGGTAAGACATCACCACGATGCGTCCGCCCAGGGCCGTTGCTGCCACGGCGGCAGGAACAGCGCGCTCCAGCACGTCGAGTTCCTCGTTCACTTCAATGCGCAGTGCCTGGAACGTCCGTTTGGCCGGGTGGCCGCCCGATTTGGCGGCTGCCGCCGGCACCACGGAGCGGATCTGTTCCACGAGTTCCCCGGTGGTGGCGAAAGACTTAACTGTCCTCGCCGCGACAATCCTGTTGGCGATCCTGCCGGCGAACTTCTCCTCGCCCCACTTCCGGATGATCCTGACGAGATCCTCTTCGCTGTAGTTGTTAACCACATCTGCTGCGGTCTGCCCGCGGCTGGTGTCCATCCGCATGTCCAGCGGAGCGTCAAAGGAATAGGCGAAGCCACGCTCACGCTGGTCCAGCTGCAGGGATGAAACGCCCAGGTCCATCAGGATGCCATGAACCTGTGCCACGCCCAGGTCTTCGAGGACTTCGGCGATTTCGTCGTAGACGGCGTGGACCAGGTCGGTCCGGGAAGCGAAAGGCGCCAGCCGCTCCCCTGCCAGTGCCAGGGCTTCCTCATCACGGTCGATGCCGATCAGGTGCAGATCCGGGAAACGCTCCAGCATGGCTTCAGAGTGGCCGCCCATGCCGAGGGTCGCATCAATCGCGATGGGGGTCTCACCTCGGAGGCGGGCAGCTTCGAAGCCGGGGGCCAACAAATTGATGCACCGGTCCTTGAGGACCGGCACATGGCGTTCGGACGTTGGCTTCGGGTGATCGTTCATGCCTTCGTCCTTTCCTGCCGTGGGTGTTGGTAGTGCTGCTTCTTGGGCCAGATCCCCATCCGCGCCTATCGTCCTGCCGGCCTGGCTCCGGGGAAGTGAGCCAGGTTGACTGTCCGATGGGCGGCTGGAGATCTCGTTCAAGAAGCGTCCGCCGGGCCGTTCAGGTGATCACAGGATCCCCGGAATGGCGTCGTCGGTTTCGGAGAAGGCGGTTTCCTTCTCCGCGAGGTACTCGTTCCAGGCCTGGGCATCCCAGATCTCGGCCCGGGTTCCTGCACCGATGACGGCCAGTTCCCTGCCGAGGCCTGCGTACTCCCGGAGCGCGGCCGGAATGGTGATGCGCCCCTGCTTGTCAGGTACCTCGTCCGAGGCTCCAGAGAGAAAGACGCGGATGTAGTCCCGGGCCTGCTTGGAGGAAATGGGCGCCTCCCGCATTTGCTCGTGGACACGTGCAAATTCCTGCTCACTGAAGACGTAGATGCACCGTTCCTGTCCCCTGGTGAGAACAAGCCCGCTGGCAAGCTCCTCACGGAACTTCGCAGGGAGGATAATTCGGCCCTTTTCGTCCAGACGTGGCGAGTGTGTGCCCAGAAACACTGGCCCACCGCCTGTCTGCCGTCAGGAACTGCACATCCCCTGTGTTGCAACTACCCTCTTATGTCCTCCACATTACTCCACTTTCCACCACAGTCAACGCAAATCAAGCCAATATTCCCCCATTTCAGGCCTTCGTCCCCCAAATGGCGCGGGAGCAGGCGGTGGATGGAAGTGGAGGGCCCGGCGCCGTTTCGGTGCGAACCATATCTGCCCGACGGCGGTGCCAGGCCGACGTCGGGCTTTCATCTGACGCTGACGGCGGATCCGCGGGCGTCCGGCCGCTCATCCGGGCCGCAGTAGGGGTCGTTTCCAGCGCGCAAAAGGGCACCGGCCGCTACCTGTTGCGGGTTAAACGCAGAAGACCCGCCGTGGCGGGTCTTCTGCTGCGGTCATCCTGACCGTGGGGAGCGAAATGGAGGGCAGGCCTGAACCTATGGCCATTGCACCGGACTTGCAGGCGCTGCCTTAGGATTCGTCGCGGCGGCGCTCGTCCCAGCGCTCTTCCAGGCTGGACATAAATGAACTCCTGGGCTTTCCGGACTTACCTGTGCCAGGTGCGGAGCGCTGCTTGCCGCCTGCAGCGTTGCGCATTGTGGCGAAGTACACACCGCCGCCCATAACCACAAAGCCCAGGACACCGACAAAGATGTTCGGGACTGTAACGCCGACCAGGAGCACGGCGATCCCCGCGAGGGTGCAGAGCACACCAATCACGATGTGACGGGTGGACCACGTTCGCCCGGGATCCGAACCCATGGAATTCGCGAATTTCGGATCGTCCTCGTGCAGCTGCTTCTCCAGCTGCTCCAGCAGCTTCTGTTCGTGCTCCGAGAGCGGCATCACGACCTCCTTAAGTAGGCCAACGTCCGGGCTGGTCCCATCCCGTACTACTGCTCCGATAACGACCGGCATGCCCGGGAGGTTCCCGCCCCGCCGACGATGGCGGAAAGCGAACACCGGCATGCGGGCCTTTGGAACTGCAGCATGTCCAAGAAGTCCGGCAATAACTGAGAACTATGTACATATAAGGATAGTTTGTCGGGGGCCGTTCTGAAAGACGGCCATCACCTTCCCGAAACACGCACGCATGGTGCCGGCGCCAGGCTAAGACCCGTTTCCCGAATCCAGCAGGCTGGCGGGGAGAATCGATTTGTTTCCGAACTTCCGGCTGACCTCGTCCAGGGCCTGTTCTGCTGCCCGCCAGTTGTCATCCCGGCGGTCAAGGCTCAGCTGAAGGGACGTGTTGGCGGTGTCTTCGAGCTGCTCGGCCCGGATGCCAACAAGCCGCACGGTCATGGGACGGCTCCCCAATGATTCCAGGAGCTGGATGGCCACGGCGTAAATCAGCTGGGCGCTGTCCAGGGGTGTGTGCACAGTGCGGCTCCTGGTGATGGTGGAAAAGTCGGCGTAGCGGAGTTTCAACGCCACCGTCCGTGCCACCATCCCCGAACTCCGCAGCCGTCCTGCCGTCCGGTGGGAAAGCCGCAGCAATTCCCGGGCGATCAGCCCGTCATCGCCCGTGTCCACGGCGAACGTCTCCTCAGCCCCGATGCTCTTCTCGAGCCTCACGGGGGTCACAGGCCGCGGATCGATCCCCCACGACAACCGGTACACGTGCTCACCGGTGGCACCCAGCATTTTCCTAAGGGAGGACACCGGCGTGGCTGCCACGTCCGCCACCGTCCGGATGCCCATCCGGGCAAGGACGTCCGTCGTCTTCGCGCCGATTCCCCACAAGGCCCCGACGGGCAGGCTGTGGAGGTAGGGCACTGTCTCGTCGGGTCCAATCAACAACAGCCCGTCCGGCTTGCAACGCGTGGAAGCAATCTTGGCCACGAACTTACTGGCTGCAATGCCCACGGAGGCCGTAATGCCCAGTTCGGCAGCCACCCGGCGCCGGATCAATTCACCGATGACGCGCGGGGGTCCCAACCGGCGGATGGCGCCGCCGACGTCCAGGAAGGCTTCGTCCACACTCAGCGGTTCCACGAGATCGGTGATGGACTCGAAGATTTCCATCAGCTGGGCGGAAACCTCGTAGTACAGCTTGTGGCGCGGTTCAATGATGACCGCTTTGGGGCACATCCTGGCGGCGACCACCATGGGCATGGCGGACTTCACCCCGAACGCGCGTGCTTCATACGACGCCGAGAGGACCACTGAGCGGTCCGCGGGAAATCCAACGATCACCGGTTTGCCGCGGAGTTCCGGCCGCGTGCGAAGCTCCACGGAGACGAAGAAGGCGTCCATGTCCACGTGCATGATGCAGTTACGCCGGAGCTCACGAAGACCCGCTTCGGTGTACTGGTTGTTCCGCTCAGGCCCCACACCGGCAATTGTATCGGTTGGTACTGACTAAACTGGAGGCTGAATCCGGCATCAACACCAGGAGGACAGTCCCTGTGACCGTCATGAGAAGTCTTAAGCCAACAGGATTAGCGGCACTGGCCGCGGGCGCAATACTGGCCCTCGCTGCCTGCAGCCCCGCGGAGCCCGAAGTGACATCATCCTCCCCAGTTACCTCCTCACCAGCGTCGGACGGCGCCAGCATCACCGCCTCCGCCAGTCCGACGGCGTCGCCGGGAACTTCCGCCACTGTTGGGACAATCGTCGCAGGGTTCCCGGAAACGCTGCTTCCCCTGATGCCCGGCGCCACGGTGATTTCGAGCAGCTTTGACAAGACCTCAACGCCCGCCACCGCGGCACTCGTGGCAAGCATCAATGCCCCGACTGCCGCCGTCGTGGATTTCTACACAAAGCACCTGGAGGCGCAGGGATTCAAAGCCGTCCCCGGCGACGCAGTGGGCGCCGTTGCTTCCAAGGACTTCGTCCGGAACGACTCCGAGACGGTCAACATCGCCGCCGTCGAAGCGGCCGGTGTTTCCACGTTCACCATCGGCGCCAACGTGGCTGCTGAGTCAGCCAAGTGAGCGTTTCAGAGCAGCTAAGGATTGAGCAGACTGCATTCGTCGCCGCCGTTGCCGGTGAGCTGACAGACTTCCTCACCACGCGGCAATCCCTGATGGCCGCCATATCACCCGATATCGATCCCATCATGGGTTCCATTTCCAACCTGGTGACCGGCGGCAAAAGGCTCCGTGCGCTGATGTGCTACTGGGGATGGCGCGGCGCGGGCGGCGAGCCGGCGGCCCAGGAAATCGTGACGGCGGGATCGGCCCTGGAGCTCTTCCAGGCAGCTGCCCTGATCCATGACGACATCATTGACCGCTCGGACACGCGGCGGGGCGGCCCCAGCGTGCATCGCCGCTTCAGCCAGCTGCACCACGCGCAGGGCTGGGCCCTGGACAGCGAGCGGTTTGGGCAGGCAGCCGCGATCCTCACCGGGGATCTTTGCCTCTCGTTCAGCGAGGAGGCCTTCACGGACATCGGCGCACAGGCGGCTGCCGGCAGCAGGGCACGGCTGATCTTCAACCTCATGCGTGCCGAGGTGATGGCGGGGCAGTATCTTGACATCCTGGAGGAAGTGGCCGGTCCTGTCCGGGACCGGGCCGGAGCAGTGACACGGGCACAGTCCATCATCAGGTTCAAGTCCGCCAAATATTCCACTGAGCACCCGCTGGCGCTTGGCGGCGCCTTGGCGGACGCTCCGGACGAGTTGCTCCGGGGCTACTCGGCCTTCGCGTTGCCGCTGGGCGAGGCGTTCCAACTGCGCGACGACGTCCTGGGCGTCTTTGGGGACCCTGTCACCACGGGCAAGCCGGCAGGTGACGATCTCCGCGAAGGCAAACGGACCGTACTCATTGCCCTCGCGCTGGGCCAGGCATCAACCGCAGAATCGGCGTTTATCGATGCGAAGCTGGGCAGCCCTGACCTGGGTGACGCCGATGTGGCCGAGATCCGCCGGATCATCGAAGAGTCGGGGGCCCTTCAGGCCACTGAAGTGCTGATCAACGAATTTGGCGCCGCGGCGTATGACGCACTGGAACAGCTGCCGCTGGAAGAACTGCCCAAGACTGCCCTGCGGAAGCTGGCGGAAGCGACGGTCAGCCGCGCATCCTGACGCTGGCGCCCGTCTTGGGCACGTCCGCGGGCCCGGCGTCGTCCGGGCCCTTTGTGCTGCTTACCAGGCCAGGGTCTGGGCCCGGCGCCTGATTTCCGTCTTGCGGCCTTCCCGCAATGCATCAATCGGCCGGCCGCGGAGCGACTCGTCGGGGGTAAACAGCCAGACGATGAGATCCTCGTCGGAATAGCCGGCGTCCGCCAGGACCACAATGGTCCCTTTGAGGCTGTCGACAACCTGGCCGTCCAGGATAAACGCGGCCGGAACTGAACGTATCCGGCGCTCCCCGACCCGCAGGGCCGCCAAAGCGCGTTCATCAATAAGGCCATGGACTCTCGTAATCGAAACGTCCAACAACTGCGCGACATCCGGCAGGGGCAGCCACTCGCCCACAAGGCTTTCTACGTTACTCACGGTTCAAGGTTGCCACGGCCGGAGCCCTGCCGCCTAGTCGGGATTGGCCGCCACTGCCGCGAATCACGCGACACTCCATAAAACTCTTTATTCTGCGTGGGGCGGAATTCTTGTGCTAGGCGAACTTTCGTGAGAGATTCACATAGATCACATTTGAAACATCAATAACTTAAGTAACACTAGTATCAATAGTCACATCGCATCTCCCGCCCCCGGCAGTTGAAGAAGAGGATTCTTTCCATGACGACGTCCCGCTCGCCAAAGCAGCCCTCCAGGCAGAGCCTGCCCATGATTGCTGTCACCACAGCAGCGCTTCCTGCGGTTGTCCTGTCGTCGTTGGCCCTCGCCCAGCCTGCTGCCGCAGAGGCCCCTGCCCGTGCTATCCCGGCAACCCTTGCCGCCGCGATGAAGGCCCAGGCAGCCGAACCTAAGGCTGCCCTGATCCCGGCGGCCTCGGTTTCCACGACTATTCCGGCTGCCTTCCAGCCCATGCAGCCGGCGGCTCCCGCGGAATACACCATTGCCCGGGGCGACACCATCAGCGGAATCGCCGGCAAATTCGGGCTGGAAACGTACGAGGTCCTTAAGCTCAACAACCTCCAGCCGAACACAATCATCTACCCCGGCCAGAAGATCAAGCTGTCTGGCACGGGTTCCGCCCCCGCCCCGGCTCCTGCGGCCCCTGCCGCGGCCGCTCCGGCCAATGCCGGAGGCAGCTACACCGTAAAGTCCGGCGATACGCTCGGCGCCATCGCGGCCCGGCACAAGGTCAGCCTGTCGGACGTTTTCAGCTGGAACGGCCTGAACATGCGCTCCATCATCTACCCCGGCCAGAAGATCAAAGTCGGCGCAGGTGCTCCCGCAGCCCCGGCTGCACCGGCTTCGGCCGTGCAGCCTACTTCCGCTCCCGCAGCGCCCGCTCCCGCTCCTGCTGCGCCGGCTCCCGCACCAGCTCCTGCTGCGCCCGCTCCCGGCAGTTCATACACGATCAAGGCCGGGGACACCCTGTCAGCGATCGCCTCCCGGCACGGCGTCAAGCTCTCGGACATTCTCGCGGCCAACCAGCTGAGCATGACCACTGTCATCTACCCCGGCAACAAGCTGGTCATTCCCGGCGCCTCCCTTCAACCCGCTTCCTCCACCCCGGCGGCACCCGCCGCCCCGCTGGTGCCGAGCTCCTTCCTGGGTTTCACCTACCCCGCTGCCGTTGTGAGCTCTGCCAATGAGAACAAGGCCTTGCTGAACGCCTCTCCCGTACCGTCCCGGGCCGAGATGCGCGCAATTGTGGCCGACACAGCACGCCAGATGGGAGTGGACCCCACCCTGGCCCTCGCCTTCGCGCACCAGGAGTCCGGCTTTAACCAGCGTGCGGTGTCACCTGCCAACGCGATCGGCACCATGCAGGTCATCCCGTCCTCCGGGCAGTGGGCCTCAGACCTCGTAGGGCGGAAGCTGAACCTGCTGGACCCCTACGACAACGCGACGGCCGGCGTGGCGATCATCAAGCGGCTTATCGCCACCAGCAAGGACCTCGACACAGCAATTGCGGGGTACTACCAGGGCCAGTACTCTGTCAGCAAATACGGCATGTACGACGACACCAAAGCCTACGTAGCTGCCATCAAGGCGCACCAGAAGAACTTCGGCTAAAGAGCCACCGCGCCATGGTTCCCCGGGCTTGCTGAAGCCGGCCCAACGGGGTAACGATAAGGGTCCGGACCGCACGTCGGTTCGGACCCTTTTCCATGCGGGATTAGGATCGTAGGGTGCAGGAACAAGTGTCAGACCGTCTCGTTGGAACGCTGGTGGACAACCGCTACGCCGTCCGCTCCAAACTCGCGCGCGGCGGCATGTCCACCGTATATCTGGCAACGGACCTTCGGCTGGAACGCGATGTTGCCCTGAAGGTCCTTCATCCCCACCTCGCCACCGACGAGACGTTTCTGGACCGGCTGGGCCGCGAGGCGAAAGCCGCCGCGAAGCTGTCCCACGCCCATGTGGTGGGAGTCCTGGACCAGGGTAACGACGGCCAGACGGCTTATCTGGTCATGGAACACATCAAGGGTCACACCCTCCGGGACGTCATCAGATCCAAAGGTGCGCTGCCTCCCCGCCTGGCCCTTGCCCTGATTGATCCGGTAGTGCAGGGACTCGGCGCGGCCCATGCCGCGGGGCTGATCCACCGGGATGTGAAACCGGAGAACGTCCTGATCGCGGACGACGGCCGGATCAAGATCGGCGACTTTGGACTGGCCCGGGCAGTAACGACGTCAACGAGTACCGGGACGCTGATCGGTACGGTGGGTTATCTCTCCCCCGAGCTTGTGCTGGGAAAGCAGGCTGACACCCGGAGTGATATCTATTCGGTGGGCATCATGCTCTATGAGATGCTGACCGGCCAGCAGCCGTACGACGGCGAGGTCCCCATCCAGGTTGCGTACAAGCACGTGAATGAAACGGTCGGTCCGCCGTCGGCCTTAGTGCCTGGCCTCGCCGCAGAGGTGGATGAACTCGTCCGGTGGTGCACCGCAAACGATCCCGAGAACCGCCCGGTGGACGGCAACGCCCTGCTGCAGGAACTCCGCCACATCCGGACCAACCTCACGGATGCCGAACTGGACCTCAGGCCGCCTGCCGCGACCCAAGAAGGCCAGCAGAACCAGACCGAGATCATCGCCCGCACCAACAACCCCACCGCCGTGATGTCGTCCTTCTCCCGGCCGCAGCCACAGCACCCACCGCACGCTCCGCATGCCCTGTATCCGCCCGACGCCGACTACCGGCCAGGCGAACAGTTCCGGCCGGAAGCGCACTACAGGCCAGATGCTCAAGACGCCGTCCCGGCAGCGATCCCCCTCAGCAAACGCGCCCGCCGCAAGCTCGACAGGGAGGACGAGAAGGCAAGGTCCAGGGCTGCGGCGACCCCGGTCCGGAGTCTGCGGGAGGGGAACCCGCGGCGCCGCGGCGCCCTCTGGGTGGTGGTCCTGGTCATCATCGCGTTGCTTGCCACAGGAGCCGGCTGGTTCTTCGGCATGGGCCCCGGGTCGCCGGGCACCATTCCGGCGGTCGCCAACAAGTCAGTGGCCCAGGCCCAGCAACTGCTGAGCGAGGCGGGGTTCCAGTCGCGTACCAACGATGTCTTTGACGACGACGTTCCGTCCGGCCTCGTTGTGGGCTCCGACCCGACTGCCGGCACAGAGACCAGGAAGTTCCAGCTCGTGTCCCTGTTTGTTTCCAAGGGGCCGCAACTGTTCGAACTCCCGAAACTGACCGGCGGAACACTTGACGATGCGAAAAATGCACTGAACCAGGCCGAAATGGCGCTAGGTACAGTTAGTGAAAAATTTGATGACGCCGTTGCCGCCGGCGTTGTGTTGGCCCAGGATCCCGCCGCAGGAACCCCAGCGCGCCATGGCACTCCGGTAGCCCTGTCCGTCTCCAAGGGTCCGCAGCCGATCCCCGTTCCGTCAGTCGTCGGGCTGGAGGAGGACGCCGCCGTCGAAACCATCGAGTCGGCCGGGCTCAAGGCCGATGTCGCGAAGGACAAAGTCAACGACAGGCACGTGCCCAAGGGGTCGGTTGCCGCGCAGTCGCCTGCGACCGGCACCCTGACCAAGGGCGGCACGGTGACGCTGACCATCTCAGACGGACCCAAGCTCGTTGAAGTCCCCAGTTTCATCGGGAAACAAGCCAAGGAAGCCGAAGACGCGCTGCGTGCGCTGGGCTTCGAGGTACGGGTGAACAATATCCTCGGCGGCTTCTTCGGCACGGTACGGGATCAGGACCCGGTGAAGAAGAGGGTGCCTGAAGGCTCCGTAGTTACCCTGACAGTGGTGTAGCCGGCGGACTGCCGGCCACACCACCGCGGAAGTCCGACTCCGCGTCGAGCGGTCAGTGCTTGGCCAGTGCTCCGGCCACCAGGAACGCCATTTCCAGGGACTGCATGTGGTTCAGGCGCGGATCGCAGACCGACTCGTACTTGTCGAGGAACGCTTCCTGGTCCACCGGATCGGCACCGCCCAGGCATTCGGCGACGTCGTCGCCGGTCATCTCCACGTGGAGGCCACCGGGAACCGTGCCCAAAGCATGGTGGACTTCGAAGAACCCGCGTACTTCGTCAATGACGTCGTCGAAGTTCCGGGTCTTGTAGCCGTTGGGCGAGGTGACGGTGTTGCCGTGCATCGGATCGGTGACCCAGAGAACCTTGGCGCCGGAGGCGGTCACCTTCTCCACAATGGCGGGAAGCTTCTCGCGGATATTGCCCGCGCCCATACGCGTGATGAACGTCAGCCTGCCCGGCTCCCGCTCGGGGTCCAGCTTGTCGATGAGGCGGAGGGCGTCGTCGCCGGTTGTCGACGGGCCCAGCTTCACGCCAATGGGGTTCCGGACGCGTGAGAGGAAGTCAACGTGCGCGTGGTCAAGCTCGCGCGTACGCTCCCCGATCCACAGGAAATGCGCCGACGTGTCATACGGGAAACCGGTCCGCGAATCAATGCGGGTCAGTGCGCGCTCGTAGTCCAGCAGCAGGGCCTCGTGGCTGGCGAAGAATTCCACCCGCTTGAGTGCTTCGAAATCAGCCCCGCAGGACGCCATGAACTTGATGGCGCGGTCGATGTCACGGGCCAGGGATTCGTAACGGGCGTGCGCCGGGTTCTCGGTGAAACCCTTGTTCCACTGGTGCACGGAGCGCAGGTCCGCGAAGCCGCCCTGCGTGAAGGCCCTGATGAGGTTCAGGGTGGAGGCGGACGTGTGGTAGGCCTTGAGCATCCGGGCGGCGTCATGGCCACGGGACTCGGGGGTGAACTCGTAGCCGTTGACGATGTCGCCGCGGTACGCCGGGAGGGTCACGCCGTCGCGGGTCTCGTCGTTGGAAGAGCGGGGCTTGGCGAACTGGCCGGCCATCCGGCCCATCTTGATGACTGGCATCGCTGCGCCATAGGTGAGCACCACTGCCATCTGGAGGATGGTCTTGACCCGGGCGCTGATTTTATCCGCTGTTGCCGCTTCAAAGGTCTCAGCACAGTCGCCACCTTGCAGCAGGAAGGCTTTGCCCTCCGCCGCAGCCGCCAGCCGTTCCCGGAGAACGTCCACTTCGCCGGCGAAAACCAGCGGCGGGAGCACGGAAAGCTCCCCGACAGACGCGTCGAAAACGTCCTTGTCCTGCCAGCTGGGCTGCTGGGAAACGGGAAGGTCACGCCAATCATCGAGGCCAGGATAATTGGCTGCTCCGCTCTGGGCGGTGCTGGACAGCGAAAAGGCAGGTTTTGCAGATAGCTCAGTCACTATCTAAGACTAATGTGCGCGGCTGGCTTCAGGACACCTGACCGTCACGCGTACAGAGAGCGGCGTCACAGTCAGCCTGCCGGGTCCTTACCCTCGGCATCAGTGCCCTCAGCCCCGCCGTCAGGATCGGCGCGTTTCGCGGTGGCGTCCCCAGCCTCGGTGGCTGCTGCGCCCGTAAGGCGGAGCTTCACCACGGCAGCGTACTCGTCCACGTACTCCTGGCCGGAGAGCCGCATCAGCTCGAACATGATTTCGTCGGTGACCTTGCGCTGGACCAGCCGGTCCTCCGCCTGGTCTGCGTACTGGCTGAAATCCAACGGCGCACCGAAAATCATGCCGATGCGCCGGATGTTCGGCATCCGCTTGCCGATGGGCTGAACCTTGTCCGTGCCAATCATGGCCACGGGAATTACGGGCACACCAGCCTGCAGGGCCAGCCTGGCGACGCCCACTTTGCCCCGGTAGAGGCGAGCGTCGGGGCTGCGGGTCCCTTCAGGGTAGATGCCCAGCAGTCCCCCGCTTGTCAGGACATCCATGCCGGCGTTGAGCGAAACAGCCGATGCCGCGCCCCCGGACCTGTCCATGGGCAGCTGGTTGGTGAGCCTGAAGAACATGGCCGTCAGCCTTCCTTTGATGCCGGTGCCGGTGAAGTACTCGGACTTGGCCAGGAAAACAACCGGCCTGCGGACCATCAGGGGCATAAAGATGGAGTCGGAGAAAGACAGGTGGTTTGAGGCGATAATTGCCGCGCCCTGCGCCGGAACATTGTCCAGGCCCTTGACCCAGGGGCGGAAAAGAACCCGCAGCACCGGCCCCAGGAAGATCCTCTTCATGACCCAATAGAACACGTGACGAACCTCTCCGGAAGCCGGCCGGCCGGCCCTTCGTCGGGCCGGGCGGGCACTCCAGTGCAACCCTACTCTAGTGAGATTTGTCGAGAACAATGACACGATGGTGTTATGACAGAAAGCAGCATCGCGCCCCGGCCTGCCGCTTTCAGCTACCCCGGCCACGGACCCAATGCCACTACCGGGATTGCCATCTGCCATGGCTTTACCGGCAGCCCGCTCAGCGTCCTGCCCTGGGCAGAGAACCTCGCCGCCCAAGGATTCGCCGTGTCGGTGCCGCTCCTGCCCGGCCATGGTACGGATTGGCGGCAGCTCGCCCGCTCGAACTGGCGTGACTGGTACGGGACTTTCGAATCGGCGTACCTGCAGCTGAGCGCTCAGACAGAGCAGTGTTTTGTGGCCGGCCTCTCGATGGGCGGCGCCATTGCGCTGCTGACTGCCGCCAGGCATCCCGTGGCTGGCGTCTCTTTGGTGAATCCCGGCCTCAGCTTCTACGACCGCCGCGTGCGGGTCATCGGAGTTCTCAAGTACTTCCAGCGCACCACACTGCCCATTCAGGAGGAACAGCCGACGGCGGACGTCACCAATGACGGCGACTACTCACGGACTCCGTTGGCAGCCGTGCACGAGCTCAAGAAGCTTTTCGGCACAGCCACCCGCGGGCTGCACCAGGTCACCGCCCCGGTGCAGGTATTCAAGTCCCAGTCGGACGTCGTGGTGCCGGCCACCTCACTACTGATGTTGCGGCAGCGTTTGGGCCCACGGCTGGTGGAGGTAGTGGACCTGCACAACAGCGGTCACGTGGCCACCCTGGATGTTGATGCGCCCGAGATTTTTGCCCGTTCCAGCGCCTTCTTCCTTGCCCATGCACCCAGCACTGCACCGTCAGCCCGAACCGCGGCCACACCTCACACCACCTCGGAGACTACATGACCGGCGTACCGGACCACAGCCCTTTCAGCAGCACCTTCAACGGCGAAGGAGCCCGGATCGGGGTGGTCCTCTCACACGGATTCACGGGCAGTCCGCACGGGCTGCGCGCGTGGGCCCAGTCGCTTGCCGACGCCGGCTTCGCGGTACGCATGCCGCTGCTGCCCGGGCACGGCAGCCGTTGGCAGGACCTTGCCCGCACGCGCTGGCCGCAATGGCACGACGCCCTGGACGACGCCTACCTGGAGCTGGACTCCCACTGCGACCACGTCTTCGTCGCCGGGCTGAGCATGGGCGGTACCCTGGCCCTGAGAATTGCCGCCACCCGGCCCGTGGCGGGGGTGATCGTGGTGAACCCCGGACTGGTGATTGATGATCCACGCGCTCCACTGGCGGGCATCCTGAAACTGGTCCTGAAGAGCACCCCGGCCATTGCCAACGACATCCTCAAGCCCGGGATGGACGAGGGCGCCTACCCGCGAACG
The DNA here is from genome assembly GCF_054511035.1 of Pseudarthrobacter sp. MDT1-22. Classification (NCBI taxonomy): domain Bacteria; kingdom Bacillati; phylum Actinomycetota; class Actinomycetes; order Micrococcales; family Micrococcaceae; genus Pseudarthrobacter; species Pseudarthrobacter sp. MDT1-22. The sequence continues at coordinate 45,607 of NZ_JBTNDK010000018.1, read as the reverse complement.
CCCGTAGCCGCGGCCCACGAGCTGAACAAGATGTTCAAGGACACCATCCGGCTGCTCCCCCGCATCACCGCACCCGTACGGGTCTTCCGGTCCACCGTGGACCACGTTGTCTCTGACACGAGTGTGGCAGCCCTGCGCCGCGGCCTGACCAACGCTCCACTGACACTGACCACTCTGGAGAACAGCTACCACGTGGCAACACTGGATAACGACGCCGAGGACATCTTCCAGGGCTCCGCCGACTTCATCCGCGCGGTGGTTGCCGGCACGGCAGCAGCCCAGGTCCAGGAGGGCACTGCCCATGAATAGGCCCGACTCCGGATCGCCGGACCAGAGCGCAAACCAGGACGATGCTGTGTGGCTGGACCTGGTGGCCCGGCTCGAAGAGAAACCTGCCAACCCTACCGGCACAGCGGACGCCTCCCCGGGCCCTGACGCCACGGGCATTGTCCCTGAAACTCCTGGTCCGGCTGGCCCGGAGGCCGTGGCCGGGTCCGGCAGGTCCGCGACATTCCGCGACTTTGATCCGCTGGGTCTGGCCGGAACAGCCCCCACCGAACTGTCCGCAGCCGAACGGCAGGCGGCGACGCCGGGCGCCGGTGACGGCGGGCAGGTCGAGGCCGGCGAGCGGACCGGCGGTGACAGCCAGGGCGGCCCTGCCGCCTTCGGCCCGCGTGACTACGCTGCGGAGGACGACGCCGGGGACTTCGTTCCCGAAGAACCGCCAAGCCTTGCAGGCACGGATCCCCTGACCATGCTTGCCTGGCTCGGCGCAATTGGTGCGCCCATTGCCTTGCTCCTGGCCGTGATGTTCTGGCGGTCAGCGCCGCTGCTGGCGATCGTGGGCATGGTGGCAGTGTTCATCCTTGCCGTGGTTTACCTGATCATGAAGCTGCCCCAGGAAAAGGACGAGAACGACGACGGCGCCCGCGTCTAAGGTGCGTCCCTCACCGCATGCGGCTACTGACGCGGGACAGATCGGCCGCCCCGATGAGCCCCGCGTTTGGTCCGAGCGCTGCCAGCGCGATGCCGGCTGCCGGACGGAAGCCACGGCCCGTTAGGTTCCGGGCGAACGCCTTGCGCGCGGGCTCCACCAGCAGGTCCCCTGCCGAGCAGAGTCCCCCGCCGATCACAAACAGTCCCGGATCCAATGCTGCCGCCAGGTTCGCCAATCCCAGGCCCAGCCACTCGCCCACTTCATCCAGGAGTTCGCGGCAGGCCGCGTCACCGGCGAGTGCCAGATCAGTGACAATGGCCCCGGTGATCTGCTCGGCGTCACCGCCGACGGTGGCCAGCAGTTCCTGGGCAACCGGCGAATTGGCCCGCGCCAGAATCCTCGCTTCCCGGCCGAGGGCGTTGCCCGAGGCGTACTGCTCCCAGCAGCCCCGGTTACCGCACTCGCAACGCTGCCCGCCGGGCATGATGATCTGGTGGCCGAATTCGCCGGCTACACCAAACCGGCCGCGCTCCACCCGCCCGTCCATCACCATGGCACCGCCGATGCCGGTACCGAGGGTGATGCATACCAGCCGGTCCTCGCCCTGCCCTGCACCAAAGCGCCATTCCGCCCAGGCCGCGGCGTCGGCGTCGTTCGTCAGCAGCACAGGCCGGCGCAGCAGGCGCTGCAGGTTTGCGCGCAACGGCTCGTTGCGCCAGGCGAGGTGCGGACTGAAAAGCACGGTTCCGCCGTCCAGATCCATCCAGCCGGCCGCACCGATGCCTACTGACCAGACCCTGTGGCCGGCACCGAGTTCGTCCACGAGCTCTACGATGACCTGCTCTACCGCACGCGGGTCGCTGCCGGGTGTGGACCGCCGGGCCTCGCTCAGGATCCTTCCGTCGGCGTCCACCACGCCGGCGGCGACTTTGGTGCCGCCGATATCGATGCCGATTGCCAGCCCCTTGCGCCCGAGCCGCAGGTGCTCGCGGAACGATTCCACCTGCCGCGGCCGGGCCCTCAATGCCAGCGGCCGCCGCCGCCAGGGAGCCGGACGTCGGGGCGGGGCGGCTGGCTCGCCGGGGGGCGTTTCGTACATAGTGCTTCATTCTAGGGCGCGCCGGGCGGGCAGCGCCGGAGGCCGGGCCCATGGCCCCCTCACTCCTCTTTGACTCATATGTTACTGGCCAGTAGGTTTGTTTCTGCACGGCCAAGTTACAGGGCGTATTAGTCTTTAGGCATACCCTGTGCGGGTCTATGGATATCAAAGGAGCTATAGTGCGCGAATTCAGTGTTCCGCCCCTGGTTGTTGTCCCACCGGAAAGCAACATCACCGATCTCTTGCTTCGGCAGGCAGCCAAGCCCAGCAACCCGGCGCTCTTCTCGCGGCTGGACTCCGCAGGCGCCTGGCGGGACGTCACCGCCACAGACTTCCTGGCAGACGTCTCAGCCCTTGCGAAGGGCCTGATGGCCAGCGGCGTGGGAGCCGGCGACCGGGTGGGCATCATGTCCCGGACACGCTACGAATGGGCCCTCATCGACTTCGCCATCTGGTTCGCCGGCGGCGTCTCAGTGCCCATCTACGAGACCTCATCGCCGTCGCAGGTTGCCTGGAACCTCGGTGACTCCGGTGCAGTGGCCGCCTTCGGCGAGGCCGCCCACCACGAGGACATCATCAGGCAGGCTGCCACCTCGGAAGGCCTCACCGCCCTCCAGCACGTCTGGCAGCTCGAAGGCGGCGGACTGGACGCCGTCCGTGAGGCCGGCCGGGACGTCAGCGACGCCGACCTTGAGGCCCGCCGCTCATCGGCGCGGCTCAGTGACGTTGCCACCCTGATCTACACCTCCGGCACCACCGGCCGGCCCAAGGGCTGCGAGCTGACCCACGGCAACTTCGTTGAGCTGTCCGACAACGCCCTGGCACTGCTTGGCGACGTGGTCAACGAACAGGCAAAAACCATCATGTTCCTGCCTTTGGCGCACGTCTTTGCCCGGTTCATTTCGGTGCTGGCTGTGGCCGCCGGGGCCACCGTGGCACACACCCCCGACATCAAGAACCTGCTGGCTGACCTGCAGAGCTATCAGCCCACGTTCATCCTGGCCGTGCCGCGCGTCTTCGAAAAGGTGTACAACTCGGCCCTGACAAAGGCAGAGGACGGCGGCAAGGGTGCCATCTTCCACAAGGCCACGGAGACCGCCATCGCGTTCTCCAAAGCCCGCCAGGCCGGGCACGTTGGCCTGGGGCTGAAACTCAAGCACACAGTGTTCGACAAACTCGTTTACGGCAAGCTGCGCGCTGCGATGGGCGGGAACGTGGCCCATGCTGTGTCCGGCGGCGGTCCGCTCGGCGAACGGCTGGGCCACTTCTTCCAGGGCATCGGCCTGCAGATCCTTGAAGGGTATGGCCTGACCGAGACCACCGCCCCGATTTCCGTCAACACGCCGGCCCTGATCAAGATCGGTTCCGTGGGGAAGCCCCTGCCGGGCAACTCCGTCAGGATCGCCGAAGACGGCGAGATCCTGGCCAAGGGCGTCTGTGTGATGCGCGGCTACTACAAGCGCGATGACCTGATGGCGGATACGTTTGCCGATGACTGGTTCCGCACCGGCGACATCGGACGGCTCGACGAGAGCGGCTTCCTGTGGATCACCGGCCGCAAGAAGGAAATCATTGTCACGGCCGGCGGTAAGAACGTGGTTCCGGCCCTGCTGGAGGACCAGATCCGGGCGGATGCTCTGGTCTCCCAGGTCCTGGTGGTGGGAGACAACCGGCCGTTCATCGGCGCCCTGGTGACCCTGGACCAGGAGGCCCTGCCGGGCTGGCTCCAGCGGCACGGACTGCCGGCCACCACCACGCTCGACGAAGCGGTCGAGAACCCGGTGGTCAAGGCAGCCGTGCAGGACCTGATCACGCATGCCAACGCCTCGGTGTCGCACGCGGAAGCCATCAAGTCATTCCGGATCGTCGCTTCGGACTTCACGGAAGCTTCCGGCCACCTGACGCCGTCCATGAAGGTGAAGCGGGCCCAGGTGATGAAGGACTTCGAGACAGTCATCGAGGAAATGTACGGCGCGCCGCGCGGCTAGCGGATATCCGTCCCAAGCAAACAACAACGCGGGGTCACTTCCCGCCCCTCCGATGCACTCGGATGGGCGGGAAGTGACCCCGCGTTGTTTGTAGGGTCTACTCGACGACCAGGAGGAGGTCCCCGCCCTGCACCTGCTCTACAGCTGAAATGGCGAGCCGCGAGACTTTGCCTGCCACCGGCGTCGTAATGGAGGCTTCCATCTTCATTGCTTCGATGGTGGCCACCGTGTCACCGGCGTTGACCGTGTCGCCGGCCTTGACGGTCACGGTGACGGCGCCGGCGAACGGCGCGGCGACGTGGCCCGGCTGGGCCGGGTCTGCCTTCTCGGCAGCCTTGACGTTGCTCACCACGGAGCGGTCACGGACCACAACGGGGCGGGACTGGCCGTTCAGGGTGCACATGACCGTCCGCATGCCCTTTTCGTCGGGCTCGGAAACAGCTTCCAGCGAGGCGATCAGCCGGACACCCTTCTCCAGCTGGATCTCGTGCTCGGCGCCGCGCTGCAGGCCGTAAAGGTAATCACGCGTGTCGAGGACGGAAATGTTGCCGTACGTTTCCACGCTCTTGAGGTAATCCTTGGTGGGGCCTTCGAAGAGCAGGCGGTTCAGCGTGCTCTGGCGGGTCTTGGAATCACCCTGGAGCGCGGCGCTGTCCTCGGGACTGAGGTCGACGTAGCGGACCTTGATGCTGCGACCCTGGAGCGCCTTGGTACGGAAAGGTTCCGGCCATCCTCCGGGCGGGTCGCCAAGTTCGCCGGACAGGAAACCGATGACGGAGTCCGGGATGTCGTAGTTCTGCGGGTTTTCGTTGAAGTCCGCCGGATCTGCATTGAGGCCCACGAGGTGCAGGGCGAGGTCGCCCACCACCTTGGACGACGGCGTGACCTTCACCAGGCGGCCCAGAATCCGGTCCGCCGCGGTGTACATGTCCTCGATCGCCTCGAAGCGCTCCCCCAGACCCAGCGCGATGGCCTGCTGGCGCAGGTTGGACAACTGGCCGCCCGGGATTTCGTGCTGGTAAACACGGCCGGTGGGGCCCGGAAGGCCTGATTCGAACGGCGCGTAAACGCGGCGCACGGCTTCCCAGTACGGCTCAAGGGAGCTGACTGCGTCAAGGCTCAAGCCGGTGTCCCGCGGGGTGTGCGCCAGCGCCGCCACAAGGGCGGAGGCGGACGGCTGGCTGGTGGTCCCGGCCAGCGAGGCTGAGGCAACGTCAACAGCGTCCACGCCGGCGTCAACTGCCGCCATCAGGGTGGCCAGCTGGCCGCCTGCCGTGTCATGCGTGTGGAGGTGGACCGGGAGGTCGAAGCGTTCGCGCAGTGCAGCCACCAGCTTGGCGGCCGCTGCCGGGCGGAGCAGCCCGGCCATGTCCTTGATGGCCAGGATGTGGGCGCCGGCGTCCACAATCCGCTGCGCCAGTTCCAGGTAGTAGTCCAGCGTGTAGAGCTTCTCATCCGGGTTCAGCAAGTCGCCGGTGTAGCACAGGGCGACTTCGGCTACTGCTGTGCCCGTGGCCCGGACGGCGCGGATGGCGGGTGCCATCTGGTTGACGTCGTTCAGGGCATCGAAGATGCGGAAAATGTCGATACCGGTGGCGGCGGCCTCGTTGACGAAAGCCACCGTCACCTCTTCCGGGTACGGCGTGTAGCCCACCGTGTTCCGGCCGCGCAGCAGCATCTGCAGGCAGACATTGGGCAGCGCCTTCCGCAGGGCGGCCAGGCGGTCCCAGGGGTCCTCGCCGAGGAAGCGCAGTGCCACATCGTAGGTGGCGCCGCCCCAGGCCTCAACGGACAGGAGTTCCGGGAGCAGCGCGGTGACCGCGGGACCGGCGGCCACGAGGTCGCGGGTGCGCACCCGGGTTGCCAGCAGGGACTGGTGGGCGTCGCGGAACGTGGTGTCGGTGACGGCCACGGCTGTCTGCTCACGCAGGGCCTTGGCGAAGCCTTCGGGGCCAAGCTCCAGGAGGCGCTGGCGCGATCCCGGTGCCGGCTGCTGATCCCCAACGGCGGGGAGTTTGGCGGCCGGATCCGAGTGCACGGTCAGCTCGCCGTTGGGCTTGTTGACTGTAACCTCGGCCAACCAGGTCAGGAGCTTGGTGCCGCGGTCGGCGGAAACCCTGGCCTTCAGCAGCTGGGGACGCTCGTCGATGAAGTTCGTGGCGACGTTCCCGGCAATGAAGTCGGCATCGTCGAGCACGGCCTGGAGGAAGGAAATGTTGGTGGATACGCCACGGATGCGGAACTCCGCGAGGGCCCGGCGTGCGCGGGCCACGGCGGCCGGGTAGTCGCGGCCGCGGCAGCTCAGCTTCACCAGCAAGGAGTCGAAGTGCGGGCTGATTTCGGCCCCCGAGTAGACGGTACCGCCGTCGAGCCTTACACCGGCGCCGCCGGCGGAACGGTAACCGGTGATCTTCCCGACGTCCGGCCTGAACCCGTTGGCAGGGTCCTCGGTGGTGATGCGGCACTGCAGCGCTGCGCCCTTGAGCTGGACCGTTTCCTGGGAGAGACCCAGGTCCGCGAGGGTTTCGCCGGAAGCGATCCGCAGTTGTGCCTGCACCAGGTCAACGTCCGTCACTTCCTCAGTGACGGTGTGCTCCACCTGGATGCGGGGGTTCATTTCGATGAAGACGTGCTGCCCGGCGCGTTCGCCGACGGTGTCCACCAGGAACTCTACGGTTCCGGCGTTGACGTAGTTCAGGGCCTTGGCGAACTTCACCGCGTCACGGTAAAGGGCCTGGCGGATGCCTTCGTCCAGGTTGGGCGCGGGAGCGATCTCAATGACCTTTTGGTGACGGCGCTGGATGGAGCAGTCACGTTCGAAGAGGTGGATGACGTTACCCTCGGCGTCGGCCAGGATCTGCACCTCGATGTGGCGCGGGCGGAGCACTGCCTGCTCCAGGAACATGGTGGGGTCACCGAATGCCGCATCGGCTTCGCGCATGGCGGCCTGCAGCGCCTCGGGAAGGGCTTCCCTCGTGTCGACGCGGCGCATCCCACGTCCGCCGCCGCCGGCGACTGCCTTGGCGAAGATGGGGAAACCGATCTCGTCGGCTGCAGCGATCAGCTCATCCATGTCCTTCGAGGGTTCACTCGATTTCAGGACCGGAACACCGGCCTCACGGGCAGCCTTCAGCGCTGCCACCTTGTTGCCGGCCAGCTCAAGCACCTCAGCCGGCGGGCCAACAAAGGTGATGCCCGCTTCCTGTGCTGCGCGGGCCAGGTCCGGGTTTTCCGAAAGGAAGCCGTAGCCGGGGTAGATGGCGTCGGCGCCGGACTCCTTGGCGACGCGGACCACTTCGGCAACATCCAGGTAAGCCCGGACGGGGTGCCCCTCTTCGCCGATCAGATATGCCTCATCGGCCTTCTGGCGGTGGATCGAGTTTCGGTCCTCATTGGGGAAGACAGCGACGGTCTTGGCGCCCAGCTCGTAGCCGGCACGGAAGGCCCTGATCGCGATTTCGCCGCGGTTGGCCACCAGAATCTTGGAAAACATACTTCTCCTGCATCATCGCGGGTGTATCGGTAGGTGGTCACAGTGTCTAAGACCCGTGCTGGCAAACACAAATCATTGTGGCCACAGTCACAGAACCTCCGTCATGTCCCGCGTGCATCAACGGAGGCTGGCAGAACCGGTCACCCATACCATCGCCGTGCCATGCCGCGTCCCCATAAGGCGGGATTCATCGGCGCAGCCACATATGATGAGTAAGGCGGCTCGAGCCGCTGGCTTCGGCAGTGCCGGAGCAAACATTACCCCCAACACGGCAGCCGGCGTTAGGTTTTGGTCTCACAAGTGCAAGTAGTCAGCATCAGCAGCCTCAAGGGCGGAGTCGGCAAGACGTCCGTCACCACAGGATTGGCGTCTGCGGCGCTTGCCGCAGGCATCCCCACACTGGTGGTGGACCTCGATCCCCATGCGGACGCGACCACAGCCCTGGGTGTCCAGGCCGGCGACCACCTGGACATCGGCAGGATGCTCAAGAGCCCCCGCCGGTCCAAGCTCGCGGACAATGTCGCGGGCAGCTCCTGGACGGCACGGGCGCATACCAACGGATCCGGACCGGCCGTCCTGGACGTCGCCGTGGGTTCGGCGTACACCGGCATCTACGACCGCCCCGACCTTGGCCGCAGGGATCTTCGCAGGCTTTCCGCGGTCTTGGCTGGCGCCGACCGCTACGAGCTGGTCCTCATTGACTGCCCGCCGTCGCTGAACGGGCTGACCCGGATGGCCTGGTCCGCAAGTGACAAAGTAGCGCTCGTGGCCGAGCCGGGACTCTTCTCGGTGGCTGGGACGGAACGGACCATGCGCGCCATCCAGCTGTTCAAGCAGGAATTCGCGCCGAACCTATCCCCGGCAGGCATTGTGGCCAACCGCGTTCGCACCGGCTCCTCCGAACACACGTACCGCCTCGCGGAAATGGAATCGATGTTCGGTGACCTGCTGCTGAGCCCACGCATCCCCGAACAGGCGAACTGGCAGCAGATCCAGGGCGCGGCCCACCCGGTGCACCACTGGCCCGGCGAATCCGCGAAGACATCTGCTGCGTTGTTCGACGCCCTCCTTGTCAACCTCCTGGCGGCCGGAAGCGGCCTGCGAAACCGAACCCAGCGTTAACCCTTTGGCTGCAGCCCCGCTGCAGCCAAAGGTTCCGCAGACAACGACAAGAGGCCATCCCCGCCGGGGGTGGCCTCTTCTTGTTGGTGTTGTGCCAGCCTGTTGTCAGCCGATCTTGCGGCCAGCGCGCCGCTTGCTCAGCTCGTCGTCGGGAAAGGACTGTTCGGCGGCGTGTTCGCTCGGCAGGGAAGCCAGGCTGCCCTCGACTTCGCGCCAGACCCGGCCCACGGCGATGCCGAAAACGCCTTGTCCACCCTGTACAAGATCGATGACCTCGTCTGCGGAGGTGCATTCGTAGACGCTCGCGCCGTCGCTCATGAGCGTGATCTGTGCCAGATCCTCCACGCCGCGTTCGCGCAGATGTTCCACTGCCGTGCGGATCTGCTGAAGGGAAACACCGGTGTCCAGAAGCCGCTTGACTACCTTGAGGACGAGAATGTCCCGGAAGCCGTAGAGTCGCTGCGAGCCGGAGCCTGCGGCGCCGCGGACTGCGGGCTCAACCAGCCCGGTGCGAGCCCAGTAGTCCAGCTGGCGGTACGTGATGCCGGCCGCCTTGCAGGCCGTGGGGCCGCGGTAGCCGGCGTCCTCGTCCAGGACGGGAAGGTCTTCGGTAAACAGGAGGCCCTGGGCACCGCTCGCGGGCACAGCCACACCAGCCGTTGTGGGCTGCTTCAGCCCGCCTGCTTCGCCTTTGGGACTCACCTGGATCCTCCTTGTCATAAGCTCCCGGGGACCACTGCATCAGCCGGTTCACACATGAAGTTCATGCATGTAATTTCGCGGGGGTCGTACTTTTACAGTGTGACTTGCGCGGCTGCTGTAAGCAATGGGAGCTTGATACCTTCGACGTTAGGCCCGCTGCGCCCCAAGGTCAAAGATCTAGGCCGCTTGGCGCAGGCGTGTCGGAACTTTCAGGCTCAACTTTAACCTTAACGTGACCTCAGCCGTCGAAGTCTTCGGGCTCCACATCGTCCAGGAACTCACGGAAGCGCCGCAGTTCGCGCTCCTCGTCCACGGTGGGGCCCGGGTCAGTGTCCTCCCCATCGTCATGCTCGGTAATGCGGACTCCGGCTTCATCCATTACCGAGTCGGCACACCAGATGCGGCATTTGGCTCGCAACGCGATCGCGAGGGCGTCGGATGCCCGCGAGCTGACGGTGGTGCCGTTCTCGAACTGGAGCTGGCCATAAAAGATGTTGTCCTCAACGGCCACAATGTTGACGCTGACAACCGAATGGCCCAGGGACTCCACCACGTCCACCAGGAGGTCGTGGGTCATCGGGCGCGGAGGCACTACCCCTTGCTGGGCCAGGGCGATGGCACTTGCCTCTGGAGTCCCGATCCAGATGGGCACGTGCCGTTCGCCGTGGATCTCGCGCAGCAGGACGAGCGGCTGGTTGGACGGCAGTTCGATACGAACGCCTACGATCTCCACTTCGATCATCAGATGTCCATACGTGAGATACGGTCCTGGACCAGTGCCCGGTGCAGGACAAGGCAGAGGTCGCTGATTTCGCGGGCCGCTTCAGCAGCCCGCGCCTGTGACGCGGAATCGCGCCTGGACGCGAGCGGCGCAACTGCGCGCTCCACGAGTCCGAATTCACGTTCCGCGGCGGCCTGGAACGGCCGCAGGTGGCGCGGCTCAAGGCCGTGGCTCTCCAGTTGCACGCAGGCACGGGCCACTTGGAGGGCGTGCTCGTCGAACTTGCCGTTGCTGTGGCTGATCAGCCCGAAGCTCAGCAGCGATTGGAGTAACGGAATACTGGCGCCGGACTCGGTCCGCAGCTGTTCCTCACTGAATTTCCGGCCGCGGTTCTGAAGCTCCACGGCCAATTCATCCGAAACGATCCGCGGCGAAACCACGACGCCGGGTGGCAGGTTCTCGGGCCGCTCTCCCCTGTCGATCGCATCAAGGTAGTCCTTAATGACTTTCAGTGGAAGATACTGGTCCCGCTGCAGCGCCAGCACAAAACGAAGACGTTCGACGTCACTGTCCGAGTACTGCCGGTATCCGGCCGGAGTACGGCGCGGATTAATCAGTCCCTTTTCCTCAAGGAACCTGATTTTCGACGCGGTCATACCCGGAAAGTCGCCGCTGAGTTGCGCGAGGACTTCCCCGATGTTCAAAACTTGGGGCCCCCGGCGTTCCGGTTGTGCCATTGCCACAGGCAAGTGTCCCGGGATCAGGCGCGGCCTGCTGCGCGGGCAGGGCTCAGGTAGAAGGTGAGTCGGAACTTGCCGATCTGGACTTCGTTCCCGGACTTTAGCTCAACACTGTCCACGCGGTCGTGGTTGACGTACGTGCCGTTGAGGCTGCCGGTATCCACCACTTCAAAGCTCCGCGCAGTGCGGCGGAACTCGACGTGGCGCCGCGAGACGGTGACGTCATCCAGGAAGATGTCGGCATCAGGATGACGGCCGGCCGTGGTGGTGTCGGTGTCAAGCAGGAAGCGGGCACCCGCGTTCGGGCCGCTGTGGGCCACCAGGAGCGCGGAACCGGCCGGCAGCGCCTCCACGGATGAACGCTCGTCCGTGGACAGCTTGGGGGCGATGGTGGGTTCGTCGGAGACGGGGGTGAGATGGATCGAGGTGGTCTCCGAAGCCCTGGCCGCACCTGTGCCGTGCTCGCCTTCGGCAGGGTCCTGTTCGTGGCCAACCATGGATTCCTCCTCTTTCGTTGCAGCTCTCACGCCTGCAATCAACTTTTGCCCTGACGGATCCGCCTCGCGGATCCGATGCCGGGCCCCGATCCGGCCACTGACGTGCGAAGACGCCCGTTGGCCGGACTGGATGAACCCGTTAGCTTAAGCCTACCTGCTGTTCGTACTCGGATGCACTGAGCAACGATTCCACAGCGTCCGCTTCTGCCAGCCGGATCTCGATCAGCCAGCCGTCGCCGTACGGATCGGAGTTGATCAACGCCGAATCGGTATCGAGGGATTCGTTGCGTGACACGACTTCGCCGCTGACCGGAGCATAGATGTCACTGACACTCTTGGTGGATTCGACCTCGCCCACGACTTCGTTTGCGGTGACTTTGGTGCCGGCTTCCGGCATCTGGGCATAGACAACATCTCCGAGTGCGTCCTGCGCGAAGTCGGTGATGCCCACCCGGACCACGCCGTCGGCGCTCGGTGCGGATACCCACTCGTGCTCGGCGGTGTAGGACAGGTCTTCGGGAATGTTGCTCATCAGGGGCCTTTCATCGGGTCAATCACCAATGTCAACGGGGCCTGGAAAACAAGCCGCCGCTGAAAGTATAGGCACAACTCCACGGGCGTTCGAGGAGGATTCTGACATGATGAGACTCATGAGATCACATGCACAAGAATCGCCCGCGAAAAAGGCGAACTGGGCTGCACGGATCATCCTCGTTGCGGTGGCGTTGGTGGTCCTCACAATCGCTTACTTTGCCTTAGCGGCCATCCTCCCGGTCTGGTGGGCGAATGTTATCCGCAACCAGGTCCAGGGCAATCTCGGGGCGGGCATCCTGGTGGGGATGTTTTACGGGTTTGTTTTCACGTTCGTCCCCCTCCTGGTGGCCTGGCAGGCCACACGCAAATCCGTAAGCTGGCCCTGGAAGCTGACCATCCTCGTCGCAGCTGCGGCTCTCGCGTCCCCGAATCTGCTGACCGCCGGGATCATGTTCGGCAGCTCGCAGGCCGCCCACAACGGACAGCGGATCCTTGGCACAGAGGCAACCTGGTTCCCGCTGTGGACACAGATCTCAGCCATCGCCGCCGCCGTGATCTTTGTGGTTGGCCTGATCCTGTGGAGGGTCTGGCGGCAGCGCGGCAAAAAGATGAAGGTGCTCAAGAAGGCAGGTGCCGAGCGTTCCCTGGCTGCGAAGGCAGCCAAGGACTCCGCCGCCAGCTCACCCGGTCCCGAGGCGTCAGCTGTTCCTGAGGCGCCGGCCGCACCCGACAGCCAGGCTGACCACAGGTAAACCATGCCGGAGCTTCCCGAGGTTGCAGGCCTGGCCGGTTTCCTGGACGAGCACCTGCGCGGAGCGGTGGTGCGGAAGGTCCAGATCGTTTCCTTTGCCGTGCTGAAGACAGCGGATCCGCCGTTCACAGCGCTGGAGAACTGCACGGTCGCCGGCGTGCGGCGGTTTGGAAAGTTTGTCAGCATTGACACCGACGGGCCGTCGTTTGTCTTCCACCTCGCCCGGGCGGGCTGGGTCCGCTTCACGGACTCGCCCACAGACACCCAGCTCCGGATGGGAAAAGGCCACATCGCCGCCCGGCTGGCGTTCACCGGGCCGGACGGTGCCCATGGCATGGATCTCACCGAGGCGGGGACCAAAAAGAGCCTTGCCGTGTACGTGGTGCGCGACCCCCAGGATGTGCCGGGCGTCGCGGCGCTCGGGCCGGACCCGTTCAGCGCAGCGTTCGACGCCGACATGCTGGCGGAAATTCTCGGCTCCACTTCCCAGCAGATCAAGGGCGTCCTGCGGAGCCAGAGCGTGATCGCGGGGATCGGGAACGCCTACAGCGACGAGATCCTGCATGCTGCGAGGATCTCCCCCTTTGCCACCGCCAAGTCCTTGGACCGTGGCACGGTGCAGGTGCTTTATGACGCCATCCACAGCGTGCTCGGAACAGCCCTGGCCGAAGCCGAGGGCAAGCCGCCCAGCGAGCTCAAGGACGTCAAACGCAGCCACATGCGGGTCCATGCACGCACCGGCGAGGCTTGCCCGGTGTGTGGTGACACAGTCCGGGAGGTGTCTTTCGCGGATACTTCCCTGCAGTACTGTCCCACGTGTCAGAGCAAGGGAAAGATTCTGGCGGACCGCAGGACGTCGAAGTTCCTGAAATAAGCCAGGCCGCGAAACATCCGAAAAGGACGGCACAAAAACAGAAGCGTCCCGGAGACAATTCTCCGGGACGCTTCTGTTTTGGTCGGGCTGACAGGATTTGAACCTGCGACCCCTTGACCCCCAGTCAAGTGCGCTACCAAGCTGCGCTACAGCCCGTTAGTTCCGCCGTTCTCCGCTGCGTTTACTCCCGATGCTAGCCAGGATTTCAACTCAGCAGTCCGGCCGAACCACCTTGAAAAGCTTACACGATTCCGGAGGGTGCAAGTGACACTTTGCCGCCTGCACGCCCCCGGTGTGTCCTAATTAACGCTTCTTGCCGCGCTTTTCGCGGACGCGCATGTTGACCTCGATGGGCGTGCCCTCGAAACCGAACGTTTCGCGGAGCCTGCGTGTGATGAAGCGGCGGTAGCCCGGGTCCAGGAATCCGGTGGTGAACAGCACAAACTTCGGCGGCCGGCTGGACGCCTGCGTGCCGTACAGGATGCGCGGTTGCTTTCCGCCGCGGACCGGGTGCGGGTGCGCCGCCACAAGCTCGCCGAGGAAGGCATTGAGCTTGCCGGTGGGAATGCGCCTGTCCCAGTTCTCCAGGGCCAGGTCCAGGGCGGGAACCAGGCGGTCCTTGTGCCAGCCCGTCAGGGCGGAGATGTTGACCCGGGGCGCCCAGGCCACGTGGGCCAGGTCCTGCTCGATTTCGCGCTCCAGGTAGGTGCGGCGTTCGTCGTCGAGCAGATCCCACTTGTTGAAGGCCAGCACCAGGGCGCGGCCCGACTCGATGGCGAGCTGCAGGATGCGGACGTCCTGCTCGCTGAGGACCTCATCCACCGCGAGAAGCACGACGGCGACCTCCGCCTTTTCGAGCGCCGCCTGCGTACGGAGGGAGGCGTAGTAGTCGGCGCCCTGCGCCATGTGCTGGCGGCGGCGGATGCCTGCCGTGTCCACAAAGCGCCACGTGCGGTCGCCGAGTTCAATGAACTCATCCACCGGATCACGCGTGGTGCCGGCGGTGTTGTCCACGACGACACGTTCGGACCCTGCCAGCTTGTTCAGCAGTGATGACTTGCCCACGTTCGGGCGGCCGATCAGTGCGATGCGGCGGGGTCCGCCCGAGCGTTCCAGGCCCTCAATGGTGGAGAACTCCGGCAGGGTGTCCATCACGTGGTCCAGGAGGTCGGCCACGCCGCGTCCGTGCAGGGCCGAGACGGGGTATGGCTCGCCGAAGCCGAGGCCCCACAGGGTGGCGGAGTCCGCTTCCTGGGCGAAGTCGTCCACCTTGTTGGCCACCATGATGACCGGCTTCTTGCTGCGGCGGAGCATCTTCATAACGCCCTCGTCCGTTGCGGTGGCGCCCACCGCGGAGTCGACGACGAAGAGCACGGCGTCGGCCATTTCCACGGCCATTTCCGCCTGTTCGGCCACCCGGGCGTGGATGCCGCGCGCATCGTGCTCCCAGCCGCCGGTGTCCACCAAAGTGAAGTTGCGCCCGTTCCAGTGTGCCGAGTACATCACGCGGTCCCGCGTCACGCCGGGAGTATCCTCAACCACGGCTTCGCGGCGGCCCAGGATACGGTTCACCAGAGTGGATTTGCCCACGTTGGGACGGCCGATGATGGCAAGCACGGGATCGAGCTTGACCGGACCGTCGAAGTCCTCGTCGTCGTAGTTCCCGCTGAGCAGGGCGGCGTCTTCCTCGTCGAGCTCGTAGTCGTCCAAGCCGGCGCGGAGCGACGCGGCACGCATCTCCGCTTCGTCGTCGTCGATGGCGGCCAGCCGCTCGGCCACCTGGTCCGTGCCGGTGGGCGTGTATTCATCTTCGCCGGCGCCGGAGTGGCTGGAGGTTTGAGTCGTATCGCTCATTGCACTTTCCTTAGTGGTCATCTGCCGGCGTCCCGGCTACTGCTGTGAAGTTCGTGCGGAAATCCGCGTGGGGCAAAGGCTGCCCACTGTGTTGGATGGTCTCCTGGACGTGCCCCGCAAGCGCAGCGCGGATTTCCATTCCCGCCCTGTCCATTGAAGCACGGCCCGTTTCGCCGGGGTTGCGGCTGAGGGTCAGTGCGTTGCCGAAGCTGACGTGGAACCGCCGCCCTGGCCTGGGTACTGTGTCGAGGTGTTCGCTGCCCGTCCGGGTGCCGAGGATCGCCACGGGAACCACGGGGGCCCCCGAGTTCAGCGCCAGCCAGGACACCCCGTTGTTGATGTCTGTTGCCTGGCCGCTCCCCCGAGTTCCTTCCGGAAGAATCCCGATGCAGCGGCCGGCGTCGAGCATGTTCTTGCCCAGCAGCAGCGCAGCCCGGTCCCCGGAGCGGTCAACCGGCAACTGGCCGGAGGCCCGAAGGACCCGACCCAGCAAGCCCTTGAACATCTCCTTCTTGACCAGGATGTGCATGGGACGCGGCGACGCGCCGAACATCACCGGCCCGTCCAGGAAACTGATGTGGTTGCCGGCAAAAATCACCGGCCCGCCTGTAGGCACGTTGTCCCGGCCAGTGACGGACGTCCGGTACACCACGTGGTCCAGGAGCCAGCCGACGGGCCGGCTCCAGGTCATAGTCAGGCCGGAGGGAAGCCGCACGCCGCGGTCAGTCACGGTTAAGCACCTTCGTGACGATCACGAGCGCCGCGTCCACGGTCTCGGCGAAGTCCAGATCGGAAGAATCGAGGGTGACAACACCGTCGGCAGCCTGGGTGAAGTTCACCACCGTGGAATCCTTGGCGTCACGGTGGGTGACCTGGGCGGCGAGCTGCTCCGCATTCTGCGTGCCGCCCAGCTGGATGCCGCGGCGGCGAAGCCGGGCCTCCTCACTGGCGGTCAGTAGCATGCGGACTTCCGCGCCCGGGGCCACGACGGTCGTGATGTCCCGGCCCTCCACCACGATGCGGCGGTGGTGCTTTTCAATGAGCTCACGCTGCCGGCGGATCAGTTCGGTCCGGGCACCCAGGGTGGTGGCCACCGCACTGACCGCCGACGAAATTGCCGGTTCACGGATGGCGTCCGTGACGTCGGCGCCGTTCACGCGGACGTATTCCTCCCGCGGCGTGGTGCTCAGTTCCAGGACCAGGTCCCGGGACGCCTGCTCCACGGCGGCGGCGTCACTGAGGTCAATTCCGCTGGTGACGCAGAACCATGTCAGGGCCCGGTACATGGCGCCGGTGTCCAGGTAGGCAAGGTGCAGCCGGCGGGCCACTTCCTTGCTCACGCTGGACTTGCCGGAGCCTGACGGCCCGTCGATGGCAACCACCAGGGGCCTGCCGACGCGCAAGGCCGGAAGGGTGTCAAGAAGTTCTTGTGTCATTACTGCAATACCCGCCATCCGCGGTCGTTGAGTGCTTCGATCAGATGGTCATGCTTGTTCGGCAGCACGGACAGTTCCACCATGCCCACGTTCTGGCCCGAGGAATGGTCCAGCCGAAGGTCCTCCACGTTCACGCCGATCTCACCGATTTCGGTGAGGAGCTGCGCGATCTGTCCCGGCCGGTCATCCACGAGGACCGTCAGCCAGGAGTAGGCCTGCGGCGGGCCACCGTGCTTGCCCGGAATACGGGCCTGCCCGGCATTGCCTTCGCTGATCAGCTGGGCCAGGTCAAGCCTGGCGCCCGGCGCAAGCGGTTCCTCGAGCGTGCCGATGAGCCGGTTCAGGTCCTCGCGGACTCCGTAAAGGATCTCCACGACCTTCCCCGCGTTGCCGCCCAGGATCTGGACCCACAGCGTGGGATCGCTGGCGGCGATCCGCGTGACGTCCCGCAGGCCGTTGCCGGCGAGGGACAGCGCGTGAAGGGGCGTCCCCTGCAGCCGGCTGGCCAGCAGGGAGGACATGATCTGGGGCAGGTGCGATACCAAGGCCACGGCTTCGTCGTGTTCGTCGGGAGTGAACTGGGAAACCACAGCTCCCAGGTCCGTGGCCAGGGAACGCGCAGTCTGCACGGCAGCCGCGGATGACTCCGGGCCCGGACAAACCACCCACGGCATGGACGTGAAGAGCTCGCCGCGGGCCGCAACCGGCCCGGACTTTTCGCGCCCTGCCATCGGATGCGTCCCCACATAGCGGGCGAGGTCCGCGCCGCGGCCGCCCAACTCCGCCAGGATGGCGGCCTTGACGCTGGCGATGTCAACCACCATGGAATCCGGGTAGTCGGCAAGCGCACGGGCCACGACGTCGGCGGTCACGTCCGGCGGTGCTGCCACCACCACCAACTCGGGTGCCTCGTCCCCGAGCTGGCCCAGGGGCTGGCCGGCACCGATGTCGACGGCCACCGCCTGGTTGGTCGGCGACGGGTCAGACAGGAACACGGGCACGCCGCGCCCACGCAGGCCCAGCCCGATGCTGGCACCGAGCAGGCCGGTGCCAATCACCACGACCGGCCCATTGAGGTGCCCCCGCCCGTGGGAGCGAAATGCGGACATGCCTCAGAGTCCTACGGATGCCAGCAGGTGGCCGACTTCCTGCTTGCCAAGGTTGCGGATGCTGCCCTGGCGCTGGTCGCCCAGCCCAATGGGACCCACCTTGACGCGCACCAGCCGCAGGACCGGGAACCCGACGGCGTCGAACAGGCGACGGACAATCCGGTTCTTGCCCGAGTGCAGGACCACTTCGATCAGCACGTGGCCCGGAGTGGAGTCCACCAGCTTGAAGGAGTCAACGGAGGCAAAGCCATCCTCGAGTTCCACACCTTCCCGGAGCTGCGCGCCAACTCCCTGCGGGAACGGGCCGCGGACCTGGACCAGGTAGGTCTTGGGGACCTCGTAGGACGGGTGGGTCAGCCGGTTGGCCAGTTCGCCGTCGTTCGTCAGCAGCAGCAGACCTTCGGTGGCGACGTCCAGCCGGCCCACGTGGAACAGGCGTTCGCCCTGGTGGGTCTTCCGCACAAAATCGCTGATGCAAGGACGGCCATCGGGGTCCTCCATGGTGGACACCACGCCCTTGGGCTTGTTGAAGACCATGTACACGAGGTTTTCATCCAGCTGGATGCGCAGGCCATCAACGTGGATGACTGCTGTCTTGGGGTCCACGCGGACACCAAGCTCAGTGACAACCTGGCCGTCAACTTCTACCCGGCCTTCGGAGATCATCTCTTCGCAGACGCGGCGCGAAGCCACGCCGGCCTGGGCCATGACTTTCTGCAGGCGCGTGCCGTCGGCGTCGTGCATTTCCGACTGCGGAACGTCACCGCGGGGTCCACGCTTGCGGGCAGGCTTCCGCACGGGGCCAAGGTTCTGGCCAAACCGTTCGCTGCCGAAGGCGCGTGACGCCGCCGCCCCGGGCCTGCCGGTGCGCGGCTTGGGCTTGAGCGCGCCGGGGGTGCCGGGAGCCTTGCTGGCGCCCGGTTTGCGGGCAGCCGGCTTGCGCGCCGATGGGCTGGCGGCTGGCTTCCGGTCGGAGGCACCGCGCCCGGCCGGTGGCGACGCCGGGGCGTCGCCGGGATCCACGAATGGCTCTTCGCGCGGCCTCGGGGCCTTGTACGGCCGGTCGCCGCCGCCGAATCCGGCGTTGCGCTTGCCGGCGCCGGCGCGGAATCCGCCGCCCGCCGCGCTGGGGCGGCCGCTGCCGCCCTGAGCAGGGTTCCGGCTTGCGCCGCCCTGCGCCGGATTACGGCTGGCCGCTGGATTGCGGCTGGCGCCGCCCTGTCCGGCATTGCGTTCTGAACTGTTGCGTCCCGAACTGTTACGTGGTGAACCCTGGCGTCCCGCCTGTGTCATGACCCGTCCTTCGTTATTTGGCCCGCTGGTTGTCCAAGAACAACCCTAGCCAGCCATGCAGAAATTATCTGCCCTTATGAATATTCGTGTGCGCACGCGGGATTTCCCGCCTACATTCTGTCGGCGTCGTAGAACTCCGCGATGCCCTCAAGCCCCGGAAGATGGGGTGAGAGCTGGGGCAGTTCCGCTGCGGAGCCGATTCCCATCCGTTCCAGGAAATACGACGTGGTCCGGTAGAGGATGGCTCCCGACTCAGGATCGTGTCCCGAATCTTCGATCAGCCCGCGCTGGGTCAATGTCCGTACGACAGAATCGACATTGACTCCTCGAATTGCAGACACCCTGGCCCTGGAGACAGGCTGGCGGTACGCGATGACAGCCAGTGTTTCCAAGGCCGCCTGCGTGAGCCTGGCCGTCTGACCCTCAAGCACAAACCGTCCGACGATCTCGGCGAAGTCTGCGCGGGAGTAGATCCGCCAGCCACCGGCGATGTTCCGCAATTCGAAACCCCGGGGGCTGGCGCTGAAACCAGCATCGCTGGCATCGTCCATGTCCGGGGCTTTAACAGTATAGCCGCTATACTCCCGCTGCAGTTCCGCCAGTAACTGCTCGACGACGGCGACGGTCAGGTTAAGCCCGGCTGCCAACTCAGTAGCGCTGGCCGGTTGGTCCAGGACCATCAGGACCGCCTCAAGTGCAGCCTTTGCACCGCCGGGAAGATCCCGGCCGTCCATGCCCGGCTCCGCCCCAGGCTCCGGAAGTTCTTGGCTCACGACAGTTCCTCGTATTCTTCGCTTAGGTTTTCTGTTGACCAGTCCCGGCCGTCCACCGTCCAGTGCACGGTGAGATCCCCCAGGGGCGACACCTGGTCGAAGGAGACTGCCCTGTCCCGGAACATCTCCAGCAATGCCAGGAACCTGGCCACCACCACGAGCGTGGAATCGGCGTCGGCGATCAGCGCACGGAAAGACAGGGGCTTCCCCAGCTGGAGCCGGAGCCCCAGGATCTCGGCCTGTTCCTTCACGCTGACGGCACTGCCGTGCAGGTGGGCAAGGCCCACCTCGGTGGGCCGCGGCGTCTTGGCCTTCAGGGCGGCCTCGGCCAGGCGGGCGAACTGGTCCGGCGTGTGCTTCCACACAAGTTCCGGGAGCATGGCGGCAAAGTGCTCCTCCAAGGCAACCTGACGCGGAAACCGGCTGGCTTCGTGTTCCAGGGTTCCGGCCATCAGGGCTGCCACCTGTTTGAACGCCTTGTATTGGAGGAGCCTCGCAAAAAGGAGGTCCCGCGCTTCCAGCAGGGCGATGTCCTCATCGTCCTCGACTTCACCGGCGGGCAGGAGCCTTGCCGCCTTGAGATCCAGGAGTGTGGCGGCGATGACCAGGAATTCGCTGGCTTCATCCAGCGCCCATTCCTCGCCGAGCTTCTGGAGCTTCCTGATGTACTTGATGAACTCATCAGTGACGGTGGCAATGGCCACCTCGGTAATGTCCAGCTGGTGCTTGGCGATCAGGCCCAGCAGGAGGTCGAACGGGCCGGTGAAGTTGGCAAGCCGCACCTCAAAGCCGGGTTTGGACTCGGCCACGGCGTCTTTAGGGTGCGCCGCCGCGCGAAATCAGCTCTTTGGCCAGGCGGCGGTAGGCATCGGCGCCGATGTGGCTGCCTGCGTAGCTGGTGATCGGTTCGGCCGCGACGGTGGCGTCCGCGAACTTGATGGAGCGTTTGATGACGGTCTCGAAGACTTTGTCGCCGAAGGCTTCCACCAGGCGGGTGATGACTTCGCGGCTGTGGAGCGTACGGGCGTCGTACATGGTGGCCAGGACACCATCAACCTGCAGTCCGGGGTTCAGCCTGTCCTGGACCTTGTCGATGGTTTCCACCAGCAGGGCTACCGCACGGAGTGCGAAAAACTCGCAGATCAGCGGGATGATCACGCCGTGGGCGGCGGTCAGGGCGTTGACCGTCAGCAGGCCCAGGGAGGGCTGGCAGTCAATCAGGACGACGTCGTAATCGTCTTCGACTTTTTTCAGCGCCCTGTCCAGGACCTGCTCACGGGCGACTTCATTGACCAGCTGCACTTCTGCGGCGGAGAGGTCGATGTTGGCTGGCAGCAGGTCCACGTTTTCGACGCCGGTCTGGTGGATGGCGTCGCGGATGTCCACCTTGCGGTCCATGAGGACGTTGTAGATGGTGAGATCAAGCTCGTGCGGGTTGATCCCCAGGCCTGCTGACAGGGCACCCTGGGGATCAAAGTCAACCAGGAGGACACGGCGGCCGTACTCGGCCAGCGCTGCTGCAAGGTTGATGGTGGATGTGGTCTTACCTACGCCGCCTTTTTGGTTGACCATGGCGATGACGCGGGCCGGACCATGGGACTGCAGCGGCGCGGGCTCCGGAAATTCACGGTAGGGGCGCCCTGTGGGACCCATCACGGCGTCTTCCAGATCGAGTTCCGTGCCTTCCAGAGTTGCTGAACCCTGTTCGCTGCTCACGTATCTCTCCACACTTTCGATGACGGTCATTGTTCTGCCGCTGACTGACCAGCGCCCATGCTTGTTTCCACCCAAGGCTACAACGCCCGACACGGCATTCTGTGGAACTTGACTTTTGATGGTGTTTGAGCCTTGACCTTTTACCTGAGGTCGAAGGTTGACCAGTCCCGACGCAAAACCGCCCGCACAGGTTGTCTGTGCGGGCGGTTTTCCGCGCCTGGCGCTTGTCCCTTAAGGACTTGTCCTCTATGGACTAGGCGTTTGCCGGAACTGGCTGCACCGGCTGCGCCGGGGTTTCGTGTACCTCGTGGTGGCCGGCGATCATGGTCTGCTCGTCGAAGGGCTCTTCGCCGGACAGGACGCGCTGGACCTGCTCGCCGTCGATCTCCTTGACCCAGGTCCCGATCAGGAGCGTGGCCACAGCGTTGCCCGTGAAGTTGGTCAATGCGCGGGCTTCGGACATGAAGCGGTCGATCCCGACGATCATGCCTACGCCGCCGAGGAGCTCGGGCTTGTGTGCCTGGAGGCCAGCGGCCAGTGTGGCGAGGCCTGCACCTGTGACACCGGCTGCACCCTTCGAGGCGATGATCATGAAGATGAGCAGGGATACCTGGGCGCCGAGATCCAGAGGGGTTCCCATGGCGTTGGCCACGAACAGCGATGCCATGGTCAGGTAGATGGCCGTGCCGTCGAGGTTGAAGGAGTAACCGGTGGGCACGGTGACGCCGACGACCGGCTTGGACACGCCCAGGTGCTCCATCTTGGCGATCAGACGGGGCAGTGCGGCCTCGGAGGAGGAGGTGGAGAAGATCAGGAGGTATTCGCGGGCCAGGTACTTCATCAGCTTGAAGATGTTCACGCCGGTCACCACCTGGAGCAGACCGCCGAGGATCACGACTATGAAGAGGGCGCAGGTGATGTAGAAGGCCACCATGAGGGTGGCCATGCTCACGATTGCCGCGACACCAGTGGCACCGACGACGGCGGCGATGGCACCGAAGGCGCCCACCGGAGCAAGCCACATGATCATGATCAGGATCCTGAACACCACTACCTGGCCGTGGCCGATGGCCTTCAGGACAGGAGCGCCCTGCGCACCCATCTTCTGGAGGGCGAAGCCTACGAGGATGGCAGCGAAGAGTGTTGGCAGAACGGGAATGTCGCCCGGAATGATGCCCAGGAGGAAGGCAACGGTGCTGTCTACTTCTGCCTTCTTACTGGGGTCGTACGCCGCCAGCTTCAAACCTTCACCCGGGTGGATCAGGTTGCCTACCACAAGGCCGATGCCCAGCGCGAACGTGGACATAACCATAAAGTAGCCCAAGGCCAGGCCGCCCACCTTGCCTACGGTGGCTGCCTTGGCTATGGAGCCAATGCCCAGGACGATGGTGCAGAAGATGATCGGCGCGATCATCATCTTGATGAGCTTGATGAAGCCGTCGCCGAGCGGTTTCAGCGATTTGCCGACCTCGGGAAACAGGAGGCCGACGACGGCGCCCGCGATCACGGCGACAATGACGGCGATGTAAAGGTAATGGGATTTGTCCAGCCCCTTGCGGGCGGCCTTTGCAGGCGCTGCTGACTCTCCTCGTTGAGAAGCCATGATGTGTCTCCTTATGGATAATCTGGTAGACGCTGCGGCGCAGTCTCTGGCCCATAGCGTCGGTCCGGTGTGATATCCATCATTAGGCACACCGTGACATAGCTCACCGTTGCGTTCATATTGGTCATGGAAGGTGCCGATGATCCACAAATGGAGTCTTGCCAAGAGGTTTTTGGTCACACACCTGCTGTTCACGCTGGCTCTGACGATGCTCGTCGGAACGGCATCGTACCTCGACGCCCGGGACCGCACTTACACCGAGGCCGGACTTCGGATGCGCGGCATTGCGGCAGCCGTGGCCACGAACCCCCTTGTACTGGAGGCGATCGAGTCTACCGATCCGTCATCAATCCTCCAGCCTTACGCGAAAGACGTCATGGAAGGTGCCGGCGCGGACTTTGTCACGATCATGGCGCCGGACAGGACCCGCTGGACGCACCCGAACGATCAGGAGCTAGGGAAGCCCTACATCGGCTCCATCGACGCTGCCCTTAAGGGGCGTCCTGAGACTGAAATAGTTTCCGGAACCCTCGGCCCCTCCGTGCGCACCATCGTCCCGTTGCTCGACAGTGGGGGAACAGTGCGAGGGCTTGTGGCTGCGGGCGTCACCGTAGGGTCCGTCGACGGTGACGTTTTGGGAAGGCTGCCCGCTGTAGTGATCATTGTTCTGGCCATGCTCTTCGGGGGGTCACTCGCAGCCTGGTTACTGGGACGCTACCTGCGCGGTGTCACCAGGGGGTGGGGCCCGGAACAGCTGGCACAGCTGTTCGCCTATTACGAATCAGTACTGCACTCCGTCCGCGAGGGGCTCATCCTGATCGACACAAAGGGCCGGGTGGTCATGTACAACGACCATGCAGCCGAGTTGCTGGGACTGGAGCACCGCGGTTCAGGCGACGACCAGTTGCGGCCACCCCTGCTGTCAGACCTGCCTCTTGCCGAGAGCCTGAAGGAACTCTTTGAATCCGGCCGCACGGCCCACGATGAAATCCATCTGACGGGTCCGCGGATTGTGGTGGTGAACCAGGGCCCGGCCGTGGGTCCCGACTCCCCCGGCCTCCGCCGGCCGGCGGTGTTCGGCACCGTGGCCACCATCCGGGACCGGACGGAGATCGAATCGCTGGGCAGTGAACTGGAAACAATGCGGACGCTGTCCGACGCCCTCCGTGCCCAGACCCACGAGCACGCCAACCGGCTGCACACCATGGTTTCCCTGCTGGAGCTGGGGCGAACCCGGGAGGCCTTGGAGTTCGCCACGAAGGACCTCGAACTGAGCCAGCAGTTGACCGACGAGATGGTGAGCTCCGTGGACGAGCCGGTCCTCAGCGCCCTGATCATGGGTAAGGCGGCCGAAGCGAATGAGCGCGGGGTGAAGCTGACGCTCTCCGCCGAGGGGTCTGCGTCCGTTGCGGGCCTGGCCGTCCAGGACCTTGTCACCATTCTGGGAAACCTCCTGGACAACGCGATCGACGCCGCCGCGGATGGCGCGGTTCCGAGGACGGTGGAGCTGACCGTGGAGTCCGACGCCGAGGGCCTGGACATCACGGTGGAGGATTCCGGCTCCGGCGTGGACCCCGCCGCCGTGGAGGATATTTTCCGGCATGGCTTCAGCACCAAGGCGTCCGGTCCGTTCGGACGCGGCATTGGCCTGGCCCTCGTCCGCCAGGCTGTGCAGCGCCTGGGCGGTACCATGACCATCACCGGCAAGGACGGCGCACGCTTCCAGGTCTTCCTGCCGGCCATGGCCGCCGGAACCGACAAAGAGGAGCAGTTCCAGTGAGCGATATCCGCGTCCTCGTTGTGGAAGACGAGCCGGTGGCGTCGGCCGCGCACGCGGCCTACGTGGGCAGGATGGCAGGATTTATGCTGGCCGGGATGGCCCCTGACGGCCAGTCCGCGCTCAGGCTGCTGGGGGAGCTCGCGGCTGCCGGCGAGCCGGTGGAACTGGTCCTGCTCGACATGAACCTTCCGGACCTGCATGGGCTGGACATTGCCCGGCGGATGCGTGCGGCAGGAATCCTGGCGGACATTATTGCCATCACCGCGGTCCGGGAAGTGGCGATTGTCCGGAGCGCCGTGGCCATCGGCGTGGTCCAGTACCTGATCAAGCCCTTCACCTTTGCCACGTTCGAAGACAAGCTCTCCAGCTACCGGTTGTTCCGGCAGCAGTTGGCCTCCCCGGAGTCCGGGGCGGGCAGGACCGGGGCTTCCCAGAGCGATGTGGACCAGGCGTTCGCGAGCCTCCGGGCGCCGTCGGAATTGCCTCTGCCGAAAGGCCTGTCCGTCTCCACGCTCGACTCCGTCAAGGAGTACCTGAAACAGCATTCGGGATCCGTTTCGGCCACAGAGGTCATGGCGGCGCTTGGCATGTCCCGGGTGACCGCCCGCCGCTACCTCGAATACCTGGCCGACGCCGGCACCCTCACCCGCGCCCCGCGCTATGGCACCCCCGGCCGCCCGGAGAACGAATACGGCTGGAAGCGGCCCTGATACTGCAGAGTCTGTGGCTAGGCAGAGGCGATGGCTTCCTTGAGGGCCCCCAGCGCCAGAGTCACTGATGCGGCGTTTGCGTTGGGTCCCATCATTCCGATCCGCCAGATGCTGGAAGCATACTTGCCCGCCCCTGAGCCAATCTCGATGCTGAAGTGCTCCAGAAGATGGCGGCGCACGGCCGCGGAGTCGACACCGTCCGGGACCTTGACAGTGGTGAGGCTGGGCAGCCGGTGGCCCTCGGCCGCGAACAGCTCAAGTCCCATCTCCTGGAGCCCCGCCTGCAACGCGGCCCCTGCCGCGCGGTGGCGCGCCTGGACCGCGTCCAGTCCCTCGGCCAGGATTCTTTGCAAGCCCGCCTCGAGACCGGCGATCATGGTGACCGGCGGCGTGTGATGGTAGGTTCTGCCGCTGCCGCTGGCGGCCCCGACGTAACCGCCGAGCAGTCCGACGTCCAGGTACCAGGAGCGGGGATTCTTGATCCTTCGCTCGAAGGCCCTACCCGACATGGTGAAGGGCGACAGCCCCGGTGGCACGCCGAGGCATTTCTGGGTGCCGGCATAGCCGACGTCGATTCCCCAGTCGTCTGCCAGGAGTTCCAGGCCGCCGATGGATGTCACGGCGTCGACAATTAACAGCGCATCACCCTTGTTCTGCCCGAGCGACGCGACGTCGGACAGCACGCCAGTCGACGTTTCAGCGTGGACGGCCGCAATCACCTTCGGCCGCGGGTGGGTCGCCAGGACGCGTTCGACGTCGATGGGCGTGCCCCATTCGTGGTCTACACGAACCACAGTGGCGCCGCAGCGGCGGGCCACGTCACACATGCGCTCACCGAAGAGGCCGTTGACGGCGATCACTGCCACATCGCCGTCGTCCACGGTGTTCACAAAAGCCGCTTCCATGCCGCCGGAACCGGTGACGCTCAATGGCAGAGTGCGGGCATTCTGAGTCCCCCAGACCGTGCGGAGGCCCTCGCAGGTGCTATCGAGCCGTTCAATGAAGACCGGATCCAGGTGCCCAATCACCGGATGCGCCAATGCGGCGGTCACTTCGGGGTAGCAGTTGCTCGGTCCCGGACCGAACAGGAACCGCGAGGTCAATACCTGAAGCATTGGAACTCCTTCGTTGGGGCTCTTGCCCTTGTGGGGCCGGTCAGTGCTTCGGGGCGACAGCGATCTCCTCGCCGTCGACGGCGTGGAACGGCGCGTGGCGATCCATGATCAGAAGGTAGGTGACGGCGGCCAGGATCGCGCCGACGAACCAGGAGAAGCCGGAAATGTAGGTGAACGCAGGGACGAGAGCCAGCACCAGGGCGACGATCGCGGCCGGTGTACCCGCGATGACAGCCTTCCGGTTGACGCCACGGGTGTAGGCATACTCCCCGTCGGGGGAGTCCGAGTACAAATCCGGAATGTTGACCCGGCCCTTCCGGACCAGCCAGTAGTCGGCCATTATCACGCCGAACAGTGGCCCCAGGAGGGCGCCCAGCCCGCCGAGGAAGTAGACGATGACCACGGGCGAGTTGTACAGGTTCCACGGCAGGATCACTAGGCCGATCAACGCGGAGATAATGGCTGCGCGGCGGAAGGTCAGGGTCCGCGGGAAAAGGTGGGCCAGTGTGTAGATGGGAGCCACGAAGTTGGCCATGAGGTTCACGGCCACCGTCAGGATGATCAGAGCCAGGCAGGCAAGCACCAGCAGGAACGTATTCGGGATGGCGTTGACGATGTCGGTGGGCGACTCGATGACTGTTCCGTCGATCTTGTACTGGGCGCCGGCGAGGACGATCACGATGGCGGCGAAGAAGAGCATGTTGATGGGGATGCCGAAGAAGTTGCCGCGTACCACCGACCGCTCCGAGGGCGCGCCCCGGGTGAAGTCGCAGAAGTTCAGCACGAACGTCCCGTAGACGACGACCCATAGCGCCGCGGACTGGAAAATCCGCACCCACATCACTGGGCCGGTCAGCGAGTCGGCGGTGGACCAGGCGATGGTCCCGCCGGCCTCCACCAACATCCAGACGGCCAGCGCGAGCATGGTGACCAGGATTATGGGGCCGGCGAAGGCCTCGTACTTGCGGATCATCTCCATGCCGAAGCTCACGATCACCGTCTGCATCGCCCACAGCGCAACGAACGAGATCCAGCCCAGAGTCGAGAGTCCGAGGAACGAGTCTGTATCGAGCGGCGCCAGGGACGGCGCGAGGGCCAAGATGAGCACCCGGAGCACCACCGAGGCCAGATAGGTCTGAATGCCGAACCATGCCACGGCCACAGCGCCGCGGATGATGGCTGGGATATTGGAGCCCCGGATGCCGAACGCGATCCTGCTCATGACCGGGAACGGCACGCCCGTCCGCTCGCCCATGAACCCCGAGAGGTTCAGGAGAAGGAACAGCAGGACGGCGCCGAGCAGGAAGGCGAGCATGATCTGCCAGGCGCCCAATCCCAGGGCGAACAGTCCGATGGCGAACACGTAGTTGCCCAGCGAGTGCACGTCATTCGCCCAGAGCGTGAAGATGCTGTAGGCGTGCCAGGTGCGGCCCTTGCGCGTGGTGGGCGCCAGGTCCTCGTTGTAGAGTCGGCGGCTCACGCCCGCGGGCACCTGGACCCGCGTGGCTGGCCCTCCCCTCACGATCTCCTCGACCGCGGGGTCACCGGTGCCCCACGGCTCCGGGTCAATCAGATTCGGGTGCCCGTGCTCGTCGGGACCGTGTTGGTGGGACATAATGCAGACCTCCGAGTGGCGGAAAGGGCGTTGCGGGTGTGGACGGGAACTGGTGCTGCGGATGCGGAGCACCACCCTTGTACGGGTGGCGCCCATGGAATTAAAATTCCGCATCTCGGAAAAAATCTTTCGTGCCGTGAAACTAATGTAGCTGTGGGGCAGATCACGGTCAAGGCTTCTTCGCGTCCGGGGGTTCGACGTCGCGGTGCTTCGGGGAGCGCTCAGCTTTCCCCGCCGGATGCGCCGGCCTCGGTGTCCACCACGGTGCCCGCAGATAGCTCTCGCGTACGTTCCCGGACAGCGCCTTGCCCTGGCCCGGGGTGATGGGATCTTCTGGTGCAGTGTGCCGGCGTCGTGGACATTCAGTCGTGTCCATTCACTCGACCACCTGCTCAACCCCGACGCCGCTGCCGCTGCCCGATCAGTTCACCGCTTTCTGCCATTACTCACCACCAACGCTCAAGAGGCTCCGGGCGGAAAGTCCGGTTAAACCGCCGATGGAGCCCAAACTAAACGCGACTGCAGTACTAAACGGCGCCTTCTGGCCGGAGCTCGCCCAGCAACTGCCCGATGACGTCCGGATCGTCAATCGTGGAGGGCACCACGTACGCTTCGCCGTCGGCTATTTGCCGCATGGTCTTGCGCAGGATCTTCCCTGACCTGGTCTTGGGGAGCGCTTCGACCACTGTGGCGTGTTTGAAGTCGGCCACCGGCCCGATGTCCTTCCTGACAAGGGCGATCAGCTCCCGGACCAGCTCGTCCTCAGGGGTGGTGACCCCTGCTTTGAGCACCACGTAGCCGCTGGCCCGCTGACCCTTGAGGGGATCCGCCACGCCGATCACGGCACATTCAGCGACGGCCGGATGGCTGGCGATGACCTGCTCAATCGCACCGGTGGACAGCCGGTGGCCGGCCACGTTGATGATGTCGTCGGTCCGGCCCATCACAAAGACGTAGCCGTCAGCATCCCGGTAGCCGCTGTCGCCCGTGGCGTAGCTGCCTTCGAAGGCAGCCAGGTACGAGGACACATAGCGGTCGTCGTTCTGCCACAGGGTTGTAAGGGTTCCGGGAGGCAAGGGAAGCTGCAGGACAATGTTGCCCTCCTCCCCCTGCTGCACCGCCGCCCCGGAGCCGTCGACAATCTTCAGTTCGAAGCCGGGCATGGGCACGGTAGGTGACCCGGGCTTGAAGGGAAGGTCCTCCAGCCCGCGAGGGTTGGCGCAGATGGCCCAGCCGGTTTCGGTCTGCCACCAGTGGTCCACCACCGGAACACCCAGGACCTCACCTGCCCAGCGGTAGGTGTCCGTGTCCAGCCGCTCGCCGGCCGCAAACAGCGTGCGCAGGGTGGAGATGTCGTACCGGGCCAGCTCTGCCGCCTGAGGATCGGCCTTGCGGATCGCGCGCAGGGCCGTGGGTGCGGTGAACAGGACGTTGACCTTGTGGTCCTGCACCACGCGCCAGAACGCTCCCGCATCAGGCGTCCCCACGGGCTTGCCCTCGTAGAGGACCGTGGTGGCACCGGCCAGCAGCGGGCCATAAACAATGTAGGAATGACCCACCACCCAGCCGACGTCGGACGCCGTCCACATCACGTCACCCGGACCGACGTCGTAGATGTTTGCCATGGTCCAGCTGAGCGCCACTGCATGGCCGCCGTTGTCCCGTACAACGCCCTTCGGCGTGCCGGTGGTGCCCGAGGTGTAGAGGATGTAAAGGGGGTCGGTTGCTGCGACATCCACTGCTGCCGCCGGGGCGGCCGCGTCAAAGCACCGGTCCCAGTCCAGCCAGTCCGGATACTCGGATGCCGAGTGCACAAAGCCTTCCCGGTCCTTGACTATGACGGGCGTCTGCCCAGCGCCGGCGAGTTCGAGCGCTTCGGCAACCGCCGGAAGATACTCCACCCGGCGCGAGGGCTCAATCCCGCCGGACGCCGTCACAATCGCGGCCGGACCGGCATCCTTGATGCGGGCGGCGAGTTCCTTGGGCGCGAATCCGCCGAAAACCACCGAATGCACGGCCCCGAGCCGGGCGGTCGCCAGCATCGCGATGGCGGCCTCGGGAATCATGGGCATGTAGATGACCACCCTGTCCCCTTTGCGGACTCCCTGCGAGCGCAGCACACCCGCGAACCGCGCCACGAGGTCCGTCAGTTCGGCGTAGCTGTACGTGCGTTTGATCCCCAGCATCGCGGAGTCGTAGATGAGGGCATCCTGGTCCCCGCGGCCGGCCTCAACGTGGCGGTCCAGGGCGTTGTAGCTCGTGTTGAGCATGCCATCGGGAAACCATTGGAACAGCGGGGCGGCCGATCCATCAAGCGCGGTTTCCGGCGTCCTGGACCAGGTCACGCCGCCTGCTGCCTCAAGCCAGAAGGCGTCCTTCTTTTCGATGCTGCGCGAATATGTTTCCCGGTAATTTCCGCTGACCATCATGGGCTCCCGTTCACGTCGCTGTGTTGCCACCATGCTATGCGGGCAACCCGCACCAGACAAGGCCTATGTATACATACCTGCGGCTATTTCGCTGATCAACTGGCTTTTGCTGGGTCTTTCGGCAATTCGTGTATACACTGGTGCCCATGAGCAGATTGACGGGAGGGACCATGCGGGCCAGCGACAAAGCCTATGCGACGCTTCGCGAAGACATTATCGAATGGCGCCTGACGCCCGGAACGGTCCTCGCCGAAGTGGAGCAGTCGGAGCGCCTGGGCGTCTCACGCACTCCGGTCCGGGAGGCGCTGAGCCGGCTTAGCGCAGAAGGGCTGACGACGGCGGCAGGCGGCCGCGGCGTCGTCGTCACCGACATCTCACTGGAGGACATCGATGAGATGTTCGAGCTCCGCGAAACCCTCGAGGGCAAGGCTGCAGCCCTGGCTGCCGAACGCGGCGAGCGCGCTGTCTTTGAGAAGCTCCACACCGATCTCCTGCGGGCGCAGGAGCTGATCAGCGACACCGATCCGGCCCGGCATGAGTATTACGCCCTGGTGGGCCGGCTGGATGAGGCGATCGACGCCGCCATCTCCAACTCCTACCTCGCGCAGGCGATGCGCAGCCTGCGTGTCCATCTGGTCCGGGTCCGCCGCCTCGCGGCCGATGACGCCCCGCGACTGTACGCTGCCGCCGTCGAACACGCGGCCATCGCGGAGGCCATCGCCGCAGGCAACGCCAGGCTTGCCGAAGCAGCCACCACCCTGCACCTGCACCGCAGCCTTTCCCACGTCAAAGCTACCCACCCACAGCACTAAGAAGGAGCACCATGGTTAAGCTCAACCACGTCCGCGTCTACAAGAGCGAAGAGAACCTGGCCCGTGAAGACCAGCTGGCGCACAAGATCGCCGTCGTCGCCGCCGACGCCGTCGAGGTCACGCCCGAGGTCACCGAGATGGTCATCAACCGTGTCATCGACAATGCCTCCGTGGCCATCGCTTCCCTGAACCGCGGCCCGATCGTGGCTGCCCGCGCCCAGGCGTTGACCCACGCACCGACCACCAACGGCAAGGGCGCCGGCGTCTTCGGCATCACGGACCGCGTCTCCCCCGAGTGGGCAGCCTGGGCGAACGGCGTGGCCGTCCGCGAGCTCGATTACCATGACACGTTCCTGGCGGCTGACTACTCCCACCCTGGCGACAACATCCCGCCGATTCTCGCCGTTGGACAGCACGTCGGCGCGAGCGGCAAGGACCTGATCCGCGGCATCGCCACCGGCTACGAGATCCAGGTCAACTTGGTCAAGGCGATCTGCCTTCACAAGCACAAGATCGACCACGTGGCCCACCTCGGCCCGTCCGCCGCTGCCGGCATCGGCACACTCTTGGGCCTGGACGTCGAGACCATCTTCCAGTCCGTCGGCCAGGCGCTGCACACCACCACGGCCACCCGCCAGTCCCGCAAGGGCGAAATCTCCACCTGGAAGGCGCACGCGCCGGCGTTCGCAGGCAAGATGGCGGTGGAAGCCGTGGACCGCTCCATGCGCGGCCAGACCTCCCCCGTGCCGATCTACGAAGGCGAAGACGGCGTGATCGCCTGGATGCTGGATGGCCCGGACGCCTCCTACGAGGTCCCGCTGCCCGAGGCCGGCGAAGCCAAGCGCGCCATCATGGACACGTACACCAAGGAACACTCCGCCGAATACCAAGCCCAGGCCTGGATCGATCTGGCCCGCAAGCTGCATACTGAGCACCCCGAGGCAACGGACCCGTCCAACGTGACGTCGGTCCTGATCAAGACCAGCCACCACACGCACTACGTGATCGGTTCGGGCGCCAACGACCCGCAGAAGTACAGCCCCACGGCCAGCCGGGAAACCCTGGACCACTCCATCCCGTACATCTTCACGGTGGCACTCCAGGACGGCTCCTGGCACCACGTTGACTCCTACAGTCCTGAGCGTGCCGGCCGCGCCGACACTGTGGAGCTGTGGAACAAGGTCAGCACCGTCGAAGACGCCGAATGGACCCGCCGCTACCATTCGCTGGACATCGCCGAGAAGGCCTTCGGCGGTTCCGTGGAGATCACCCTGAACGACGGCACGGTCATCACCGACCAGATCGCCGTAGCGGACGCGCACCCGCTCGGCGCCCGGCCGTTCGCCCGCCAGCAGTACATCAACAAGTTCCGCACCCTGGCAGCCGGTCTGGTCGCAGAGGAGGAAATCGAGCGATTCCTCGCCGCCGCCGAAAGCCTTCCGGACCTGGGCCCGGGCGAACTGGACCAGCTGAACATCACCGCCGCCCTCGGCGTCATCGACCTCAGCAACGCACCCGCCGGCCTCTTCTAAGCTCTGCCTACCCACCCCGCACAGGAGAATCAGATGCTGTATTCCAAGACAACCCCGGAACAGAAGCGGATCGCGCTTCGCGCCATGCTCGCGTCCGGCACCATCCAGCAGTTCCCGGGCGCGTTCAGCCCGCTCTCGGCGCGGCTGATCGAGGAAAAGGGCTTCGCCGGTGTTTACGTCTCCGGAGCGGTGCTGGCCAATGACCTGGGCCTGCCGGACATCGGGCTGACCACCCTCACCGAGGTGGCCACGCGTGCCGGGCAGATCGCCCGAATGACTGACCTGCCCACGCTGGTGGACGCGGACACGGGCTTCGGCGAGCCCATGAACGTGGCCCGCAGCATCCAGGAACTGGAGAACGCCGGCCTGGCCGGCTGCCACATCGAAGACCAGTTCAATCCCAAGCGCTGCGGGCACCTGGACGGCAAGAACGTGGTGGACCAGGACACGGCCACCAAGCGCATCCGCGCCGCGGCCGACGCCCGCCGCGATCCGAACTTCCTCATCATGGCCCGGACCGATATCCGCGCCGTGGAGGGAATCGAAGCCGCCAAGGACCGGGCACGGGCCCTCGTGGAAGCCGGTGCTGACGCCATCTTCCCGGAAGCGATGAAGGACCTGTCCGAGTTCCAGGCCATCCGCGACGCCGTGGACGTGCCGATCCTTGCCAACATGACCGAGTTCGGCAAGAGCGATCTGTTCACCGTGGACCAGCTGCAGGGTGTGGGCGTCAACATGGTCATTTATCCGGTCACGCTGCTGCGCATTGCCATGGGCGCAGCAGAGCGTACTCTGGAATCGATCAAGGCAACAGGGTCGCAGGAAGCACAGGTGGAGAACATGCTCACCCGTGCGCGGCTTTATGACCTTGTGGACTATGAGGCCTACAACCACTTCGATACCGGCGTTTTCAACTTCCAAATTCCCGGCGTCCGCTAGGACCCGAGAGCTCACCAAGGAGACTGCAAGCATTCCGGCACATCCGGGCTTGCCCAATGAACGAAGGAGGACAGCATGGAAGCTGTTGATATCAAGAAGGGCCTGGCCGGCGTCGTGGTGGACTACACCGCGGTTTCGAAGGTCAACCCGGACACCAATTCGCTGCTGTACCGCGGCTATCCCGTCCAGGAGCTCGCCGCCAAATGCAGCTTCGAGGAAGTGGCCTTCCTCTTGTGGAACGGCGAACTGCCCACCCCTGAAGAGCTGTCCGCGTTCTCTGCCCGCGAGCGCGCCGGCCGCGCCCTTGATCCTGTGGTGAAGAAGATCGTCGACACAATTCCCACTACCGCCCACCCGATGGATGTCTGCCGGACCGCAGCATCCGTCATGGGCGCCCGCCACCCTCTGGCCGAGGACTCCTCGCCCGAGGCCAACATGGCCAAGGCCGTGGACCTCTTCGCAGCCATGCCCGCGGTGGTCGCCTACGACCAGCGACGCCGGCGCGGCCAGGAAGTCGTGGAGCCCCGTGATGACCTGGGCTACTCGGAAAACTTCCTGTGGATGGCGTTCGGCGAAGACCAGGTCCCGGAGGTCGTGGAGGCCTTCAACGTCTCGATGATCCTGTACGCCGAGCACTCCTTCAACGCCTCCACCTTCACCGCCCGCGTGATCACCTCCAGCCTGTCCGACCTGCACTCGGCAGTAACGGGCGCAATCGGCGCACTCAAGGGCCCGCTGCATGGCGGCGCCAACGAAGCCGTGATGCACACCTTCGACGAGATCGGCATCCGGCCTGAGGAATCACTGGACGAAGCGGCCGCCCGGGCAAAGGCTTGGATGGAGGATGCACTGGCCCACAAGAAAAAGGTCATGGGCTTCGGCCACCGCGTCTACAAGCACGGGGACTCCCGCGTCCCCACCATGAAGGCCGCGCTGGACAAAATGATCGCCCACTACGGCCGCCCTGAACTGCTGGGGCTGTACAACGGCCTCGAGCAGGCCATGGACGAGGCCAAGGCCATCAAACCGAACCTCGACTACCCGGCCGGCCCCACCTACCACCTGATGGGCTTCGACACTGCCACGTTCACTCCCCTGTTCGTGGCCAGCCGCATCACCGGGTGGACCGCCCACATCATGGAACAGGCAGCCAGCAACTCCCTGATCCGCCCGCTGAGCGAGTACAACGGACCGGACGAACGGCACGTTCCGTAATCCTCCCCACCGGCTCCCAACCTCGCAAGCTCGGTTCGGGTCCCTCGCCGGCGTGGGCCCAACCGGCCCGCCGTCGGCCGTTACGCCAACGCCAGAGGTGGGGCGTGATCAGTCCAGCACTTCGCGGACGGTCTCGTTGTCATCGTTCAGGACCACTGTCAGGCGCAAGAAAGACCCGGCAAGGGCGAGCGGCAGCCAGTGCGCTGCGTCCTGCCACATCCGGTCCACCGGCAAGGCGCCGACGTCGAACCATTCCGGCCGGATCTCGGCACTTTCGGCCGGCTGCCCGGTCCAACTGGCTGCGACAAAGAGCCGCGAACTCATGTTCCACTCCGGGCGGGCAGGAAAATCGAAGGTCACCACGCCGGCGTCGCGCAGATCCTCCTGCCGGACCACAATCCCGGCTTCCTCGTGGACTTCGCGGCAGGCAGCCTCTTCATCCGTCTCCCCCGGCTCAACATGGCCGCCAAGTCCCACCACTTTGCCGCGGCCGAAGCCGGTCTTCTTCAGGCCAAGCAGGACCTGTGGCACACCGGCGGACTCACGGGTGAGAAAGCACAGCGTGACAGGGGTAAACGTCATGCCCCAACCCTATAGCCTGGCCGCCGGCGTCAGCCCAGCGCCCGAGGGTGGGCTGCTGCGTAAATTTCCCTCAGTGTGTCAGCCGTAACCAGGGTGTAGACCTGCGTTGTGGTAACTGAGGCGTGCCCCAGGAGTTCCTGCACCACGCGGACATCGGCGCCGCCTTCGAGCAGATGCGTCGCGAACGAGTGTCGCAGTGTGTGCGGGGAAACATCCTTGGTGACGTTGGCTTTGTCCGCGGCCGCCTTCAGGATGGTCCAGGCGCTTTGCCGGCTGATCCTGCCGCCGCGGGCGTTCAGGAACAGGGCGGGCGTTCCCTTGCCCTTCGCCGCCAGCAGTGGACGGCCGCGCACCAGGTACGCGTCCACAGCCCGCGCCCCATAGGATCCCAGCGGCACCAGCCGTTCCTTGGATCCCTTGCCGAACAGGCGGACCACGGCGGGCCCGGCTTCGGCCTCGTGCAGGGCGATGTCGTCAACGTCCAGGCCCACGGCCTCGCTGATCCTCGCCCCGGTGGAATAGAGAAATTCGAGCAGGGCCCGGTCCCTGAGCCCTGTGGCGGTGTCCGTGCTCGCGGCTTCAAGGATCCGGGTGACTTCGTCCACGCTGATGGCCTTGGGCAGCCTTTTGCCCGGCATGGGCGGGTGGACGTCGCTGGCGGGGTCCGTCGTTGTGATCCCCTCCAGAGCCCAGAACTTGTGCAGCCCCCGGACGGCCACCACAGTCCTGGCGGCAGACCGGACGCCCAGCGCTGTGCCGCCGTCGGATCCGTCGTTGAGGGCCATCAGGAACCCCGTCACGTGGTGGCGGGTGATCTGGCCCGGGCCGTGGCAGCCTTCCGACGTCACGTAGCGGGAATACCGGGTCAGGTCACGGCGGTAGGCGGAGAGTGTATTTACGGCCAGGCCGCGTTCCACGCCCATATGTTGCAGATACTCGGTGATGGCGCGGTCGATGGCCGTCTGTGGCCGGACGGGCGGCGTCGGGGCTGCCGCCTCAGTACTCGCCGTCATCAACGCTGGCTGGGGTGCGCAGGCCAGGGTGCATCCGCCGGACGCAATCCCGCAAAGCCGTCAGCTTTCGCCGCGGCGGCGGCCAGGATTCCGACGACGGCGGACGGGTTGTGCAGCCTGCCTTCCAGGACTGCGGCCACAGCGTCGTCCAGGGCGATCCAGTGGAATTCAATCTCGGCCTCCTCATCGGTCCGCTCATGGCGTTCGTGGTGAGGCACGTCGGTGAGGTCCCGGGCGAGGTAGATGCGGATGGCCTCGCTGGAGGAGCCCGGCGAGTTGAAGAAGTCCACCAGGACGTTCCATTCGCCGGCTGCAAGGTCCGCCTCCTCGGCGAGCTCGCGGGCAGCGCCCGCCACAAAATCTTCGCCTTCCACATCCAGCAGGCCGGCAGGGATTTCCCAAAGGTCCATGCCCACGGGGTGCCGGTACTGCCTGATCAGCAGAACTTCGCCGGCGTCGTTCATCGGCAGGACAGCCACGGCGCCGGGGTGGTCGATGTAGTCGCGGGTCAGGGACTCCCCTGTCTCGCTCAGCTGGAAGCTGTCACTGACCACATCCCAGATCCGACCTTCATAGACCTTCTCCGTAGACAGAAGACGGCGCGGGCTCGGCGCATCCGAAACCTGCCGTGCAGCTTGTGGGGTTTCAGGTGTGCCGGGCATCGCGCCGTCCTCTACTTATTCGGTTTTATTTTGCGGCAACCGTACGCAACGGCTTGGCTGCCGGCGCGTCCTGTGCTTTCTGGTGGTCCAGTGCGGCCTTGACGAGCCCGGCGAAGAGCGGGTGCGGCCGCGTGGGCCGTGAGCTCAGTTCAGGGTGCGCCTGGGTTGCCACGTAGAACGGGTGGACCTCGCGGGGCAGCTCTACGAATTCCACAAGCTTGCCGTCCGGCGACGTTCCGGAGAACACGAGGCCCTCGGCGGCGATCTGGTCGCGGTATTTGTTGTTGACCTCGTAGCGGTGCCGGTGGCGTTCGCTGACGGTGGTTTTCCCGTAGGTCTCTGCGATGACCGAGCCGTCGTCGAGCTTTGCCTCGTACAGGCCCAGACGCATGGTGCCGCCAAGATCGCCCTTGCCGTCCACGATGTCCAGCTGCTCTTCCATGGTGGCAATCACCGGGTATTTCGAATCCGGCTCGAATTCGCTGGAGGAAGCGCCCTCAAGGCCCACCACGTTGCGCGCATATTCGATCACCATGCACTGCAGGCCCAGGCACAGGCCCAGGACAGGCAGCTTGGCTTCACGGGCGTACTTCAGGGCGCCCAGCTTGCCTTCAAGGCCGCGGATGCCGAAGCCGCCGGGAACGCAGATGGCGTCCACGCCGTCCAGGGACGCCACGGCGCCTTCATGGGTTTCGCATTCATCCGACGGTACCCAGCGGATCTTGACCTTGGTGTCGTTGGCGAAGCCGCCGGCACGCAGGGCCTCGGTCACGGACAGGTAGGCGTCCGGCAGGTCGATGTACTTGCCCACCAGCGCGATTTCCACGTGGTGCTTGGGGTTGTGCACTGCTTCGAGCAGCTTGTCCCAGCTGGTCCAGTCAACGTCCTTGAACGGCAGGTCCAGTGCACGGACGATGTAGGAATCCAGTCCCTGGGTGTGCAGGGTCTTGGGGATGTCGTAGATGCTGGGGGCATCCGGGCATCCGATGACGGCTTCGATATCGACGTCGCACATGCGGCCGATCTTGGCGCGCATCGGCTCGGGGACTTCGCGGTCCGAGCGGACCACGATGGCCTCGGGCTGGATGCCGATGGAGCGCAGGGCTGCCACGGAGTGCTGCGTCGGTTTGGTCTTCAGTTCCTGCGAGGGTCCGATGTAGGGCACCAGGGAGACGTGGACGAAGAAGACGTTGCCGCGGCCAATGTCCTGGCGGACCTGGCGGGCCGACTCGAGGAAGGGCTGCGACTCGATGTCGCCCACGGTGCCGCCGATTTCAGTGATGATGACGTCCGGCGCGTTTTTGCCCTCGGCCGGAAGCCGCATGCGCCGCTTGATCTCATCGGTGATGTGCGGGATGACCTGGACCGTGTCACCGAGGTATTCGCCGCGGCGTTCCTTGGCGATCACGGTGGAGTAGACCTGGCCGGTGGTCACGTTGGCTGAGCCCTCGAGGTTTTCGTCGAGGAACCGCTCGTAGTGTCCGATGTCCAGGTCCGTCTCGGCGCCGTCGTCGGTGACGAAGACTTCGCCGTGCTGGAAGGGGTTCATCGTGCCCGGATCCACGTTCAGATAGGGATCGAGCTTCTGCATAGTTACAGACAGACCGCGTGCCCGCAGGAGGTGACCGAGGCTCGAAGCCGTCAGTCCCTTACCGAGCGAGGACGCCACACCACCGGTTACGAAGATGTGTTTGGTCGTCTTGGACGAGCCCGGGAACCGGGAATTTACACGGGAATTTGATCGCTGCACCACGGAATTCGAGCCTATCATCAATTGAGCCTTTCCCCGATCAGGAACTGTCTCCCCAAATGATCCAGTGTGCATGGCAAGGCGCCCTGCGATCAAGGGGTGCAGGCCGTCAGGCCCGCTGCGGCAGCAGTTTTGCGTCGTCCAGCAGCTCCTGGGCGTGCGCCTGGGCTGATTCTGAATCCTCCTGGCCGGCCAGCATCCGGGCGAGCTCCCGCACCCGCTCCTGGCCGTCGAGGAGGCGAACATCACTGGACGTGAACCCGGTGGCGGTGCCGCCGTCGGCCCCTCTGACGGATGTCTTGGTGACAGTGATGTGCTGGTCCGCGAAGGCTGCCACCTGCGGCAGGTGTGTGACCACCAGGACCTGCACGTGCTGTGCCAGCATGGCCAGCCGGCGGCCAATTTCGACGGCGGCCCGGCCACCGACCCCGGCGTCCACCTCGTCAAACACAAACGTGGGCACCGGGTCCACAGCGGCCAGCACCACCTCGATGGCCAGCATGACCCTGGAGAGTTCGCCACCGGAGGCGCCCTTGCCCAGCGGACGGGCCGGGGCTCCGGAGTGCGGCTGGAGCAGGAACGCGATCTCGTCGGCTCCATGCGGTGTCAGCTGACCGGCCGCCTCACGGGTGATGACCAGCGTGGCGTCGGCCATGGCGAGTGCCTTCAGCTCCGAGCTCACCCGGCCGGAGAGGTCCTTGGCAGCCTTGGCCCGGATTTTGCTGACGGCGGCAGCCTGCTTCTGCAGTTCCGCTTCGGTACGGACAACGTCTGCGTCCAGGGCTTCGATCCTGGTGGAGTCGTCCTGCAGCTCGTCGAAACGGACCCGGGCGTTTTCCGCCCACACCAGGACTTCGTCAATGCTGGGGGCGTACTTGCGGACCAACGTGGCCAGGGCGGCCCGCCGGTCCTCGATCTCGGCGAGGCGTTCCGGACCCTCTGAGTCCAGGCCGGCCTGGTAGCTGGCCAGCTCCGTGGCGATGTCGTTGAGCAGGAAGCCCACTTCGGCCAACCGTGCTGCGGCGGACCCGAGCTCGGCGTCGTGCTCGGCCACGTGCTCCAGGGTCCTTTTCGCAACGTCCACGAGGGTGGTGGCGTCGCCCGCGTCACCGTAGTCCTCCGCGATGAGCGCCTGGTGCGCCGTGTTCGCCGCAATCCTGAGCTCTTCTACGTTGGCCAGTTTCACAGCCTCCGCCTTGAGGGATTCGTCCTCCCCCGGCTGCGGATCCACGGTGCTGATTTCGGCCAGGGCGACTTCCAGCGACTCGGCCTCGCGGAGCCTGTCCCGGGCGGCGCTGCGAAGGGTTTCCAGCTCCGCCTGGCTGGCCTTCCAATGGCTGTAGAGCGCCTGGTAGGAGGCCATCGGGCCCGCCAGCGCATCGCCGGCAAATTTGTCGAGGGCGCCGCGTTGGGCGGACGCCCCCTTCAGCCTGATCTGGTCCGACTGCCCGTGGACCACCACGAGGGTTTCACCGATCTCCGCCAGAACGCCCACCGGGGCGGCCCGCCCGCCCAGGAAGGCCCGGCTGCGCCCGTCCGCACCGAGGCGACGCGCAAGAATAAGCTCAGCGCCGCCGTCGAACTCCTCCACGTCGGCACCCGCTTCAACTGCCCGGGCAATCGCCGGATGCCCGGCGTCGAGCTTGAGGACGGCCTCCGCCGTGGCGCTCTTCGCCCCGCTCCGGACCGCCCCGGCGTCGGACCTCGCCCCCAGCAGTAGGCCGACGGCGGTGACCACCATCGTTTTGCCGGCACCGGTTTCGCCGGTAACGACGCTCAGCCCGGGGCCCAGCGGCAGCGTGGCGTCGGTGATGACGCCCAGATCGCGGATTCTCAGTTCTTCAAGCATGGTTCACTTTGCGGTCGCGGGATCGGTATCGTCCTCCGGCTGGTCGCCGGAGGCAAGCTGGAGCGGCGGCCTGGGCCGCGGCGTCCGGACGATCGGGATGGGTCCGGTGTGAATCGTCTCCGACTGCGGCACGGGCCCGCGCCAGCCGTGAATGGGGAGTTCGAATTTGCGGACCAGACGCGCTGAAAAGGGCGTCTGGTGCGTCCTGGCCAGCCTGACCGGAGTGGCGGACTTGGTCACTTCAACCCGGGCGCCGGGCGGCAGGTCCACGGAGCGCCGGCCATCGCACCAGAGCACACCCTGGGCACCGGTGCGGGTGAGGACTTCCACGGCCAGCCGGGACCGGGGCGATACCACCAGCGGTTTGGCAAAGAGCGCGTGGGCGCTGATGGGAACTATCACCAGGGCCTCGACCTCCGGCCACACGACGGGCCCGCCGGCGGAAAACGCGTACGCGGTGGAGCCTGTGGGGGTGGCCACCACCACGCCGTCGCAGCCGAAGGACGTCAGCGGGCGCTCATCCACTTCGGTCACCACCTCGATCATGCGTTCGCGGTTGCCCTTTTCGATCGCGGCCTCATTCAGGGCCCAGGTATGCCAGATCTTCTGGCCGCGGACCCAGACCTGGACGTCGATGGTCATGCGCTCTTCAACCGTGTAGTCTCGGCGGGCAATCCATTCCACCGTTTGGGCCAGGTCCGCCCGCTCGCTCTCGGCCAGGAAGCCGACGTGGCCAAGGTTGACGCCCAGCAAGGGTACGTCCACCTCGCGCACCAGCTCTGCGGCGCGCAGGATGGTGCCGTCACCGCCCAGGACCATCACCAGCTCGACGTCCGGCAGCTGTACGTGGTCGTGCAGGATCTCCACCGGCTGGGTGAGCTGACCGAAGAATCTTTCCATGTCGCGCAGCTCGGACTCTTGCATGACGGGAACAATGCCGAAGTCATGCAGTTGGGCGCAGGCTTCCCAAGCGGCCTTCAGTGATTCCTCGCGGCCAGTGTGGGCAAGGACAAGTACTCGCCTGCTCATCGGATTCCGCTTTCTAGTGGTTCGGCCAGATTCGGCCAAGCAATCCGTCAATGGCTGCGAGGCGCTCTTCGATCTTAGGCAGTTCTTGGGTCATCCTGCGCTTTATCCACAGGAAGTATTCGACGTTTCCGTCCTGGCCAGGCAGCGGACTGGCCGCTAAGCCGCATAAGTCCAGTCCGGCGTCGAGCGCTGCATTGGCAACTTTTTCCACTGCCATCCGGCGTTCGCGCTCGGAATTGACCACGCCGGTGCGGCCCAGCCGGTCCTTGCCGATCTCGAACTGGGGCTTCACCATCAGCACCAGATCGCCGCCCGGCTGCGTGCACAGCGCCAGGGGCAGGACCACCAGGGTCAGCGAGATGAAGGAGAGGTCGGCTACCGTGAGTTCGGCCTGGCCGCCGATGTCCTCCGGCGCCATGTACCGCACGTTCATGCCTTCATGCACGGCTACGCGGTCATCGGCGCGGAGTTGCGGGACGAGCTGGTCATGGCCGACGTCGACGGCCACCACGTGTGCCGCACCGCGCCGCAGGAGCACCTCGGTGAAGCCGCCGGTGGAGGCGCCGGCGTCCAGGCACCTTTTGCCCGCAACCGTGACCTCCGGGAATACGTCCAGAGCGCCGGCGAGCTTGTGGCCGGCCCGGCTGACGTAGCTGTCCTCTTCCGTGTGCTCGACCGACAGGTCCTTGCCGTCGTCGACCTGGAGGGACGCCTTGGACAGGACCTGCCCGGCCGAGCTCACCTTGCCCTCGGCGATCAACGAAGCAGCGTGGGTCCGGGACCTGGCCAGGCCGCGGGCGACGAGCGCCTGGTCAAGTCGTGCCATGCTCAAGCGTCTCCTTCGCCGTTTGGGGCCTCTTCGTTCAACGCGTGCAGCAGGGCATCGTGGAGGTCGCTGTAAACAGCCTCATGCTCAGACACGGGCAACCGTTCGACGCCGTCCAGCGCGGCCGTTATCGCCGCAATGGATGGATCGCTGGTTGCCGACGCCGCCGTGTCCGGCCATTCCTGTGTTGGCTGGGCTGCTTCCGGATGGTGCGGTTCGTTCAGCTCAGTCATTGGACCAGTCTAATGATTGCGCCACTCGAGTTTGGGTTCGGTGGGCAGTGCGGCGTCGGGGACCGCAGTCCACCAGGCGGCGCAGGCGGCCCGCCAGGAATCCAGGTCGCTCTCGCTGCCGCTGACGTGGATAGTGTCACCGCTGACCCGCGCAGTGGAGGCCCCGCAGCGGTGCGTTCC
Source organism: Pseudarthrobacter sp. MDT1-22 (assembly GCF_054511035.1). Classification (NCBI taxonomy): domain Bacteria; kingdom Bacillati; phylum Actinomycetota; class Actinomycetes; order Micrococcales; family Micrococcaceae; genus Pseudarthrobacter; species Pseudarthrobacter sp. MDT1-22. Next base: position 2,094 of record NZ_JBTNDK010000018.1, on the reverse strand, counting down.
GTCAGTGTGGTCCAGCGCCGGGTAGGGGCGGTGGAGGTCGCTGAGGGAATTGATGATGTAGTCCGGGCGTTCCGCAGTGCGTGCGGCCAGGATGCTAGCTGTGGTGTCGACGCCGGTCAGCACTGCCACCGTGGCAAACCCGGCGTTGTTGCCGCCGAGGATGTCGGTGTCCAGACGGTCGCCCACCACCAGCGGGCGGTCAGCCGTGAGCCGTTTGGCGGCGGCGTGGAAGAGCGGGGCCTCCGGCTTGCCGGCAACCTGCGGCGTCTGTCCGGTGGCGGCGGCTACAGCTGCCACCAGGGTGCCGTTGCCCGGGGCTATGCCGCGTGCCTGCGGAATGGACATATCGGTGTTGGTTGCGATCCACAGTGCTCCGGCCGACACGACGTACGCCGCCTCGGCAAGATCTTTCCAGCTGATCCCGGGATTGAATCCCTGGACCACGGCTACCGGATCCTCGTCCTGGCTGTAAACAGGCGTCAATCCCACCAGCTCGATTTCCTGCGCCAGAGCGGGGCTGCCGGTGATGAGCACCCGCGCTCCGGGGGCGACGAGTGACGCCAGGAGTTCGGCCGCGGCTTGCGAGGAGCTGACCACCTGGTCGTCGTCCGCCGGTGCACCTAGTTCACGGAGATGCGCCGCTACCTGCGCCGGGGTGCGGGAGGCATTGTTGGTGACATACCCCAGGCCAATGCCCAAACCCTCCAGTTGCTGCAGCGAGTCCACGGCGCCTGGGATGGCGTGCTGCCCGGCGTAGACCACGCCGTCCAGGTCCGCCAAAAGGGCGTCGAACAGGGAAATCAGTGGAACTTCAGTCATAGCGCGCTAGCTGTCCCGTCCGTCAGAGTGGCCATCGACGCCGTTGCTGCTGTCGTCTGCTTCGCTGTGCTCTTCTTCATCGCGCACTTCTTCACCGTGCTCGGCGTCGCCGGCTTCCAGCTCATCTGCTTCGAGGGAATCCTCGTCAGACTCGGCGTCATCGGACTCGAAGAAATCCGATTCCACGTCGTCGATCTCTGCATCCACGGCGGCGGCCTCAACGGCAGTCTTCTCCGCGGCTACCTCGGAACGGGCAGCGGGCGTGGAAGCAGTGGCTTCGGGGCCTGCGGCAGCTCGCTCCAGCAGACGCCGGCGCTGGGCTTCCTCGCGGGCTTCCTCTTCCTCGTCCCAGCCGAGGTCCACGATGTCGGGTTCCTCATCGACGCCGAGGCCCAGGGCATTTTCAGCCACAACTGCCTGCTTCTGCCATTTTGCCGCCTCATCTTCCCGACCAACACCGGACAGGGCGTTGGCGTAGGCCCGGAACAGCCGCGGGCTGTAGGAGAACGCCCGGTTCATGTCCAGCTGGGGAATTTCCAGTTCTGCTACGGCGGCGTCCAGCTGTCCGAGGTCGGTCCGGGCCCCGGCTGCAACCATGGCCAGTTCGACTTTGCCGGGCGCGTCCAGGTCTTTGGCTTCCTCGGAACGTACAACGTCGAGGGCGCGGTCAGGCCGACCAAGTCCGCGTTCGCAGTCTGCCATCACGGGCAGGTGGATGTTTGAACCGCTGATGCGGCGGTAGGTCCGGAATTCGCGCAGTGCTTCGCCGTAGTGTCCTGCCGCGTAAGCAGTGAGTCCGACGGCTTCACGGACGGCAGCCAGCCGGCCACCACGCCGGCTCGCGGCGAGGGCGTGCTGGAAAGCCAGCTCGGGCTCTTCGTCGATCAGGCGTCCGGCCATTACCAGGTGGCGGGCAACCCACTCGGCGCTCTTGTCTTCCAGGGTCTTGATCTGGTGCTGCGTAGCGCGGTCAAGCTCCTTGCCCGTGACATCCTCATCGATTTCCGGGGAACGTTCGCGGTCCGGGCGGTTCGCGCTGCGAAGGTCACGCGCGTTGGGTACACGGACCGGGCGGTCTTCTGCACGGTCCTTGCCGAACTGGCGGGGGCCGGAATCGCCACGGTCAAAGCTGCGGGGGGCGCGGTCCTGGCGGTCTCCGAACGGCTTGCGGTTGTCACCGCCGGAGAAACCTCGACGTTCGCCGTCACCTTCGCGGCGCGGACGGTCACCATAAGGCTTGTTGTCACGGTCACCATAGGGTTTGCGTTCGCCGCC
>NZ_JBTNDK010000017.1:0-100692 GCF_054511035.1 Pseudarthrobacter sp. MDT1-22 | reverse complement strand
AAACGCTACGTCTGCCGCGAAATTCATCCCATCCTCATCAAGATCCAACAAGGCCACGAAACCCTCCAAAACGCCGCTTGACAACCATAGGAGCATCGAAATCCCCTGGATCTCGGGCTCAACCGCCGGTGCGGCCTCCTCAACGGGGGGTGCCGCCGTCGTAATTTCTTCAGTCATCGTCAATCCTTCTTGAGGGTGACCACCGGCAGGTACGCCGTGCGGGTGGTGCCGTCGATCTGTTCGTAGTCCAGGCCATGCCAGGCGTCGCGGTCAAAGGCCGCGCCTTCCTGGAGGGCGTGCGAGAGGAGTGCGCGGATGGAGTTGATGTGCTGTTCCTCCGGCGGGAGCTGTCCCCAGGCCTCGGCCAGGGTGGACGCGCCGGCCACGGCGGCCCGGATGGCCTCGGGACGGGCCTTGCCTGTCCTCGGCGAGCGCACGCGGTCGGAGTCGCTGAAGGCGATGGGGTCGGCCAGCTTGGGCGGGACGGCGAACTCGTCCGGGTCGTAGAGCTTGACCATGGCCAGCGATTCGAACCCGGCGTTGAACAGCTCCGGACCGCGGACCAGGCCAGGCCGTTCGCGTTCATACGGCAGGGTCCTGATGGCCTGCTCGGCTTCGCGCAGGACCTTCCGGAGGCGGACGGACTGGCGGAAGTCGTCGCTCTGGACGTAGGTGTTCAGGCTTTCGCTGAGCTTGCCGTAGATCCGCTGGATCTGGCTGTGCTGGTGGCGGAGCTCGGCCACCAGGTTCTTGAGCGTCTCGCGGTCCTCCGGGGAAAGGTCGTCGGCGAACTGCCGGCTGAGGACCTCACCGATGGCCGACCGGAACCGGAGCTGCTGCTGCGGGTCTTCCAGGAATGCGGTGAAGGAGCGGAAGGTCCTGCCTTCGGGGCTCTGCCGCAGCCGCTTGTCCGCGTCGAGCACCTGCGCCATGGTGGCGCCTTTGCTCAGCGACTCCTCGATGATCTGGTTGCGCAGCTCGCCCACCAGTTCCTCGATGCGGTCGCGCATCTTTTTGTAGTCGGCGGGCAGGCTGGCGGCGAGGTCCAGGATGTTCCCGGCGGCTTCCACCGCTTCGTCGTCGTCCAGCAGGCCGTCAAAGTCGCCGGAGCTGATGTCCTGGATCAGCTGCTGCCGTTCCCCGATCTCGTCCTCAAGGGATTCCAGCCGGGCACTCTGGTCCGGATTGGTCTCATTGGCCAGCTTCTCCACGTCGCCGAGGAGGGTACCCAGCCGCGAACCGTTCAGTGTGGAACGCTCGCTGGAAAGGCTGTCCAGGAAGGCAAGCACGCGGGCGGCCGGCTCGGTCACCTCGTAAACGATCTGCCCCGACTGGTTGCGGCGGGTCAGGAAATGCTTGCGTGTCCACTCGTCCGCATAGTTCCTGCCGGACGACGTGCCGATGGCGGCACCACCCGGCCCGGGCTCCTGGCGCCGGAGCTGTTCAAGGAAGGAGTCGACGTCGGCGTGGAACTCCTCGAGCGGAAGCTGCGGACGCGTGCGGGTAAAGGATGCCTGCAGCACCGCGATCACCCAGGGCGCCGAGCGCGTCAGGGCCCAGGCGGGTCCCTTTGTGAGGAGTTCGAGGTCCCGGAGCCGGGCACTGATCGCGTCAGCGGATGACCTGGCGGAGCGGGGCACGCACTCTCCTTCAGCTGCTGGGGGATGGTTGGGCAGCGCGGATCGCGAAAGCTGCCAACTACAAGGTTAACGCAGGCCCCGCGACCGAATAATCGTTGTACCTTGCTGGCCGCGGGAGCACACTGTTTAGATCACCTGAGAGGAGTTTGTCATGCGTGAAAAAGCTGCACTGATCACCGGCCTGGCGGCTGCGGCTGTCATTCTGGGTGGCGCGACAGTGGCGGTCGCCGCGAGCACCGGGACCAGCGGAGATCAGCCCTTGAGCAAGATCGGGGTCAACGTCGACCGGTCAGTGCCGGTGTCCACCGTCCCGGGGCCTGAGCGGGACGACGATTCCAATCTGGCACCACTTAACACTGCGGACCATGACCAGGCCGCGAACGCCGCATTGGCCAGGGTGGGCCAGGGCAGTGTCATCGAGGTGGAACGGGAAAATGACGGGAACGTCGCGTACGAGGTTGAAGTCAGGCTGGACAACGGTTCCCAGGTTGAGGTGGGGCTCGGCGCCGACTTCGCGGTCCTGAACCAGGCCGCCCCGGAGTTCGACGACGACTGAAGGCAAGCGCGGACAGTGACTTCCGCGACCGCTCCGTGACCTACGTCCCGGTAGCATTGCGATCCCGCATCAACCCGCCGTGACGGCGGGGCAGGTCTGGCTGGGACGCCTCAGCACCCCCTACGCTCATGCTACTGATCTCAACCGAAGCAACGGCGCAGCAGGGGGAACAATGCAGTTCGACTTAAGTGCAGTGGAGACGGCCACCATGGTGTTCATCGGAACCCTGGTGTTTGGCCTGGTCCTGGTGGCCTTCGTCCTGACAGCGGGCTTCCTGGCCCTGGTCATGGTTGGGGTAGGCAAGTTCGCCTGGTTCCTCGCCTCCACGACGCTGCTGACGGTGGTCCACGGGATCAACAGCGGCTGGGACAGGCTGGTCCACCACGCCTCCACCGGATCCCCGGGGGACTTCCAGGGCCAGCCATCCCCTAGCACTGGAAGCTACCCGCGGGTAATGTTGAGAGACAGCTGAAGGGTTCTCCAACCCGGCGGATCCATGGCTTGAACCGGCCATCCCGGTCAGAGGAGATACCCCATGAGCTTCGCCACTGACAGTCCCGCCACGAACCCACCTGCCACCGAAGTTCCTGCCACGGATGCCCCGGACGCCGAAGTCCCCGTCGCCGCGGCCAATATTGGGCCCGAAGCCACCGCGGCGGACGCCCGGGCACTTGCTGAAGCCTCCCGCGAACTCGACTGGGACCGGCCCAGCTTCGCCAAGGGACTCTACCTGGGGAATTTCGACCTCAGCCTCATCCACCCCTGGCCGAAAGCGAACGCCGATGACGTGGTACGCGGTGAGGCCTTCATGGAGCGCCTCACCGCGTACGCCCGCACCATGTCCGGGCGCGTGATCGAACGCGAGGCCCGGATCCCGGACGAGTACCTCCAGGGCCTGGCGGGCCTGGGCGTCTTTGGCATGAAAATCCCGCAGGAGTACGGCGGGCTCGGCCTGTCCCTGGTCTACTACGGCCGGGCCCTGGCGCTGCTCGGCAGTGTCCACCCGAGCATTGGCGCCCTGATCTCCGCGCACCAGTCCATCGGCGTCCCCGAGCCCGTGAAGGTCTTTGGCACGCCGGACCAGAAACGCGAGTACCTGCCGCGCTGCGCCGCCGGCGCCATCACGGCTTTCCTCCTGACGGAACCGGACGTGGGCAGCGATCCCGCCCGGATGGGCAGCACCGCCGTTCCCACGGACGACGGCGGGAGTTACGTCCTGGACGGCGTGAAACTCTGGACCACCAACGGTGTGATCGCCGAGCTGGTGGTGGTGATGGCCGTGGTGCCGGCCCACACCGATAAGGACGGCACCGAACATAAGGGCGGCATCAGCGCCTTTGTGGTGGAAATGGACTCCCCCGGCATCACCGTGGAGAACCGCAACACGTTTATGGGGCTGCGTGGGATCGAAAACGGTGTCACCCGCTTCCACCAGGTGCGGGTGCCTGCGGCAAACAGGCTGGGCCGCGAGGGCCAGGGCCTGAAGATCGCCCTCACCACTCTGAACACGGGCCGGCTTTCCCTGCCGGCGTTGTGCGTCGCGTCCGGCCGCTGGAGCCTGAAGATCGCCCGGGAATGGTCCAACGCCCGCACCCAGTGGGGTCAGCCGGTGGGCAAGCACGAGGCCGTGGGCAAGAAGATCGCCTTTATCGCCGCATCGGCCTTCGCCCTGGACGCCGTCTTCGAACTGTCCGCGGAACTCGCCGACGCCGGGCAGAAGGACGTGCGGATCGAGGCTGCCCTGGCCAAGCTGTGGTCCTCCGAGATCAGCTACCGGATCGCCGACGAACTGGTCCAGATCCGCGGCGGCCGTGGCTTCGAGACGGCGGAGTCCTTGGAAGCCCGCGGAGAACGCGCGGTTCCGGCCGAGCAGCAGCTGCGCGACCTCCGGATCAACCGGATCTTCGAGGGCTCCTCGGAGATCATGAAACTCCTCATCGCCCGGGAAGCCGTGGACGCCCACCTGGCCGCCGCGGGCGACCTTGCGTCCGTGGACGCGAGCCTCCAGGACAAAGCGAGGGCCGCCGTCGGGGCTTCAGGTTTTTATGCCCGCTGGCTGCCCAAACTGGTGGCCGGCGCCGGAATGGACCCCCGGTCCTACAGCGACTTCGGCAGGCTGGCCAAGCAACTGCGCTTTGTGGAACGGTCCTCGCGCCGGCTGGCCCGCCAGACGTTCTACGGCATGGGGCGCTGGCAGGCGAAGCTGGAGTACAAGCAGGCGTTCCTGGGCCGGGTGGTGGATATCGGCGCCGAGCTGTTCGCCATGGCCGCCTGCTGTTCCCGGGCAGAGATGATCCTTCGCACCACGCCCGAACGTGCCGCCAGTGCCTACGAACTTGCAGAGGCATATTGCGAGCAGGCCCGCGTCCGCATTGACGAGTACTTTGACCAGCTGTGGCGGAACACGGACGACGTCGACCACATCCTTTCGCGCAAGGTCCTGGCCGGGGATTACACCTGGCTTGAGGCGGGCGTACTGGATCCGTCGGAGGGCACCGGCCCGTGGATCGCCGATGCCACGCCGGGGGCGTCCACCAAGGAGAACCTGCACCGGAAGTACCGCTAGCAACTCATAAGCATCCTTGTTATCGCTGGTCACCAGTGGTTGAGTTGACCCATGAGCAACCAAACGGACCCAGAGGACAGGCTTCCGCCGACGACGCGGAACGCGAATCTACGGAATGAAACTGCTCGTGATCAATCCTTCGCCAGTGGCGAGCCCACGCGAGCCTTCGAACAGACGCCAGAGTCCTATGCCGAGCCGGGATATGCCCGGGCAGCCCCAGCGCCGATGGCCGACGCTTCGGTGCTGGATCCACGCCTGACGGATCCGCGCCTGACCGACCAGCAGACGGCCGTAGCCAGGGAGAAGGAGCAGTTCGGCGGCATCAAAGTGGGCTCGGCCTTTTTCGGCTGGCTCGCTGCCACCGGCATGGCCGTCCTGCTCACAGCCTTTGTGGCCGCAGCCGGAACCGCGGTAGGCCTGGCGAACAACACCGACGTGAACGAGGCCGTCAACCAGGTGACGACCAACGGCGCCGTCGGGCTGGTGGGCATCATTGTCCTGCTGGTGGTCCTGTTCGTCTCCTACTACTCCGGCGGCTACGTTGCCGGCCGGATGGCCCGGTTCAACGGCGCCCGGCAGGGTTTTATGGTGTGGATCTGGGCGCTTATTGCCGCGGTGGTGATTGCTCTGCTGGGCATCATCGCCGGCCAGCAGTTCAACGTCCTGGCCAACCTGAACAGCTTCCCCCGGATCCCCATCAACGAAGGCGAACTGACGCTCACCAGCATCATTGCCGCCGTTGTGGTGGCCCTGGTCGCGCTGGTGGGTGCCGTGCTCGGCGGCCTGGCGGGCATGCACTTCCACCGCAAGGTGGACCGGGCAGGCTTCACGCCGGACGAAACGTACAACGGGGGCTAGGCGAGCATCACGGCGTCGACGTAGTACCAGCGGCGGTTCTCGCGGACAAAACGGCTGGTTTCGTGGTGGACTCCGCGTTCGCCGTCGTGCCGGAAGTGGGCCTTGAACTCCACGGTCCCCTCAGTATCCAGCGGGCCGCCGCGGCTCGTGGACAGGATGTCCAAGCGGCGCCACTCCATGGCAGGATCCAGCTCCAGATCCGAAGGTGCGGTGTCCGGATACCAGGTTTTCCGGAGATATTCGGCGTTCCGCAGGACAAACGCACTGTAGCGGGAGCGCATCAGCTGCTCCGCCGTGGCGGCTTCGGCCCCGCCATTATGGAACCGTCCGCAGCAGTCCGCGTAGGCCTCGCCGGACAGGCAAACGCACGGGCCGGCGTTGATCGGATTCTCGGGCATGGTGCTCCTGTCGCGGTTGTCCGGACCGCTTTCCGGCGGCATCGTGGGTCCCTTCCGACTATAGGCCGCAGCCGGTGTTGTCATATCCGGTAACAGCTTCGAAACAACCTCGGACGAACCCCGCCCGGGAGCGGCAGGACCGAAAAATAGTCCGTAAGGTGGAGGAGGGCTGTTGCCCGTGGTGATGAGTGCCGGGACGGACTCCGCCGCCGGCAGAGAGGAGAGATGACGTGGGAGATTCAACGACGATCGCTCTCAACCTGACTTTTTTCGGCACGCTCGGCCTGGCGCTCCTGATGTTCCTGGGCCTGTTCCTGCTGGTGGTCATCACCTTGCTGCTTGCCGGCGCCGGGCGGCTGTTTGTGCTGACCGTAATGGCCCTCTTTGGGCGGCTCCCCAAACACGAAACCCTCCCCCTGGTCCGCCTGACCGGGGAGTCCGTGCCGCCGTCGGGCGCCCTCGACGGAACGCACGACGACGGCGCTGCCGCCCCGTCTGCCGGCCAGCCGGCCCGCGCCGGGGTGCTGCGGGCAGCATTGGTGGCACGGGCCGGCGCCCTACGGACGACAACCGGCGCAGCCCTGTCCACGATGTTTGCCCACAGCGCGGCCGCCGTGGCCGCAGTGAGCGCGCCGCGCAGCTGGCGCAAAGCCCTTCAAGACGCCCGCACCTTCCTGAAACCCTCCGAACTCCGGCCCCGCTTCCACCATGCAGTGGAGCATCACCCGCTGCTCACCGCGGCCCGCAAGGAACCCCCGGTGCTCGCCGAGGACTGGGCTGCCGCGGTGGCCGAAGCGGATGCCCGGGCCATGGCGCGCGCCCGGGCGGCCGCCCCCGAAATCAAGATCTCGGTCCGCGATCTTCCCGGTCCCTCCGTTCCCGCGGCGAAGGTGGAAGCGGTGGCTCCGTTGGTGGAGTCAGCGCTGCACCAGGACAACCCTGCGCGGGACAACTCCAACCGCGACCCCAGCCGTGAGAGCGCCGGCCTTGGAGCCGCCCGCTCCTTCACGAAGCCGCCCACCCCCGCGCCCCTGTCCCTGCTGGACACCGGATCGCTGGTGTCGTTGTCCGGCCACGCGAACGTCCTCAAGGCCAAGCTGCCTGCCGACCGGAGCTGAGGACCGTGCGGTTCCCGGGCCGTCACAAACCGTCGCTGCCCCGGCCCGCGTTACCCCGTGCTACGAAAAGCGAAGCACTGTGGCATCTTCCTGCGGGCTGGCCCCGAATTTGTGTAGCGTCGTGACGATCCACAGCAATCCGCGTGGGAAATCGATTGTGAGGAGCCGGGGATGAGCCTCAGCGAACTTCGTGGGTTCGGGCAGTCCGGCACGCCCATCAGCCCGCTCACACTGGGCACCATGAACTTTGGCGAAGGGTCGGGCGGCGCAGCCGGCGGCCTCCAGGCAGGCGGCGCCCCCACCGGCGCGGATGAAAGCATCCGCATCATCCAGACCGGATCGATCTGTACCAGGCGCACCGGCCGGACTACAACACCGACGTGCTCGAGACCATCACCGCCCTGAACGACCTCATCCGGCAGGGAAAGATCCTCTACTACGGCACCTCGGTGTTCACCCCGGCGCAACTCGTGGAGGCCCAGTGGCTGGCCACCACCAACCACCTGATCCCGCCCGTAGCCAACCAGGTCCCCTATTCGATGCTGGTCCGCGGCAACGAACGCGATGTCCTGCCCATTGCGCAGCAGTACGGCCTGGGTGTACTCGCCTACGGTCCGCTGGCCGGGGGCTGGTTGTCCGGCGAGTTCGTCCTCGATGCCGGCAAACCGCCAACCCGAGTCCATTCACTTCCGGGACGCTCCGACATTTCCGGGCCGTCCAGCGAGCGGAAGCTGCTGGCTGCGGACGCGCTGGCCCGGCTGGCCGACAAGCTGGAAATCTCGCTCGTGGAACTGTCCATCGGGTTCGCGCTGAACCACCCGCCGTCAGCAGTGTGATCATCGGCCCGCGCACCGAGGACCATCTCAAGGCCTATCTCAAGGCCGCGGACACCCTCCTGGGGGAGTCCGTGCTGGACGCGATCGACGAACTGGTGCCGCCTGGGACCAACTTCGTGGAGCGCGACGCCGGGGCGATAGTGCCGTCCCTGGAGTACGCGGAACTCCGCCGCCGCTGATCGCGGGGGCGGCCGCAACGCCGTCGTGCGTTTGCGGAAAGCCCTTTCCCTCAATAACTATCTCCGCTAGCGTGGAAACCATGGAATTCAGATACCTCGGAAACAGCGGCCTCAAAGTCTCGGAAATCACGTTCGGCAACTGGCTGACGCACGGCTCACAGGTGGAGAACGACGTCGCCACCCAGTGCGTGCGGGCCGCGCTCGACGCCGGCATCAGCACCTTTGACACGGCGGACGTCTACGCCAACACAGCAGCGGAAACAGTCCTCGGCGAGGCACTGAAGGGCGAACGCCGGGAGTCCCTGGAGATCTTCACCAAGGTCTTCGGCCCCACCGGCCCCAAGGGCAAAAACGATCTGGGCCTGTCCCGCAAGCACATCATGGAGTCGATCAACGGCTCGCTCAGCCGGCTCCAGACGGACTACGTGGACCTCTACCAGGCCCACCGGTACGACTTCGAAACGCCGTTGGAAGAGACCATGCAGGCGTTCGCGGACATTGTCCGCCAAGGCAAGGCGCTGTACATCGGCGTCAGCGAGTGGACCGCGGAGCAGCTCCGCGAGGGCCATGCCCTGTCCAGGCAACTGGGTTTCCAGCTGATCTCCAACCAGCCGCAGTACTCCATGCTGTGGCGCGTCATCGAGGCCGAGGTTGTGCCGGCGTCGGAGGAGCTGGGCGTGTCCCAGATCGTCTGGTCCCCCATGGCGCAGGGTGTGCTGAGCGGAAAGTACCTGCCCGGCCAGCCTGCGCCCGAAGGCAGCCGCGCCACGGATGACAAGGGCGGCGCCAGGATGATCCAGCGCTGGATGCGTGACGACGTCCTCGCCGGTGTCCAGGACCTCAAGCCGATCGCCGCGGAAGCCGGGCTCACCATGCCCCAACTCGCGGTTGCCTGGGTGCTGCAGAACCCGAACGTTGCCTCCGCCATCGTCGGGGCGTCGCGCCCTGAGCAGCTCGCAGACACCGTGGCCGCTGCGGGTGTGACGCTGGAGCCTGAGGTCCTGAAGAAGATCGACGACGCCATCGGCTCACTCGCGGAACGCGATCCGGCGCAGACCAAGTCCCCCGCCACCCGGGAAGCCTAGGAGCAGCCCTCGAAGTCCGTGAGCACCTTGACCTTGTCCGCCGAGGCCGAGCTGGGGTCGAACGTGTAGCCGATCCATTCTCGGGCCAGCCTGCTGGCCAGTTCCACTCCCACAACGCGCTGCCCCATGGCGAGGACCTGGCAGTCATTGGACAGTACGGACCGCTCCACGGACAACGAATCATGGGCCGTCGTGGCGCGGATTCCGTCCACCTTGTTGGCGGCAATCGCCACACCGATTCCTGTCCCGCAGAACAGAATGGCACGGTCGGCACGCCCGTCGCGGATCAGCTCTCCCGCCGCAATACCAACGTACGGGTAGGGCCTGACGAAGTCCGCCGGGGCGTCGCTCCGGTTGACCCCGATGTCGATGATTTCGCTGATCCTCGGGTCGTCCTGCAGGTCGGCCAGGATGCGGTTTTTGTAGTCGACGCCGGCCTCATCGGCGCCCAAGACCAGACGCAGTCCCGGGGTTGCTGGAGTGGGGGTTGCTGGAGTGGGGGTTGCTGGGTCCATGGTCATGAAAGTGCCCTTGCGGTCTGGTTGGATGTGATACGTGATTGACTGGAGCCGGGCTGGCCCGAACCTGCCAGGAAGGGCCCCATGACCGTGAAAATCATGGCGAGGGACGTGGCTCCGGGGTCCGGCGTGCCCAGGCTCTTCTCCGCCAGTGGCCGCGCCCGTCCCTTCAGTGGGCGGAGTGCGGCCGTGGCCTCGGCCGCCGCCACAGCGTCAAGGGCCGCGGAGGCCCAGGCCTGACGCGGTTCTGCACCCTCCTGCACCAGCCGGGTGAAGGCTTCCGTGAACGGCAGGAGCGCATCCACCATTGTCTTGTCGCCCGGTCCGGCCTTCCCCAGGTCAGTGATTCTGGCAGCGAAGGCGCTCATTCCGGCCGCCAGTTCCTCGGCGCCAGGGACCCTGTGGTCCCCCAAGGATTCGCCCAACGCCCGCAGCCCCGCACCCCATAGAACTCCGGAGGTGCCGCCGGCCTTGTCTGCCCAGGCGTCACCGGCGGCGACCAGGACCGAGCCCGCCCCGGCACCTCGGGTACCGGCCGCGGCGCCTGCTGTGGCGGCGGCGTCGATCCCGCGGACCATTCCGCGGCCGTGGTCACCGTCGCCGGCCACGGCATCGAGGTCCCCCAGCCGCGACTCGGCCGCATGCAGCGATTGGCGGGCGGCTTCGAGCGCCGCAACGCACTGGACGGCGTAGGTGCGGGAGTCGGCGTCGGCCTCGAATGGCGCATCGGCCGTCCCGGCGTCGGACGTTTCCTCGCCGGAGGCGTCCCCTGACTGAACGGCGGTAGTTCCTCGGCGGTACGCAGGGGTTTCCGCGGGCGCCGTCCAGAGCGGTTCCAGCTCCGCATCCAGCCAGGTGATGGTGAGGGAGACGCCGGACATGTCGAGGCTGGTGACGAGCTCGCCCACCTCGGGCTTCACCCGCGTGTAGCCGGCGTCCCGCAGGAGCGGGGCCACGGTCAGCCAGAGGACAAAGAGCTCCTCGTGCTTGGTGGACCCCAGCCCATTGAGGATCACCGCGAGCCGGTCGCCGGCGCCGGGCGGGGTTTCGGCCAGCAGCCGGGCCACAAATTCCTGGCCGAGTTCACTTGGCGGACGGCAAATCGGTGTCGAACAGGCCGGGTTCGCCGTGGATTCCCAGGCCGAGGCCCATCTGCTTGTCCGGGAGCGTAAACAGCGGGGCGTCGGCGCCGGGAAACGTGCAGCCGTGGAAAGCGCTGCCGATGGTCCTCGTCAGGCTGTTGGCCTTCCGGCCCAGGCGGACGACGTCGGCCAGGTCAGCGCCCGCCTCAGCTGCAGCGCCCATGATCTTGAAGACCGTGAAGTCACCGGCGATGCCGCGGCGTTTGTCGGATTCCGACGGCGGTGCGCTGGCGATGTCGTCGGTGACCAGGACGTTCTCGACCTGGATCCCTTCGGCGGCGAGGCGTTCGCTGGCCATGCCGAAGTTCATCACGTCCCCGGAGTAGTTGCCGTAGGTGAAGATGACGCCGGCGCCCGAATCCGCGGACTTGGCCACGGCGTAGGCCTGCTGCGCCGAAGGCGACGTGAAGATGTTGCCCACCACGGCGCCGTCGGCCAGTCCGGTGCCGATCAGCCCGGCGAACGCCGGGTAGTGTCCGGAACCGCCGCCGGCGAGGACCGCCACTTTGGGCTTGGCGGGGCGGTGGCGCCGCACGGCGCCGCCGGGGACCTGACGCACCAGCCCGGAATGGATGTCGCAGAATCCGGCCAGGGCCTCTTCTGCGAATTCGGAGGGATTGTTGAAAATCTTGGTCATGGTGGGCTCTCTGACGTGGACTTAGTCTTCTGGGTGGAGCGCTGTTAGTGGATGTGGCTTCCGCCGTTGATGTCGATGGTGGTTCCGGTGAGGTACGCGGATTCCTCGGAGGACAGGAACGTGATGACGGCCGCGATCTCTTCGGTCGTGGCGTTCCGCCCCAGGGGGATGCCGGCGTTGATGGCGGCTTCCTGCTCGTCGGTGCTGCCCACCCGGATGTTGGTATCCACGGCGCCGGGCGTGATGGCGTTCACGGTGACGCCGGTGGCGCCAATTTCGCGGGCCAGCGCCTTGGTCAGGCCCAGGATCGCGGCCTTCGCGGCGGAGTAGGGGACCTTGCCGAACACGCCGCCGCCGCGCTGGGCGGAGACCGAGGACATGTTGACGATCCTGCCCCAGCCGTTCTCGATCATGTCCGGCAGGAACGCCTTGGTCACCAGGTAGGTGCCGGTGGCGTTGACGTCCATCACCTTGTGCCAGAGCTCCAGCGTGGTCTCCAGGAACGGGACCGGGGAGGTGATGCCGGCGATGTTGGCGAGGGCTCCGACCGGGGGCAGGATGCCGGCAATGATCTCCGCCTTGACCGCCGCGTAGGCGGTGTTGACGGAGCTTTCGTTGGCGACGTCGATCTCGTGGCCGAAGGCAGGCACGTTGAACTCATTGCCGATGTCTGCGGCGACTTTTGCGGACTTCTCGCCGTCCAGGTCCAGGATAACCACCGCCCAGCCCTGGCTGGCGTAGCGGCGGGCGGTGGTGATGCCGATGCCGCGGTCCGAGGTTGCCCCGGTGAGGACGGCGGTGCGCTGGATGGTGGTGGTCATGATGCTCCTTGGATGGTGTGTTGTGTCAGATGAGGTCGGTGATGTAGCTGGCAGCCTTGGCGGCGGCCGCGGGGCGTTCGTCGTGCGTGACGTCGCTGGTTTCGAGCTCGAGGGAGAAGTGGCCGGTGTAGCCACTCGCCGCGAGGCCGCTGAGCCCGGCGGCGAAGTCTGCCTGGCCGTTGCCGATGCTGAGGTTGATGTTGCCGGGCACGGCATCGCGGAGGTGGACGTGGGAGATCCGGCCCTCGTGGCGGGAGAGGTACTCCAGCGGATCTTCGCCGGCGGCGACAATATGGCTGAAGTCCATAACAATTCCGACGCCGGTATCCGCCAGCCGCCCGGCCAGCAGTTCCGCGCGTTCCAGGTTCCAGCAGAACCTCAGGAAGTGCAGGGATTCGGTCCAGAGCTCGACACCGAACTCCGCCGCCCGCTGTCCGGCATGGACCAGGTGGGCGGCAATTTGGTCCAGGTCCTCGTCGACGCTCCGAACCGGTTCGTGGCTCAGCGCCCCGCACGGAAGGACCAGCGCCTTCGCCCCGGTGTTGGCGGCGAGCGTGAGCAGCGCCTCGAGGTGCCGTTCGCGGGAAACCTGCTGGCCGTCGTCGAGCACTGCGTTGAGATCGCCGATATCTCCGTTGACGGAACGGACGCGCAGGCCGGAGGCTGCAACTTCCGCCGTCACCGCAGTAACGGCAGCTGCATCCAGGTCGTACGGCACGTGGTCGCATACTCCCGGGAGGGCGCCGAGATCGATTTCGTCGAAGCCCAGGCCGCTGATAGTCCGCAGAGCGGCCGGCAGGTCTTGGTGCCTGAAGCTGATGGAAGAGCAGCCGAGTCGGGAATTGAACATCGTCGTTGATCCTCTGAACGAGTGGGTGGTGATGTGAATCACTGTAGATGATTTCATTGTTGACAGTCAACCTCAAACATTGACTGTTGACATTGATGCATGATGTGGGTCACACTGGCATATCATTTGTTAACAGTCGACAGCGACGGTGCGGAAGCGTTCCTCGCTCTTCGAAAGGGATTCAGCAATGAGCAATGAGGCTCTCAAAATGCGCGGCCACGTGCATGGCACAAAGGACGCAAAGCGCGTCGCAATCGGGTCCGGCGTTGGCGCCGTTATCGAGACGTATGACTTCATCGGCTTCGGCACCGCGGCTGCACTGTACTTCGGCACGGCGTTCTTCCCCACCGGCGATCCGGTGACGGGCACGCTGGCAGCCTTCGCCACCCTCGGCGTCGGCTTCGCCGCCCGCCCCATCGGCGGCATCATCGGCGGGCACCTCGGCGACAAGGTGGGCCGCAAGCCGGTTCTGGTGGCCTCCCTGATCCTGATGGGTGTGGCCACGTTCATCATCGGCCTCCTGCCCACCTACGGCCAGGTGGGCTTACTCGCTCCCGCGCTGCTGGTCTTCGTCCGCATCGTCCAGGGCCTTGCTTTCGGTGCCGAATGGGGCGGCGCCATCCTGATGAGCTACGAGCACGCGCCCTGGAAGTCCAAGGGCAAGTACACCGGCATCGTGCAGGCTGGCTTCCCCGTTGGCCTCCTGCTCGCCAACCTCGTGTTCCTGGTCAGCGTGAACCTCGGCGGCGAACTCGCCTGGCGTGTTCCATTCCTGGCCAGCATCGTCCTGGTTGTGGTGGGCCTGATCATCCGCGCCAAGGTCCCCGAATCTCCGGTCTTTGACGAGGTCAAGGACAGTGGCGCGATCGTGAAGTCCCCGATCATCGAGGTCATCAAGACTGACTGGCGCAGCATCGTCAAGGGCATTGGCCTCCGCATCGCCGAGACCGCCGGCTACGCCGTCTCCATCACCTACATGATTTCCTACCTCCACACCCAGCAGCTCGCTGACAAGACCGAAACTCTCGTCGCCCTCTGCATCGCTTCCTTCATCGGCATCTTCGCCACCATGGCCTGGGCACGGCTTACGGACAGGATCGGCCGCCGGCCACTCTACATCTGGTCCACAGCCTTCGCACTGTTGTTCGGCGTCCCGATGTTCCTCCTGGTCAACACCGGAATGTTCATCGCCATCATCGCCACCGTCGCCATCTCCTACGCCGTTTGCCAGAACTCCCTCGCCGGCGCCCAGGGCGCCTGGTTCCCCGAGCTCTTCCAGGCCAAGACCCGCGCCTCCGGCGCCTCACTGGCCTACCAGATCTCCGCCATGGTCTCTGGATTCACCCCCTTCGTCACCACACTCCTGTTCGTTTCCCTGGGCTGGATGGGCCCCGCCCTCCTCTTCAGCTTCTACGCGGCCATCGGCCTGTGGGCCGCCTTGGTCACCCGGGAGACCTGGGGCAAGCGCGAGCGGCAGCTCGCGGATGAGGCCACCAAAAGCACGCCCCAGTCGGTGAGCGTCTGATGACCGTGACTCACGAACTGCACTCACACGAACTCCCCCAGAAGGAACGCATGATCCAGGAAACGGCTGCGGAACGCCTCGAGCGCGTCGGCGCCGCGGCGTACCGGATCCGGCATCACGCTTTGAACATGGGCGAGGTGCAGGGCCAAGGCTACGTGGGCCAGGCCCTCGGCGCGGCAGACATGCTGGCCACCGTGTACTCCGACCAGCTCCGTTTCCGCGCCGAGGACCCCGAATGGGAGGCCCGGGACCGGTTCCTGCTCTCCACCGGGCACTATGCAATCGGACACTACGCGGCCCTCGCCGAAGCCGGCACCATCCCCGTGACCGAACTCGAAACGTACGGCTCGGACGATTCCCGCCTGCCGATGTCCGGGATGTCCACCTACACCCCCGGCATGGAAATCTCCGGCGGATCCCTGGGCCACGGCCTCCCCATCGCCGTCGGCATGGCCCTGGGCCTGCGCTACCAAGGCTCTTCGGCCAGGATCTATAACTTCCTCTCCGACGGCGAACTCGACGAAGGCTCCACCTGGGAAGCGGCCATGGGCGCCCACCACCACCAGCTCGGCAACCTCACCGCCATGGTGGACATCAACGCCCTCCAGGCCGACGGCAAAACCGACAACGTCCTCCGCACCGAACCCGTCACCGAGAAGTGGGAAGCATTCGGCTGGTACACCCAGCGCATCGACGGCAACAACATCGCCGCGCTGCTCGCAGCGTTCGACAACGCAGCCGCCCAGGCCGCCGCCGTCGGACGTCCCTCCGTGATCCTTTGCGACACGAAGGTGGGCCGCGGCGTCCCGCTGCTGGAGGAGCGCGAAAAGGCGCACTTCATGCGCATCGAAGAACACGAATGGAAGACGTGCCGCGAACAGCTGACCGCCGGCTACGAAGGAAAGGACGCCCTATGAGCGCCGCAGCTGTTTCCACGGGACCCGCACCGAAATTGAAGACGTCGGCAATGATCGCGTCCTTCGCCGACCCCGGCCAGAAAACTGCCTCCGCACCGTTCGGGCATGCGCTCGTCAAAGCCGCGCAGGAGAACGACAAGATTGTCGGCCTCACGGCGGACCTCGGCAAATACACCGACATGCACATCTTCGCCCAGGCGTACCCCGAACGGTTCTTCCAGATGGGCATGGCCGAACAGCTCCTCTTCGGCGCCGCCGCAGGCATGGCCGAAACCGGGCTCATCCCGTTCGCCTCCACCTACTCCGTGTTCGCCGCACGCCGCGCCTACGACTTCCTCTGCCTCGACAGCGCCGAACCCAACCTGAATGTCAACATCGTCGGCGGGCTCCCGGGCCTTACCACCGGCTACGGACCCAGCCATCAGGCCACCGAGGACATGGCCATCTTCCGCGGCATGCCCAACCTAACCATCGTGGACCCCTGCGACTCGATCGACATCGAACAGGCCGTCCCCCAACTCGCCACCAGCGACGGACCCACCTACCTGCGCCTGCTCCGCGGCAACGTGCCCACGGTCCTGGACGAATACGACTACACCTTCGAGCTCGGCAAAGCCAAGGTTTTGCGCGGCGGCAACGACGTTGTCTTCATCTCCTCCGGGCTGATGACCATGCGCGCCCTGCAGGCAGCGAAAGCCCTCGCGGCACACAACGTGGACGTCGCCGTCGTCCACACACCCACCATCAAACCGTTCGACGCCGCCACCGTCCTGGCCGAAATCAACACCGACCGCCTCGCCGTGACGCTGGAAAACCACAGCGTGATCGGAGGCCTCTTCGAAACGGTTGCGTCCGCCATCGTCACCGCCGGACTTGGCAAACGCGTGGTGCCGGTGGCGCTGCCGGACCAGTTCCTCGACGCCGGCGCGCTCCCGACGCTCCACGACCGCTACGGACTCACGGTCCAGAAGATCGTGGCAAAAGTGCTCGCCGAGCTGAAGTAGAAGCGTTTCGCCGGAAGCGCGGGGCCGCACCAGCTGGCGCCGCGCTTCTGGCGTACCATCGACAGTTAACACATCGACTGTAAACAGTTGACGACTGACATTGAGGAAGTACCATGATGGCCGGAGCAACGCTGCTGGGACTGCAAAAGAAGAGCCTTCGCGAGCAGGCCCTCTCGGCACTGCGCGCCGCCATCACCAGCGGCGAGCTGGAACCGGGGCGGCATCTGGTGGAAACCGAGCTGTCGGAAATGCTCCAGATCAGCCGCGGCACGTTGCGGGAAGCGCTGCGCCAACTCGAACAGGAAGGCCTCCTCTCCCCCGGGCCCCGGGGCCGGCTTTCCGTCCGGCACCTGGATGAGAAGGAAATCCGCGACATCTACTCCGTCCGGGCAGCACTTGAATCCCTGGCGGCCCGCACCCTGTGCGAACTCCCGGACCGGGAGCACGTCATCACCTCGCTGCGGGCCGCCATCGAAGCCATGGCCGCCGCAGAGAAGGCCAGCCTGCAGGAACGCATCGAATCGGATCTGGAATTCCATCGGACCCTGTGCCGCCTGACCGGCAACGAAACCCTGCTGCATTCCTGGGAGTCGCTGGAAGGGTCCATCCGCATGTCCATCATGTTCGCGGGCCGGGACAAGGGTGTGAAGAACATGAGCGTGGACCGGCACTACGACATCGTCACCGCCATCGAGACCGGAGACGCCTCGCTGGCCCGGAACACAATCCGCGAGCACATGGACACCGCTGCCGCGAACCTTGTGGCGTAGGGCAGCGGACTTAGAACAGCCCGGGCAGCCTGCCGCTCGCGGCTGTGTATTTTCCGGGAGGGACCGTAGGAGACCGACGCCGTATACTCGGTGCCAGCCATGACCATCCTTCCGTCCTCCCCCGCCAGCGTCCGCATTGATGCGTGGCTGTGGGCGATCCGCGCCTACAAGACACGCTCTGCCGCCACCGCGTCGTGCCGGGCCGGGCACGTGCGGCTGAACGGAAGCCCGGCCAAAGCCTCGGCCACTCTGGTCACGGGCGACACCGTCACCGTGCGGATGTCCGGCTTCGAACGCACCCTCGAAGTCCGCCGCCTGATCGCCAAACGCGTCGGCGCAGAGGTGGCTTCGCACTGCTTCACCGACCACACGCCGCCAAGGCCGGTGGCGCCGGCACTGGGCCTCCCGCAGCGCGACCGTGGCGCGGGACGTCCCACCAAGAAGGACCGCCGCGAGATGGAACGGCTCAAGGGCCCCGCAACCTAGGCCCTCGAGGCCGGCAGCGTCGGTACGTGGAGACTGCTGCGAAACCCTTCATCAATGTTCCCGTCGGGTCAGAGTCCTGCTCCGCGACTGAGCTATCAGAATTGAAACTGTGAACAACATCGTCCTGACCTCCGTCCGACAGCCCGGCGAGGACACAGTCTCGGACCTTTACATCGTTGACGGCGTGGTGACCCGGATCAGTGCCGGCGCCGGGATCCCGGGCGACGCCCGCGTGGTCAGCCTGGACGGGCGCTACGTCATTCCGGGGCTCTGGGACGAGCACGTCCACATGACCCAGTGGGCGCTGCATTCAAGCAGGCTGGACCTGTCCGCCGCCGCATCCGCGCGAGAGGCGGCGGCCGACGTCGGACTTTCTGTTCGCGACGCCGATCCTTCGGTCACCACGGTGGGGGTGGGCTTCCGCGACGCCCTGTGGGCGGACGTCCCCACCCTGGAAATGCTCGACGCCGCCACCGGCAGCCAGGCCACCGCCCTGATCAGCCACGACCTGCATTCTGTCTGGCTGAACAGCGCTGCCGCCCGGCGGTTTGGGGTGGAGGTTGACGCCGGCGGCCTGCTGCGGGAGGAACCTGCTTTTGCGCTGACCCGTGAGCTGGGCCAACTTCCGGACTCAGTGGTGGACGGCTGGGTCCGCGATGCCGCAGAAGCAGCATCCGCCCGGGGCATTGTGGGCGTCGTTGATTTTGAAATGACCTGGAACCGTGACGTCTGGCTGCGCCGCTTTGCCGGTGGATTCAACAGCCTGAGGGTGGACGCCGGTGTCTACCCGGAGGACCTGGAGCGGGCCCGCCACGACGGCATGCGCACGGGCCTGGAGCTCGACGGCGGCAAGGGGCTCCTGCGCGCCGGCCCGCTGAAGGTGCTCGTTGACGGTTCGCTGAACACCCGGACGGCGTTTTGTGTGGATCCCTACCCCGACGGCGGCTACGGGCTGCTGACTGTCAACGTTGATGACTTGTTGTCCCTGCTTAGCCGGGCGCGGGAGTACGGCTTTGTCCCGGCGGTCCATGCGATCGGGGATGGCGCCAACCAGGTGGCGCTGGATGCCTTCGAGCGAGCAGGGATCGGCGGCCGGATTGAACACGCGCAGTTTGTCCGGACGGAGGATTTGGCCCGCTTTGGGCGTCTGGGGGTTACGGCAAGCGTGCAGCCGGTGCATGCACTGGATGACCGCGACGCCGCGGAGGCCAACTGGGGCGGCCGCACGCAGCGGGCGTTTCCGCTGAGGTCGCTGCTCAACGCCGGAGCCACGTTGGCGCTGGGTTCGGACGCGCCGGTTGCGCCGCTGGATCCTTGGGCTGCGATGTCCGCGGCCAGCACCCGGTCCCGGCAGGACACCCGCGGGCCGTGGCATCCCCAGGAATGCATCAGCCGACGGCAGGCACTTGCCGCTTCAGCTAGGGGCCGGAGCCGGCTCCGGGCCGGGGACCCGGCGGACCTGGTGGTGCTCGACGCCGATCCGCTGGCCTCGCCGGACCCGGAATTCGCCGCCATGCCGGTTGCGGCAACGCTGGTGGCCGGCCGCTTCACGTACGACGGCGGCCTGGCTTAGTTCCGCACCTTGGCCTGCACGAGATTCGCGAACGGCAGCCGGCCATGCTCCGCAATAAAGGCTGCGTGATACGCGGCCTCGGCTTGGTTTACTTCTTCGGCGGGCACCTCTTTCCACGCCATGATGAGTTCATCCGTGTGGATCAGCTGCCAGATGAGGCGGCCGTCCCAATGCCCCGGCGGCCTGCCCCGCCCAAAATCCAGGAACTCCTTGATCTGATTCCGAAGGCCGCGGTTGCCCTTGCTTCCCGGCCCGGCTTTGCCAAGGTAGAGAATGTCGGCGCCGTCCACCCATTCCGCCCATATGGCGTCCGCCGGCAGAGTGGGATTCTTTTTCTTGAAGGTCCCGGCGGTGCTGATCTTCAGGAAGTGCGGCTCGAACTCATTCGGCCGAAGAACGGCGAACACCCCGGTGCCCTGCGGAACCCTGATGATCTCAAGGCTGTCGAAGCTCCGGAAGCCGGCAAAGCCGTCGGACTTGAGCGTTTTCCTGTTCATCATCATGACGTTACCCGGCCAGGCGCCGGTCCGGAGCAAACTTGCACTGCGCACCCATACGCCCAAAAGCGTAGAGTGGGTTAAGACGCCTGTTTCTGGACGCCGTGCTGCTGAGGGAGAGATCGTGACGATTGACTGGGACGAAAAAAAGGCCCTGCTACAGGAACCAAACATCGCGGCGGTAACGCAGCTCTGCGATGAACTGATGGAAAAGAAGCCAGGGTCCGTCGTCCCCTACATCGACCCCGTGCACGACGAGGACGAATGCCGGATCGTCAGCCTCCACGTCAGTCCGGGCAAGGGCACCGAATCCGGCTTCGTCTCCCATTTCAACGACGACGAAGCCGCCCGCCGCGCCACCCAGATTTACGAACTTGCCGAGCTTGATCCGCGCTATGTGATGCCGTGGAACGCGTACCCGTGGGTGCGGGATCCGGAGCTTCCGTCGGCGCTGAACGTCCAGGAGAAGACTGACGGCCTGCGGCCCTTTCGGCAGTTCCTGAAGATCAACCGCCGTGTCTCCGCAGTCATCGCCCACGGCACGGACGCTTCCACGTTCCTCACCCTCTTCGAGAAGACCTACCATTCTTCCCTGAAGAACAGCGGCATCAAGATCTACAAGGCCAGCGCGCTCGGCGGGCGGGCCTTTGCTGTTTCCGAAGCAAAACAGGAGGATCTCCTCGCCAAAAGCGTGGACGTCTACAAGGACGCCATGCAGCGGGCAGGCATCCAGCACCTCTAACCAACGCACGACGGCGGCAGTCACCGCGGGTGCCTCAGCCTTCCAGCAGCCTCCGCCGGTGTTTCAGCTCCTTCACCCACGCCCTGGTGACCATGCCCGGGAACGGCGAGCCGCCGTCGTCGTTCTTCTCCGGACCTCCGAGCCCGGCGAACGCGGTACCTGCCTCCAGGTCGGCGATCAGCGGACCTGACGCCTTCAGGGCGAGCTCCATCACCTGGGCTGCCGTGCGGTCACTCAGTCCCAGGTCCTTGGCCCAGCCAAGAAAGTGCCGGCGCGAGATCCCGCTCCGCTTCCCGTTCAGCGTCAGCGCAAGGGTCTTGTCCCCGTAGACCACGGTGGAGGGAATGTCGTAGACAGGGGCGATGGTCCACTCGCCATGCGGCTGCTGGACCATGGAAACGTTCTTGGCGTGCAGGTCGCCGTTGCCGCTCAGCCAGGCAAACGCCCCCTGGACCGCCAGGTTCCTGAGGGCCGGGAGCGGCGCCGAGCAATAGTCTGCCAATGCGTGGCAGACCTGGCCATAAGCCACGTTGTACTTGTCTGCCGGGTAGAGCTTCAGCACCTGGGCGCCGTCCTCCACCGACAGCCGCTGGACGTCGTCGGCTCCGCCGCCGGGGATGGGCACCCTGTCGAAACGTTCAACCAGAAGCCCGGGCCGGCCCGCGATGTCCCGGATCAGCTGGACCCGGCTCAGCGGAATCCGCAATTTGGCCGCGTACCGGAACATCACCAGCTCGTTTTCCACCACATGCGGGAACTCGGGCGCGTTGAGTTTGAGGATGAAGCGTTTGCCCGCGCTGGCCACGGGCAGTGAGATCATCCCGGCAGAGAGTTTGTCCTGCACGCCCGCCAGCGCAACCGGGTCGATCAGGTCCGGATCGCCCAGGAGGTGGTCGAAGTCCACCGGCAGCTTGGGGTCCAGCTGGACAGCATGCTCGTCGGGATCCAGCGGCTCTCCGTGCCCCACGATCTGGACGTCGCCCACCGAGTTGCCGCCGGCCGCGATGAGCAGCGACAGGTCATCGTCCGCGCTGGTCTTGATGGACCGCCGCAGGGCGTTGAGCCGGCGGCCCTCCGGCAGCAGCCCGGTGAAATAGGGCGGTGCAGCCCCCGCCGAGGACAGCACCGGTTCGGCGGTGAGCGGCAGGGAACTGGCGACGGCGGGTCCCCCGGACGCGAGGTACGCCGGCAGATAGCTGAACCGGGTGCCGCCGTCGTGCCGTTCGAGCCGGGCAGCCAGCACCCCGGCCTTGTAGATGTCGGCGACGCGGTGCTTCATGGGTTTGTTTCTTGGGCCTTGCCGTGGCCGGCAAGGGCGCGGGCGGCGCGGCTGGCCCGGGCGGCTAGCCGGAGCTCCAGGCCCAGGGTTTCCAGCACGGCGGTGAGTGAGTCCAGCTGGATGCTGGGCTTGCCCTGCTCAACGAAGCGGACAAAGCGCTCGGAGACCCCGGCCATGTCGGCGAGATCCTGCTGCGTGAGGCCTAAAGCTGCCCGGCGCGTCCGGACTTCACCTGCGAGCCGGTCCCCGAATGCATTCGCCATGGGCATCTCCAATAGGTACGATCGTGCCGTTCTAGCTGTGTTCTGATTCTAGACCGGCAACTCGCTCCAGCATAGAGAAAAATCGGAACGAACGTACCGTGCCTATAATCACGAGGGAACCTTCCCCTGCTCCGACGACGTGGACTTTACGGTGTCGGCGGAAGTGCCTGGTTTAGCGCCGTCGGATCCACCGCTGGCGCTTCCCCCGCCAGCCGCGGGGCCGGCGGAACCCATCGGTCGAGGGTCGCCTCCAGGGCGGCGGGGTCGACGGGTTTGGTGAGGTAGTCGTCCATGCCGGCAGCGAGGCACCGCTCACGGTCTTCGTCCAGGGCGCCTGCCGTCATAGCAATGATGGGCAGATGCCCCGTCACCTCCCCCTTGCGGATGGTCCTGGTGGCCTCAATACCGTCCATCACCGGCATGTGGCAGTCCATGAGCACGGCCGCGTAGGAGACGGCTGCAATGGCCGAGACGGCTTCCGCCCCGTCGGGCACAACGTCAACCAGGTAGCCCAGTCTTTTCACCATCTCCCGGGCAACGAGCTGGTTCACCTCGTTGTCCTCCACTACCAGTACGCGTCCCCGGGAAGGGATGCTCTGCTTCTCCGGCACACCACGGGCCGAAAGCCGTTCGGCCACCTGCGTTCCTCCCCTCAGCCGCAGAAGACGGTCGTAGAGTTCAGAACTGCGCACCGGTTTCATCAACCATTCACGGACACCCGCAGCTGCCAGCTCAGCCGGATCCATCTGCGGCGTTGACGTCAGCATAATCAGGGAGGTAGGAGCCAGAACTCCGTCGGCGCTGATGGCCCGCGCCAGCTCCAGCCCGGCCATCTCCGGCATGCACATATCCAGTACGACGACGTCGAAGGGCCGTCCGGCGAAGGCCGCATCCCGGCACCGGTCCAGGGCAGCGCGCGCATCGCCGACGGTGTCCGGGTCCATGTTCCACGTCCTGAGCTGGGACTCCAGCACCAGCCTGTTGGTCGCGTTGTCATCCACAACCAGGACCCTGACTCCGGTCAGCCGCCGCGAGATCGCCAGCCCCAAACCGCTCCCGCCGTACCGGCGCGTGGTGGAGGAATCGGCCTGGGAAAAGGACTCGAACAGGCGCAGATGATCTTCTGGCTCAACTCCGATCCCGGTGTCACGGACTTCAAACCGCACCGCAGGCCCACGGGGATGAAGGTCAACGGGCTGCACGCGAACGGACACTTCCCCGGTCGGCGTGAACTTTACGGCGTTGGAGGCAAGATTGAGCAGGACCTGCCGGATGCGTCCGACGTCTCCGGACAGCCGCGCCGGCACCTCCGGGCGGCAGTAGGCGATGAGTTCCAGTCCTTTGGCGCGGGCGGACTCGCTCACCAGGCCCGCCACCTCCTCCACCAGAAGCCGCGGATCAAAGGCTGCGATGTCCAGATCGACCTTCCCGGCCTCCAGCTTGGACAGATCCAAGATGTCGTTGATCAGGGCCAGCAGCACCTCGCCCGCGCCCCTCACCCCTTCGGCATACCGGCGCTGCGTCTCATCCAGCGGGGTCTCCAGCAACAAAGCGGTCAGGCCGATGACGCCGTTCATCGGTGTCCGGATCTCATGGCTCATCGTCGCCAGGAATTCGGACTTCAACCGGCTCGATTCAAGCGCCGCCTCCCGCGCAGCCAGGAGCTCTGCCGCTGCGAGCCGTTGTCCGGTGACGTCGCGGACAATCTGCGCCATCCCGCGCACGCCCCCGCCTTCGGCCCGGATGGGTGAAATAGTCACGGAAACGGGGACCGTCGTCCCGTCTTTGCGCACGCGCTCCGCCTCGAAACTCCGCGCTACACCGCGCTCCCGGACATCAGCGAGCAACGCCTCCTCGCTCAGGCGGAGATGATCCGGAATCAGGAACTGGACGTCCCGGCCTGCCACCTCGTCCGCACCATACCCGTACAGCCGTTCGGCGCCCTGATTCCAGCTGGTGATCACACCCTCCGGGGTGATGCCGATGATCGCGTCGACAGAGGAACTAACGATCGCGCCGAGACCCTCCAGCTCTGCGATGGCGTCACGGGCCCGGTCCTGTGCACGCCGGCGGGCCGTGATATCACGGAAGCTCCAGACCCGGCCGACAATGTCATCCCCCACCCGTTGGGGCCGGGAGTAGCGCTCAAACGTCCGGCCATCACGGAATTCCAGCACATCCAGGCTCTCCGCTCCCGGATCGGCATACAGCTCTTGGACCTTGCGCATGAAGCTGCCCGGATCGGAGAGCTGGTCCAGGACGAAACCGATCAGTTTGCCGTCGTCATGGGAATCCAGCAGATCCGCCGGGATGCCCCACAACGCGGCGAACCGTTCATTGGAACCGGCAATCCTCCCGTCGGCAGTCACCACCAGGATGCCGTCGGCGGTGGATTCCAGGGTGGCGCCGAGCAGCGAAAGGGCATCCCGCAGCTCGCTGTCGGTGCGGCGGCGTTCGCTCACGTCCCGGACGGAGGCGACGATGTCCGCGCCCGGACCGTCCCCGAGAGCGGCGGCGCTGATTTCGATGGGGAACTCGGTCCCGTCGCGGTGCACGCCGAACAGGCCCAGGCCGGTCCCCATCCGGAGTATCCGCTGCCCGGAGGCGAAATCATCACTGGTGCCGGCAAACTGGCCTTCGAACTGCTGGGGCAGGAGCATCCCGTAATGCCTGTCCAGCAACTCGTCCCGCCGGTAACCAAAGAGCTGTTCCGTCTGGTTATTGACGAAGACAATAGAACCGTCCGCACCGACCCTTAGCAGTGCATCCGGCGCCGCCTAGACCAGCTCCTGGTAGAAATCCGCATGATCGTTTCCCTTGACTGCCTGTTCCATTTCAGCCCCCAACAAACGTCGACGGCCTTCGCCGCCGCGCACCCGGTCGGCCGGACGGGCCTCCCCACACACAGCTTATCCGCCAGCCCCGGATGCGCCCTAGAGGCTGGACAGCGACGTCGCTCCCGCGGCCCCTGATCCTGGAGTCAGCCTGCGCCGTGAAACCCCGTCCCGTGCCCGATTGACAGCCCGTGTGACCCGTGCCATATTTTAAGCATGAACCTGTCAGACAGCCGGATAGCAGGACAGCCTGCGGAATCCCCCGGCGAGCAGTCCCTCCGAGCCCAGCCCTTGGCCCGGCTCAGCGCTGCCGAAGCGGTGTTCAACGCCATCCGCGCCGACATCGAGTCCGGCAGGGCGGCCGTGGGCGGCAAGCTCAGCTCCGAAGCCACCCTCGCCCAGCAGTACGGGGTCAGCCGCTCCGTCATCCGCGAGGCCCTCCGTTCCTGCACCGCCCTGGGCCTCACCGTCACCAAAACCGGCAAGGGCACCTTCGTGGTGGCCGACAAGGTGGCCAATGACCTAACGCTGGGCCAATACTCCGCCCGGGACCTCACCGAAGCCCGGCCGCACATCGAGGTACCCGCCGCCGGACTCGCCGCCCAGCGCCGCACCGACGAACAGCTGGAAACGCTCCGGCACATCGTGGACGCCATGACCGCGGAAACAGACCCCGAATCCTGGGTTTCCCTGGACTCCAGCTTCCACGCCGCCATCGCCCGCGCCAGCCGCAACAGGGTGTTCGCCAGCGTGGTCGGGGACATCCGGGGCGCCCTGGCGCACCAGTCCGAAACGCTCAACATGGTGGCGGACCGCCAGCACGCCTCGGACGTGGAACACCAGCGGATCCTCGCCGCCATCGAGGCCGGCTCCGCGGACGAAGCCAGCGCCGCCATGGCCGCGCACCTGCACGCCGTGGGCGTCGCGCTCGATTCCATCCTCAACCAGTAACCGCCACCCAAGGACCCCATGCCAGCCCCTGCCATTCCCGCTGCCCTGCCGGCTCCCTTCGACGCAATGGACGGCCAGTTATCCAGCGGTCTCCCGCAGCACGCCGCCCTGGCCGTGGCCACCCGCGACCGCCTGGTGGAGAGCATCCACTACGGCTCGGTCATCGCCACCGCGCCGGACGGCTCCACCCTGGCAGCGGCCGGCGATCCGCTGGCCCCCTTCTACCCGCGCTCCTCGCTCAAGCCGCTGCAGGCCGTGGCCCAGGTCCGTGCCGGCCTGGACCTCCCGGCCGGCCTCCTGGCGCTGACCGCGGCCAGCCACTCCGGCGCCGCCAGGCACCGCGACGGGGCCCTGCGCATCCTTGAACTCCACGGCCTGGCCCCCAGCGACCTGGAGAACAGCACCGACCTCCCGTACGGCGCCACCGAGCGCGAGGAATGGCTGCGTTCCGGCGGGCACGCCACCCGGCTCACGCAGAACTGCTCCGGCAAGCACGCCGCCATGGCCGCCACCTGCGTCATCAACGGCTGGCCGGTCAAGGGCTACCTGGACCCGTCCCATCCGCTGCAGCAGCTGATCGCCAGCACCGTCACCGAGCTGACCGGCGAGGCGCCGCTGGCCCTCAGCACGGACGGCTGCGGCACCCCGCTCTTCGCCCTGACCCTCCGGGGCATGGCCCGCGCATTCGGGCGCATCGCCGCCGCCAGCAACAGCGCCGCCGGCAACACCGCCAACAGCACCTCCGACGGCGGCGGGCACGCGCCACTGACCGCGGAAGCCGCCGTCGGCCTGGCCATGCAGCAGCACCCCGACATGGTGGCCGGTGAGCGCCGGGACGTCACCGAACTGATGCGCCTGTCCCCCGGCATAGTGGCGAAGGACGGCTTTGAAGGCGTGCAGCTGGTGGGCCTGCCGGACGGCCGCGCCATCGCGGTAAAGATCTCCGACGGCGGCGACCGCGCCAGGATGCCCGTCACCGTCCGCATGCTGGAGGCGCTCGGCGTGGACACCGCGCCGCTCGCAGGGATCGGCACCGCGCCCGTCCTGGGCGGCGGCCATCGGGTCGGCCTGCTGCAGGCCACCGATTTCCTGTCCACGCCCGTCAACGAAGCCCTGTGAGGACCCCCATGACCACTGCCAACAAGGCCACCACGTCAGCCGCCGGCACCAACGCGGCCGGCACCTCGGCCGCAACCCGCTCCGAGCATGACCTGCTGGGCGACCGTGACCTCCCCGCCGCAGCCTACTGGGGTGTCCACACGCTCCGCGCCGTGGAAAACTTCCCCATCACCGGGCAGCCGCTGTCCTCCAACATGCACCTGGTCCGGGGACTGGCCGCCGTGAAGCTTGCCGCCGCCCGCACCAACCGCGAACTGGGACTGCTGGACGCCGAACGCGGCCAGGCGATCGAGCAGGCGTGCACCGACGTGATGAACGGCCAGCTCAGCGACCAGTTTGTGGTGGACGTGATCCAGGGCGGCGCCGGGACGTCGTCGAACATGAACGCGAACGAGGTCATCGCCAACCGCGCCCTCGAAATCCTCGGCCACCCCAAAGGCGAATACGCCCGCCTGCACCCCAACGACCACGTCAACCTCAGCCAGTCCACCAACGACGTCTACCCCACCGCCGTGAAACTGGGCACCATCTTCGCCGGCCGGGAACTGCTGGACGCACTGGCCGAACTCGAAGAGGCCTTCGCCGCCAAAGCACTGGAATTCCGCACCGTGGTGAAGATGGGCCGCACCCAGCTGCAGGACGCCGTCCCCATGACGCTGGGCCAGGAGTTCGGCACCTACGCCATCACCATCGGCGAGGACCGGCTGCGCCTGGCCGAGGCGGAGCTGCTCATCCACGAAATCAACCTCGGCGCCACCGCCATCGGCACTGGCCTGAACGCCCCCGCCGGCTATGCCGAGGCAGCCTGCCGGCACCTGGCCGAGGTCACCGGCCTCCCCCTGGTCACCGCCGTCGACCTCATCGAAGCCACCCAGGACGTGGGCGCCTTCGTGCACCTCTCCGGCGTGCTCAAGCGCGTGGCCGTGAAACTCTCCAAGATCTGCAACGACCTCCGCCTGCTCTCCTCCGGCCCGCGCGCCGGCTTCGGCGAGATCAATTTGCCGGCCGTCCAGTCCGGCTCCTCCATCATGCCCGGCAAGATCAACCCGGTAATCCCCGAAGTGGTCAGCCAGGTGGCCTACGAGGTCATCGGCAACGACGTCACCATCACCATGGCCGCCGAAGCCGGGCAGCTCCAACTCAACGCCTTCGAACCCATCATCGTCCACAGCCTCCACAAGAGCATCTCCCACCTGGAAGCCGCCTGCCGCACGCTCACGGCACGCTGCGTCCGGGACATCACCGCCAACACCGAACACCTCCGCATCACCGTGGAACAGTCAATCGGCCTGGTCACAGCCCTCAACCCCCACCTCGGCTACACCACCGCCACCGCCATCGCCCAGGAGGCTCTCGCCACCGGCAAGGGTGTGGCCGAACTCGTGCTCGAGCATGGCCTGCTCACCGCCGCCCAGCTCCAGGAACTCCTCAGTCCTGAGCGCCTGGCGAATCTCAGCAAATAGTCCCTACCCGCCCGCCCAACCACCCCCAAAGGACACCGCATGACAACTCCCCAACAGGACACTGCCCAAAAGCAGGTCGTCACGGACCACACGGTGCCGCCCCAGGCGCACGCCTCTGAATCGGCGCTGCATGCCGAGGATAAGGGCTACCACAAGAACCTCAAGCCGCGGCAGATCCAGATGATCGCCATCGGCGGCGCGATCGGCACCGGCCTGTTCCTCGGCGCCGGCGGCCGCCTCAACGCCGCCGGCCCGTCACTGGTCATCGCCTACGCCGTCTGCGGCTTCTTCGCGTTCCTTATCCTGCGGGCGCTGGGCGAACTGGTCCTGCACCGCCCGTCGTCGGGCTCGTTCGTCTCCTACGCCCGCGAATTCTTCGGCGAGAAAGCCGCGTTCGTCTCCGGCTGGTTCTACTGGATCAACTGGGCCACCACCACCATCGTGGACATCACCGCCGCCGCACTCTACATGAACTTCTTCGGCAACTACATCCCCTGGATGGCCGAAGTACCGCAGTGGGCCTGGGCCCTCATCGCCCTGGTAGTGGTGCTCTGCCTGAACCTCGTCTCCGTAAAGGTGTTCGGCGAGATGGAATTCTGGTTCGCCCTGATCAAGGTCGCCGCACTGGTGGTCTTCCTCGTGGTGGGCTCCTACTTCGTCATCTTCGGCACCCCCGTGGACGGCCAGCCCGTGGGCCTCAGCCTCCTCTCGGACAACGGCGGTATCTTCCCCAACGGCCTGCTCCCCATGATCATCCTGATGCAAGGCGTCCTGTTCGCCTACGCCTCCATTGAACTCGTGGGCACCGCCGCCGGCGAGACCGAAAACCCGGAAAAGATCATGCCCAAGGCCATCAACTCCGTAGTCTTCCGGATCGCGGTCTTCTACGTCGGCTCCGTCATCCTCCTCGCCCTCCTGCTGCCCTATACGTCCTACGAAAAGGGCGTCAGCCCGTTCGTGACATTCTTCGGCTCCATCGGCATCCAGGGCGTGGACGTCATCATGAACCTGGTGGTCCTCACCGCCGCGCTCTCCTCCCTCAACGCCGGCCTATACTCCACCGGCCGCATACTCCGCTCCATGTCCGTGAACGGTTCCGCCCCGAAGTTCGCGGGCCGCATGAACAAGGCCGGCGTCCCCTACGGCGGCATCGCCATCACCGCCGGAGTGTCCCTCCTCGGCGTCCCGCTGAACTACCTCGTCCCCGCGCAGGCCTTCGAAATCGTGCTGAACGTCGCGTCCGTGGGCATCGTCATGACCTGGGCAACCATTGTGCTCTGCCAGATCCAGCTCCAACGCTGGGCGAACAAAGGCTGGCTCAAACGCCCCTCCTTCCGGATGTTCGGCGCCCCGTACACCGGCTACCTCTCACTGCTCTTCCTCGTCAGCGTCCTGGTGATGGTCTTCATCGACTCACCCCTCACCATGCTCGTCACCGCCATCGCCTCCGCACTCATGGTCGTCGGCTGGTACGCCTGCCGCCAACGAATCCGTGAAATCGCCGAAACCCGCGAAGGCTTCACAGGCACCGCCCCCGTCATCGCCAACCCGCCCGCGGAGTCCTTCAAGAAGTAACGCCCTGCCGGCCAGCTGGCCGTGACGTCCGACGGCGGCACCTGGGTTCTGTTTCCACGGAACCCGGGTGCCGCCGCCGTCGTCACTTCCGCAGTCCTCTTGACGCCTGACAGGCGCAGGTCTAACGTCGGCCGCATCCTGCTGTTTCAACGTCGAACCCAGTTAAGGAGCATCAGTATCATGCCGGAATTCATGGACGTTCATCGCAACATGGTCGGAATCACCCAGGAAGCTTTGCAAGCAGCCCACGACGCCGATCTCGCCATTCAAAGCGACGAGAGCGTTGACTTCAAATCTGCCTGGGCAGATCCCGAGTCAGGTTTGGTTTACTGCCTGTCCGAGGCCCCCTCAGAGGAAGCTGTACGGCGTATCCACGAGCGCGCGGGCCACCCCGCCGACGAGGTCCACCCCGTTCCGATCAAGGTCTGATCAGGCAGCAGAGTCCGACGGCGGCACCTGGGTTCTGTGGACACGGAACCCAGGTGCCGCCGTCGTACTTTTTGTAATGCAACGCTCCCGCAACCCTTCGCCGAGGGCTGATCGCCTATGCTCAGCAGAGCGCCTCACAGCGCCTTTTGCAGTTCGACGACGAAGCTCAATGACCCGTTCAATGACGAACCACCCGGGAGACACGGCATGACCAACTGGCGCATCAGGGATTTCCATTCAGCAGACCTGGACGGGATCCTGCACCTCTGGGAGTCGCTCAAGGCCACTGATGTGGAGCCCGTCTATGCCCTCTCCGAGGTGCTGGCATCCTGCGAGAAAGACCACGCGGTGGTGGCGGTGCAGGGCGATCAGGTGGTGGGCGCCGCCGTCGGACGCGCCGCGCATGACCAGGGCTGGATCGTCTTCCTGGCCACTCTCCCTGAATATCGCGGGCGCGGGATCGGCACGTCACTGCTCGCCGCCGTCGAAAACCGCATGGCCCCGCATGGGCTCAACAAGCTCTCCGCGCTGATGCCGGAAGCGGAGACCCGGGTGGAGGCGTTCCTCAGCCGCGGCTTCGCGCTCAAGAAGAACCTGCGTTATTTCGAGCGGACCATCCCCGTCCAGCGTCAGGAGCTCGGCGCGTTGGGCCAGTTGGGCGGCCGGATCCTAGCCCGGGACTTGTGGGAGAACGTGGCCGGCATGCGCAAGGAAAAGGAACTCCTGGAGCGCCGGCTGGTCCTGCCCCTCGCGGAGGCCGACCTCGCCGATGAATACGGTGTGGTGCCGCCGCGTGCCGTGGTGCTGTTCGGTCCTCCCGGCACCGGCAAGACCACGTTTGCGAAGGCCATCGCGTCCCGGCTCGAGTGGCCGTTCGTGGAGGTTTTCCCGTCCCGTCTGGCCTCAGATCCCAAGGGCCTCGCCGGCGCCCTGCGCGAAACATTCCTCGAGATCGCGGAGCTGGAGCACTGCGTGGTGTTCATCGACGAGGTGGAAGAGATCGCCTCCCAGCGCTCGGGTGAACCGCCGTCGCCCCTGCAGGGCGTCACCAACGAGCTCCTGAAGATCATCCCGGCGTTCCGCGAACAGCCCGGCCGCCTGCTGGTTTGCGCCACGAACTTCATCCGCGCGCTGGACACCGCCTTCCTGCGCCACGGCCGGTTCGACTACGTCATCCCCATCGGCCTCCCGGACCGCCAGGCCCGCGAAGCCATGTGGCAGCGCTTCATCCCGGCCGCCGTGGTGGACGATGTGGATGTGGAGCTCCTGGTGGAACGGACCGAGGGCTTCTCCCCAGCGGACATTGAGTACGCCGCCCGCAGCGCCTCCCAGCGCGCGCTGGAAAAGGCAGTGTACGACGACGGCGGCGCGGCTTCCGCGGGCAGCGTTTCAGTCCGCGAGGCGGTCCGGAAGGGGCCTTGCACCGAGGACTACCTCGACGCGATCGGCGATACCCGGACCACCGTGAGCCAGGAGGTCCACGAGCAGTTCCTCGAGGACATCGACGCACTGGGGCGGGTCTAGACCCAATGCCATTTACTTTGTGATTTTGGGTGTTTTTTTGAGTGGCCAGTTGGACATGATGTCAGCGGAGTTTTCCACATAGGGACTCACCCGCGCGGTCTTTGTCAGACCCTGCTGGGATGCTTTGAGTATGGGTAGCAGAGCAGCTGTGGCGACGGCGGAGGCCCTTGCGGTGTCTTTCGCAGGGCTGGCTGTTGTGATCAGTGAAGCTGCCGAAGCCTCCGGTCCCTGGGAGGCTGATCCGTTGCGCCGGGTGGTGGGTGGTTTCCTGGACGGGCTGGCCGAGATCTCGCGGTTGGACGCGAAAAGTGCCGCCCTGAAGGCCTGGCTGGCTGCCGGTTACGGCGCCGCTGCCGAGGCCCTGGCGGGTCCGGCCGAGTCGCCGCAGGACCACACAGGTCAGGAGATGGCTGTCGTCGCTGAGGTCGCTTGCGCCCTGACGGTGAGTGAACGCAGTGCCGGTGCCCTGCTCGCCGAATCCCACGTACTGACCACGGCCTTGCCGCTGACGTTCGCGGCATTGCAGGCCGGGACGATTTCGTGGCAGCACGCCCGGATCATGGTCGCCGAAACCACCAACCTTGACCTCACCGGGGCGCAGGCGTTGGAGGCACATTTCCTGGACCCCTTCGTCGTGAATCCGGCACGTGGCCGCGCCGGTGAGCTCATCCCCGGCCGGTTCCGGCACAAAGCCCGGACCTGGCGGGAGCGGCACCACCCGGTCAGCATCGAAAAGCGCCATACCAGGTGTGCCGCGGACCGACGGGTGGAGTATGCCCCGGACCGGGACGGTATGGCCTGGCTCTCCGCCTACCTGCCCGCGGATCAGGCCGCGGGGATCTGGGACCGTACCACCACCGCCGCCCGCGCCCTCCAAGGCCCCCATGAGGACCGGACCCTCACTCAGCTCCGCGCCGACACCGTTGCCACCTGGCTCCTCGGCGTAAACGCGGACTGCATCAGCGGCGGATCAAGCGGCATCACCGGCGGAACCGATCTCAGCTCTGGCCGGGAATCCGTCGGCGTGGGTGGCGGTATTCCCTCACCGCGGGCGCAGGTGCTGATCACGGTCCCGGTCATGGCGCTGCTCGGCCAGACCGACGAACCCGCCATGCTCGACGGATACGGGCCGATCCCGCCATCCATGGCCCGCCACCTGATCGCCGACGGTGCCGAATCCTTCCACCGCGTCCTGATCGATCCCCGCGACGGCGCACCGCTCGAGATCGGCCGGAACAGCTACCGGCTCACCAAAGCCCAACGCCAATGGCTACGACTACGCGACGGAAAATGCCCCTTCCCAGGCTGCAGCAACCACTCCCTCGACACCGAAGCGGACCACCTCCTCGCCTGGGCCCACGGCGGCACCACCGGCATCCCAAATCTCGGCCAACCCTGCCACAAACACCACAGACTCCGCCACACCACAGCCTGGAAACCCACCACCGCCACAAAGAACGAACCACCCGGCTGGACCTCACCCACCGGACGCCACTACCAAAGCGAACACCCCGACTGGGAACCACCGACCTGGCCACCTGAGATCCTTGAAGTGCTGGGCCACCAAGAACCTGACTCTCCACTATCTGACGACACCCCGCCCGAAGGTCTGCTCCCTGCAGATCGCTCGCCTGCGTGGGCCCAGCTGGGGTCAGCCCTCCAGGAACCGGAACCCTCTCCGGTATGGAGCCGGCCACGGCCCTGGCGGTAATCTTTGACCGGTGTCCGCAAACCCCCTCCGGCATGCCATGGCCCGCATGGGCGGCCGGGATCCGCATGAGAAGCACCGGGCCGCCACCCCGCTGGAACTCTTTTTCGACCTGACCTTTGTCATCGCCTTCGGGGTGGCCGGCAGCCGGTTCGCCACCAGATTGCGGAGGCCCACTTCGGCGCCGGGCTGCTCGGATTCTCCTTCGCGATGTTCGCCGTGATCTGGGCATGGATCAATTTCACGTGGTTCGCCAGCGCCTACGACACCGACGACTGGGTATTCCGGCTGGTCACCATGGTCCAGCTTCTCGGGGTGCTGATCCTGGCCATGGGCATTGAGACGATGTTCCACTCGCTCGTGGAGGGCGATCATGTGGACAACGCCGTGATGGTGGGCGGCTACGTGATCATGCGCCTGGCCTTGGTCTTCCAGTGGCTGCGCGCGGCACGGCAAGATCCGGCACGCCGGCGGACCTGCCAGCGGTACGCCACGTATCTTGGCGTGGTGCAGCTCGGCTGGATCGCGGTGCTCATCATTGAGGCGGACATCCTGACCACGTTCCTCGTGGCTGCGCCCCTGTTCATCCTGGAAATGGCCACACCCTACGCCGCGGAGCGCAGCATGCGGACCCCGTGGCACGCGCACCACATAGCCGAGCGCTACGGGCTACTCGCCATCATCGCCCTTGGCGAATGACTGATCGGGGCGATCGAAACCCTACGCGCCATTGTGGCCCACCATGGCTGGAGCGTCGACCCGGCGATGGTGGGATTCGGCGGAACGGCCCTCGCGTTCAGCATGTGGTGGATCTACTTCATCCTGCCCGCCGGCCCGGCCCTACATCTCCAGCGCCACCGGTCATTCTTCTTCGGCTACGCGCACATGCCCATCTTCGCTGCCATCGCCGCAACTGGCGCCGGGTTGCACGTGGCGGCCTACTATGTCGACCATGAGGCCCACATCAGCGCCGCCGTGGCCGTGGCCAGCATCGCGGTCCCCGTGGCGCTGTTCAAAGTCTCCCTGACCTGGCTCTTCAGCGTCATGATCTGCGTGGACCGGACCGTCATTGCCGTGGCGGCCGGCGTCGTGGCCGCGCTGGCGGGCAGCGTGGGACTTGCCACCGCCGGGGTTTCGGTGCCGATCTGCCTGCTGGTGGTTGTGCTGGCGCTGGGCGTGTCGATTGTCATTGATGAGAAGCGTGGAACCGAACGAATGAACGCCGCCCTGGAGCAGATGAAAGCAGGAGCCTAAGAGGCTCCGTCCGGCCGGCTGTCCGCCGCTTCCGGGGCCTGGACAGGCTCAGCGACGGGAGCGTCTTCGTAGGAGAGGTTCTCGTAGTCCGTGTCGTCTTCGTCGTCGAGCCTGTCGTCCAACTCCTTCAGCAGCCAGGGATTAACCCGTGCAAGGATCTTGCGGACTTCCTCGACGTCGACGGCGGCATACAGCACCGGACGGGCATCCCGGTACTTGGTGACCGGCGCTTTCTCCGGCCACTTCGCGGCCAGAGCCCTGACGCGTTCGGGCAGGGAATTGTGGGCATTGTCCGCGATCTTTACGAGGGCCGCGTCGTGGTCCTCGGCAATGAAATGCATCCCGGCCTGATAGTCATCGGGATTGTCGTGCAGCCTGTTGGTGACGCGTTCAATGATGTCCGCTGCCCGCTCGGAAACGCCCATATCCAGCAGTGCCTGCCGCGTGATGGGAGTGTCCTCGGCAATGTCATGAAGGTAACCGGCAATCCGGATATCGTCGTCGAAATCTGCCAGGGCATCACCTACCGCAATCACATGGTCACGGTAGGGCCGCTTGAGCTTGTCCTTCTGCCGATTGTGGGCCACCTCGGCCAGGACCTTCGCGGTCTCGACAGTGAATCGCGGTTGAGGGATTTGTGCTTCAGTGAATTCGGGTGCCGACATAGCTCCAGCCTACGCGTAGGGCAGCAAGTGGCCTCACGTCGGCGGGGCCGCAAGCCTCCGTTCGCGCGCTGCCTAGGGGCCGGTCCAGACCCACGGTTCCCGCGGGAGGTCCGCCGGGCGGAACTCCGGGAGTGCGTTTTCCAGCGTCCCGGCCGGCAGCCCCAGGGACTGCAGGATGAGGTTCCGCACGTCAGCGGCGGAAACGCCGGTACGGGCGAGATCGGCCAGCGTCACGGCGCCGTCGCGCTTGGCCAGCCGGGCGCCGTCGGAATTCACCACCATCGGCACATGCGTATATTCCGGGACAGGAATATTCAACAGCCACGCAAGATATGCCTGCCTGGGCGTGGACGGCAGCAGGTCATCGCCCCGCACAACCTGGTCGATGCCCTGCGCGGCGTCGTCCACCACGACGGCCAGGTTGTAGGCGGTCACGCCGTCGTTGCGGCGGAGGACAAAATCGTCCACCACGCCGATGAAATCACCGTGCAGCACATCCCGCACTGTGTACTCCGCTACCTCGGCGCGGAGCCGAATGGCAGCTGGCCGGGTGGAGCGTTTGAACTCCAGCTCGGCAGGATCGAGGTCCCGGCACGTGCCCGGATAGGCGCCCTGCGGCGCGTGCGGCGCGGACGGCGCCTCCTGGATTTCGCGGCGCGTGCAGAAGCATTCGTAGGTAAGGCCTGCGGCAGCCAGCCGCCCGATAGCTTCGGCGTAGACGGCGCCGCGGTCCGTCTGGCGCACGACGGCGCCGTCCCACGTCAGGCCCACGGCCTCCAGATCGCGGAGCTGCTCCGCCTCCGCGCCGGCCCGCGCCCGGTCAAGGTCCTCGACGCGCAGCAGGAAGTCGCGGCCGGAGGACCGGGCGAACAGCCAGGCAAGCATCGCGGTGCGGAGGTTTCCTACATGCAGTTCACCGGAAGGGCTGGGGGCAAAGCGGCCGGCAGGGGTCATGGACCAACCCTAGTCCGGGGCAGCACAAGAGCCCCTCAGCTACCGATGACTTCGGGGATCCGACGTCGGTGGCTCAGGGGCTCTTGCCGTGTGTGCAGAATGACCGTGGTGTGAACAAGTGTCAATCAGCGGCGTCCTCCTTGCGGGAGGCGGTGTCCAGTTGCCGGGTGGTGTGCCGGGTTCCTGTAGCCTGCGGGATTCGGCGGTAGCCTCAGCCCTTGTTGCCACAATTTGAGCAGACGCCATACAGTTGGCACAACTAGCAAGCATTTCGTTGGTCAGTCTGACCAATAGGGACCACAAGCTCCGACAGGAACTGATCAGATTGCAGCAATTGGACGCCACGGACAAGCGCATCATCAATGCCCTGGACGAGGACCCGCGCGCCCCCATCATGGTGCTGGCCCAGCGGCTGGGCCTGGCGCGCGGGACCGTCCAGTCGCGCCTGGAGCGGATGACGGCGTCGGGCGCTCTCCGTCCCAACAGCAGCCGGGTGCTCCCCTCCGCCCTGGGCAGGGGTGTGGCCGCGGCCGTCAGCGCCGAACTGGACCAGAGCCACCTCAACGAAGCCATCGCGGCCCTGCGAGAAATCCCCGAGGTCCTCGAATGCCATGCCCCTGCCGGCGACACCGACCTGCTGATCCGCGTGGTGGCCACCAGCCCGGACGACCTCTACCGCGTGTCCGAGGAGATCCGGCTCTGCCCCGGCATTGTCCGGACGTCCACCAGCATGTTCCTGCGGGAAGTCATCCCGTACCGGACCACCGGACTGTTGCAGGACTGAGCTCCGTCTCTCCGGGCCCGCACTCGACCCCGCACGGGGAGCTCTCCCCATCGCACTCGAAGCTGCTGAAGTCCGCAACGGCCGGGCTGGAGTCGGCCTCCAAGCCGGTGCTCGCCAACGCCGACGAGCAGGAGAAGGCCAGCGACGGGGCCGGCTCAGGCGGTGGCTCCGGGAGTAGTGGTAGCGGTTCCGGGAACGGCGTTGCACAGGACCTGACGGACCGGCCGAACGGCATGACCCCCGAAGAACGCCAGGAGTACCTCGGCAGCGAGGAATTCAGGCACTGGGCGCTTGAAAACCCCGAGGCTGCAAAGGCCGCCATGGATGCTGCCGCCGATTCTGGGCTGATCGACAAAAGCTCCGAGGAAGACGCGGATTTCCTCAGCGACTACTGGAACAACCAGGCAATGCTGGACATAGGCATCGACCCTGCCAGCTGGGACACCTCCAAAGGCACCGAACACAACTGGGAGACCATCAAGAAGGTCTACGACTTCTACGGCCAGGCGTACCTCTCCAACCCGGACCTGCAGTGGGCCGGCACGGCCAACATCAACACCAGGGACGCGGGAAAGATCAAGCTCACCATCGTTGCTCCGAGCGGCGAGATCAGTGGGGAAACGGACCGCATCCGATTGAACACCACGAACAAGCGGCCGGACTTCAGCGAGGTCACCTACTTCCTCACCGCTGGCTCTCCTGACGAGTATTTTGAGCTCATCCGGGACGGTGTGGCGCGGTACGGGATCGACGCCGACTCCGCCGAACGCTGGATCGCCGGTGCCCAGCGGGACCCGGAACGAAAGACCGATTTCTCCATCACCTCCGGCACCTCCACGGGCCTGGACGTGAACTACGACCTCCGGTACGACGGCGGCAAGGACACCCAGGTGATCATCGTCCACGTCCGCCCCACGGACTGAGGCAACGCAGGACGGACGCATCTCAAGGGCGCAAGCGCTACAGCGGCGGGCCCGCATTGGACTTGATGTTCTTCATCACCAGCGTGGACGTCAGCCGCTCAACCCCGGGCAGTGACGTGAGTTCGGCGTCGTAGAAGCGCTGGTAGCCGGGCAGGTCCTCGGCGATGACCTTCAACAGGTAGTCCGGGGAGCCGAACAGCCGCTGTGCCTCCACGATGTTGGGATTGTCCGCCACCCGGTTCTCGAAGATCTCCATGGTGGAGCGGTCCACCTGGCGCAAAGTCACAAAGACAATGGCCTCGAAACCCAGCCCGACGGCGGCCGGATCGATGTCCGCCTTGTAGCCGCGGATCACGCCCGATGCCTCCAGATCCCGGAGCCTCCGGTGGCATGGCGCCACCGTGAGCCCGACCTTCGCGGCCAGCGCCGTGGCGGTCATCCGGCCATCTTCTTTGAGGTGGCGCAAAATGTTTCTGTCAATGTGGTCAATCACGCAAATATCTTACCAATTCGGACTCAACCTGGGCGAAAAGGGTAAGCACTTGTGGCCCGAAACTTCATAAGGTTTGTCCTATACCCATCGGACAGGAGCCCGCCATGAATCCCCAGTTGTTTTTCGCCTTTGTGCTGGTGGCTGTCGCCCTCGCCTGCACCCCCGGCGTGGACTGGGCGTACTCCATCACGGCCGGTCTGCGGCAGCGCAGCTTCGTCCCGGCCGTGGCCGGACTCTGCGGCGGCTACCTGCTGCACACACTGCTGATGGTGGCAGGCCTCGCGGCCCTGCTGTCCGGCCTGCCCGGCGTCCTGGGCTGGCTGACCGTGGCCGGCGCGGGCTACCTGCTGTGGCTGGGCATCAGCACCCTCCGCTCCTGGCGCGGGGCCTCCTTCAGTGCGGCAGACGCCGTCGGGAAGCCCGCCAACCAGCTCCGCACATTCCTTCAGGGCATGGGAACCAGCGGCATCAACCCCAAGGGGCTGCTGTTCTATGTGGCGCTGGTGCCGCAGTTCGTCAGCCCGGAGGCTTCCCTCCCGGTCCCCGTCCAGTCCGGCCTGCTGGGCCTGACGTTTGTCCTGCTGGCCGGGGCCGTCTACACCTGCGTGGCGCTGCTGGCCCGCAAACTCCTGCAGTCACGGCCCGGCGCCGCACGGACAGTCACCCTGGCCAGCGGCATCATCATGGTTGCCCTCGGCGTGGCGCTCCTCTCCGAGCAGCTGGTTCCGCTGGTTGCAAGGCTCACGCAGCAAGCCTAGGCTTTGCGCTCCATAAACCATTCCGTGAACTCCGACGCCCGACCGTCCGGTTCGAGGCGGATGACCCACAGGTTGTCGTAGCTGGGATTATCGCCGAGGTAGTCCGTGAAACCCTGCACAAAGGCCAGCCCGCCGTCGGTCCCCAGCCCGCTGTCCGCCCCCAACAGCGTCCACTCAAAGGTCCAGTTCCCGGGGCCGTCCGCCGCCTCCAGCCAGCGGTCCACGATCTGCTCGCGGCCCCGCCAGGCGTCGGCATCATGCGGCCGGGTGGCGTAGACGGCTTCCTCGGTGAACAGCGCCCTGATGTCCTCCGGGTCGTTGGAGGTCCACGCCGCGATGTACTTTTCCATCCAGGACCGCACTGCGTCGCTCATTCCTCCGTTGTACTCCGGGACGGACTGGTCCACAAGGCAAGTCCACAAGGCAACGCCACCAGGCAAGTCCCTAAGGCCGCCATCACCCGGAGCCTATTTCCCGTCCAGGTTTTCCCACTCCTGCTCCCACAGCCGGCGCTCGTCGATGTCCTTGCGG
This sequence comes from Pseudarthrobacter sp. MDT1-22, assembly GCF_054511035.1. Classification (NCBI taxonomy): domain Bacteria; kingdom Bacillati; phylum Actinomycetota; class Actinomycetes; order Micrococcales; family Micrococcaceae; genus Pseudarthrobacter; species Pseudarthrobacter sp. MDT1-22. The sequence goes on along the minus strand of NZ_JBTNDK010000017.1, from coordinate 60,467 downwards.
ATGACTTCGAACGTTTCCAGCTCCGCCGGCCGGCCGCGGAGCCAGTCCCGCGGGTTGAGGGATTTGCGGCCGTTGTCGAGCACCAGCAGGGCACGGTCGGTGAGGGCGTCGTTGCGGAGCACCACGTCCGTTTTCCGACGGCGGAGCACCTCCTTCAGGGCCTCGTGCGCCTTTGCGTGGGCGCCGAGCCGCCGGAGCGCGCGCCCGCGGAGCAGCAGCAGGGCCGCCGAGAGGTCGTCGGAGTTCAGCAGCCCCTCGGTCCAGATCACCACTTCCTTGTCGCGTCCCAGCGCGAACGCCAGTGCGCAGCGGGCCAAGGCTGAAGGCAACGACGGCGGCAGCCCGGCCACCGTCTGCAGCGCGGCTTCCAGCTGGCCCGTCTCCCGCAGGGAGTGCGACAGGGCCAGGAAGACCGATTCCTGGCTGAACAGCACGGGGACTTCGATGCGCTCGGCAACCTCCACCCGGGTGACCACGCGCGTGAGATAGGTGGCCGCATACTGGTTGGCGTCGTCGTCGTTCCTGATGGACAGGCCGCGCTGGAGGAGTTCGGACGCGCGCAGGTAGCCGCCGTGCTGGTAGGCCAGGAGCCCGGCCATGACGGAGCAGAGCCCCGCCCAGCCCGGATATGCGCGCCCCACGGCGATGAGCCGCTCCGGTTCCCTGCTGGTGAAGATGGCATCGTGGACTGCTTTGGGCGCCTTGCCCGGCATCCGCTTGAGCCTGGGGATCTCGCCGTCCACGGCAATCAGCGCGGCATCCCGGCCACCCAGCACACCATGGATCAGCCCGCCCACACTGCCGGCGAGTTCCCGGACGGGGGTCTGCAGGCGGGCGTTCCCGAACGGCGTCAGGTCACGGGTGTCCCGGTAGATCGGTCCTCTGGTATCCCCCGCGGTCATCTCTCCATGCTACGTGGCGGACCTGCTTGCACGCCCTACGTGGCCGCCGCGACCCAGAGCCCGATCACCCAGGTGCTGGCCGCCAGGCACGCGAGCCCGAACTCGGCCAGCATGCCCAGCCCGGTGGCCTTCAGGGCGGCCCAGCTGGTGGTGGTTGCGGTGCCGAAGTTCCGGGTGCGGAGGAACTCGCTGAGCAGCAGTCCCACGGCGAAACCCACAAAAAGCCCTACCACCGGGATGACGAACATGCCGGCCACACCCGCTGCCAGGCCGATCACCACACTGCGGTTGGGAATGCTGTGCTCCCTGAGCTTCCGTCCGGTCAGCACGGCGCTGGCAGCCATACCGGCCAGCACAAACACCATTCCCACCGCGAAGACCACCCAGCCCGTGGCCCCGGCACCGCCCCAGATGGCCCACGCCAGCAGGCTGAGCCCGATCAGGAAGCTGCCGGGCAGGATGGGGATGATGGTGCCCGCCACCCCCACCAGGATCGCCAGGCCGCACAGGATGCTCACCACGGTTTCGGAGTTCATGAGCCCCAGTTTAGGGCGGCGCAGCGGTGAGCCCGGCAGCTTAACGCCCGACGGCGGCGCGTCCCCTGCGCGGGGAGGCACCGCCGTCGGGCGTTGTGTCAGCGTGTGGCTGCGGAGGTTTACTCGGCTTCCACGGCGGCGGCGACTGCAGCCGTCACTGCCGGGGCAACGCGCGGGTCCAGCGGGCTGGGCACGATGTAGTCCACCGAAAGGTCAGCTTCCGCGAGTTCGGCAATGGCGCGGGCCGCGGCGAGTTTCATGGCGGGCGTGATCCGGCGGGCGCCGGCGTCCAGCGCGCCGCGGAAGATTCCGGGGAAGGCCAGGACGTTGTTGATCTGGTTGGGGAAGTCGCTGCGGCCGGTGGCCACCACGGCGGCGTACTTGGCGGCCACCTCGGGCAGGACTTCGGGGTCCGGGTTGGAAAGGGCAAACACGATGGAGTCGGCGTTCATCAGCTTCAGGTGTGCCTCGTCCAGCTTCGAGGAGGAAACCCCGATGAACACGTCAGCACCAAGCAGCGCTTCGCCTGGGCCGCCCGTGACGCTGCGGGGGTTGCTGCGCTGCGCCATCTGGGACTTCTTGCTCTGCGGGTCGGCGGCAATGTCGGCCCGCTCGCGGTTGATGACACCCTTGGAGTCGAGCAGGACAACATCCGTGATGCCGGCGGCGAGCAGGATTTCGGCGACGGCGATGCCTGCAGCTCCGGCGCCGGAAACCACCACGCGGAGTTCTGCGAGTTCGCGGCCGGTGACCTTGGCGGCGTTCGTCAGGGCGGCGAGGGCCACCACGGCGGTGCCGTGCTGGTCATCATGCATGACCGGGCAGTCCAGCGCCTCGATCAGCTTCTCTTCCAGCTCGAAGCAACGGGGGGCCGAGATGTCCTCAAGGTTGACGGCGCCGAAGCTGGGGCGGAGGCGGACCAGGGTTTCCACGATCTCGTCAACGTCCGTGGTGTTCAGGACCAGGGGAATGGAATCCAGCTCGCCGAAGGTCTTGAACAGGGCGGACTTGCCCTCCATCACGGGCAGTGAGGCGGCGGCGCCGATGTTGCCCAGACCCAGCACTGCGGTACCGTCGCTGACCACAACCACCAGGCGCTGCGCCCAGGTGAGGGTCTTGGCGAGTTCCGGGTTGTTGTGGATGGCGCGGCTGACCTCGGCCACACCGGGGGTGTAGGCGATGGACAGGTCGCGCTTGTTGGACAGCGGGACCGTGCTTGTCACCGAGAGCTTCCCGCCCTGGTGGGCGTCGAAGATCTCGGCTTCGGTCAGGGCAGTGGCTGCTGAATTGTCGGTCGGTGCGATTACGTCAATGGACACGTCGTTGTCTCCTGGGGCTAGCCGTGGGCGCACGGCGCAGAAAGGCTCAAGCACAGGGAGGCTCAAGGTGGAATTCGTTGCTTCTTGGGCCCAGAGGTGGCGGGCCCGGGGTGAAGCCCTTGCAGATGCGGGTTGCCAGCCACTCCGGTCCTGCCATAATAAACAGCGCCCACGCGCCAGAAAGTGCATTCGACGCTCCGAGACCGTGCCAAATCGTTTAATCAGGCCGATTTGTGAGCCACATCACGGCATAAAGACGTATTTATTGGCTTACTGGTCTAGACCAGTTACGCCGATCGGTGGGCCTCACGGGCCCCGGCAGCCACCGGAGCAAGCAAGGTGCAGGCCTTTTTGAGGTCCTCTTCGGCCTCAAAGAGCGAAAGCCGGCGGTTGCGGACGGACTGGACCAGACCAGTGACGATCAGCAGGAGCACGCGGGCCGCTACGGCGTCGTCGGAGGCGGTGGCTACAGCCGATTCGCTCAGGGCATCGATTTCATGCAGGAGTGCCGTGGTGTCCTTGTCCTTGAGGTACACGCAGCGGCTCAGGCACTGCTCGACGGCGGGCTGCATCACCCGCATATGGAAGATCTCCATCACCACGCCGGTGAGGGCGCGGCCACCGAAGCTGGCCGCCGACGTGCGGGCCCTGCCCTGAAGCTCGTCCAGCTGCTGGCGGTAGAGGGACAGCATCATGTGGTTGGCCGTGGGGAAATAGCGGTAGACGGTGCCCAACGGCACGCCGGACTTTTCCGAAATTTCCGCGAGGTCCACGGACTCCAGCCCTTTGCGGGCAAACCCTGCGGCAGACTCAAGGACGCGCGTGTAGCGGAGCCGCTGACGCGGCGTGGAGGGCCGGGCGGCCATGGACGGATGGGCTGAAAGGGTCTCGGGCATCAGGATTCCGGGGTTGTGTTCTTATGGTGCAGCGGCAGGGAGAGTCCCCATCCCGTGTGCCTGCAGTCCGCCTCAACTATACGCGGCACAGGCAAAAGCCGGAATCAGTCCACGCCCTTGATCTTGACCACGAACACAGCGCCCAGCAGGCCGATGACGGCGGCCGTGGTGAACAACGTGACGTACCCTCCCAGGAACTGCAGGGATAGGAAGGCGATCAGCGGGGCGAACACCTGCGGCAGCGAGTTGGCCACGTTGATGACCCCCATGTCCTTGCCCCGGTCGGCAGCCTTCGGGAGCACTTGCGTGAGCAGCGCGAAGTCCACCGCCAGGTAGGCGCCGAATCCGATGCCGAGCACCGCCGCCCCCGCCAAGGCCCCCGGCCACACCGGGAAGAACGCCATGATCAGTCCGGCGATGGCGATCGTGGCGGACGAGCCGATCACAAACGGCTTGCGTTTGCCCACCCGGTCACTCCACGGTCCGGCGAGCACCGCGGTGATCATGACCATCACCGCATAAATTCCCGTGAGGATCAGGACGCCCAGCGCCGGGTCCTCATGCTTGATGACGTCCCGCAGGAAAAAGAGCAGGTAAACGATGGTGAGCTGGTTGCCCACGTTGACCAGGAAGCGGGTGAGCCAGGCCCAGCCAAAGTCAGGGTGGCGGGCCGGGCTGATCCAGAAACCGCGCAGGAATCCGGTCCAGGTGAACGGCGGCCGGGCCTCCCGCGGGAGCGGGGGATCATTCCGGTGGAAGAGATACGGCAGCACGGAGAACAGCAGGGCGGCCGCACACATCGTGTACCCCACCATGAAGTTTCCCGAGACCACCGCGCCGAAAACTGCGCCGAGCAGGATTCCCAGGGTCTGGCCCATGGCTGCCAGCCCGCCTACTCCGCCGCGCTGCAGGACCGGCACGCGGTCCGGGACGGCCGCGGTGATGGCCGCGTAGGCAGCGTTGGCACCGAGCTGGACCAGGCACCAGAAGAGGACCATCAGGGCCACCGCCGTGGCTCCGGACATCGCCAGCAACGCAGCCGTAGCCAGGACGGCGCCGGCCAGGACCCACTGGGCACGCCGGCCGAAGCCTGAGACGGTCCGGTCGGACAGGGCCCCAAACAGCGGGTTGGCCACCAGCGAGACGGCGGCGCCACAGCCCGTCACCAGGGACAGGATGGCTTCCTTGTTGAGGGCGTCAATGCTGATGGCCTGCTGGCCGATGAACACATTGATGGGGCCGAAGAAGGCGGCGTTGATGCCGACGTTGACCAGCACCAGCCCGGTCACCCAGCGCGCGGTGACCTTCTGCGTCGGCTCGGCGAGCGCCGCCGTCGGGCTTTCCGATCCCGCCCCGGGAACCGACGCTGCGCTGGGATCCGGTGCTGCGGGTGTGTTGGACAGGCTCATGCTGCTTCCCCCTGGAACGGTTGGTGATTCTGAAAATCAGACTATCGTGGGCTGCATCGCCCCGCTTGCCTTACGGCGCTTGCCTGGTGTGGCGATGGACAGCGCGCAGCCCCCACGACACTGAACACCTGGAGATCCAATGACCGCATCTGCTGGCAACACCAACAGCCCCGTCAACACCGCCGATCTGTACGATGAGCGCGGCGAGGACCTGGCGTCCGTTTCACTCCAGTTCCAGTCCCTCGGCGGCCGTTCACACTTCAGCGGCCCGGTGCGGACCATCCGCTGCTTCCAGGACAACGCCCTGGTCAAGTCCACCCTGGCCACCCCCGGCAATGGCGCCGTGCTGGTGGTGGACGGCGGCGGTTCGCTGGGCACGGCCCTGATGGGGGACATGATCGCCGAGAGCGCCGTGGCGAACGGCTGGGCCGGCGTCGTAATTAACGGCGCCATCCGCGACCGCGAGGCGATCGCCCAACTGGATCTGGGCGTCAAGGCGCTGGGCAGCAACCCGCGCAAGAGCGCCAAGGCCGGCGCCGGTGAGGTTGACGTGGATGTAGTGCTCGACGGCGTGACCTTCCGTCCCGGCGTCACCGTCTGGTGCGATCCGGACGGCATCCTCGTGGAGCGCTGATTTGGGTCCTCCAGTTCGGGCGGGGGCCCGGGCGGGAGCGGCGGTTCCGGAAGAAATCTCCGGCAGCGGGAATGAAACGCGAACTAACATAGTTACTGAAAGCAACTATCGAGCGTCATCCCTTTTTCTTTCCTGGAGAAGCCATGTCCAAAACAACCGCTGTGCGTGCCGCCGGCGAAACCCTGACACAGCGTCAGATCGTCACCGTGATGGTGGGGCTCATGCTGGGGATGTTCCTGGCATCCCTGGACCAGACCATCGTGTCCACCTCCATCTACACCATCGCCAACGACCTGGACGGGCTGTCCCTCCAGGCGTGGGCCACCACCGCCTACCTCATCACGTCCACGGTCAGCACGCCGCTGTACGGCAAGCTGAGCGATATTTTCGGCCGCCGTCCGCTGTACCTGATCGCCATCGTCATCTTCCTGGTCGGCTCGCTCTACGCCGGCTCAGTGCACTCCATGACCGAGCTGGCCATCGCCCGCGGCGTCCAGGGCCTGGGCGCCGGCGGCCTGCTGGCCCTCGCGCTGACCATCATCGGTGACATCGTGTCCCTCAAGGACCGGGCCAAGTACCAGGGCTACTTTATGTCGGTGTTCGGCATCTCCTCCGTGCTCGGCCCCGTGGTGGGCGGCGCGTTCGCAGGGTCGGCCAACATCCTGGGCTTTGACGGCTGGCGCTGGGTGTTCTTCATCAACCTGCCCATCGGTCTGGCGGCCCTGGCCGTGGTGTTTATGTTCCTGCACCTGCCGGCCAAGCACGTGAAGCAGAAGATCGACTACTTCGGCGCAGCCGCCATCACTCTCGCCATCGTCCCGCTGCTCCTGGTGGCGGAACAGGGCCGCAGCTGGGGCTTTGCGTCGCTGAACTCCTTCCTTTGCTACGGCCTGGGCGCGGTTGGCATCCTCTGGTTCCTGCTGGCCGAAAAACGCGCCGGGGACTACGCCCTGATCCCGCTTCGGCTCTTCCGGAACGCCACTTTTGGCCTGTCCTCGCTGCTGAACTTCATCATCGGCATCGGCATGTTCGGCGCCATCGCCATGCTGCCCATGTACCTGCAGCTGGTCAAGGGGCTCACGCCCACCGAAGCCGGCCTGATGATGATCACCTTCACCCTCGGCATCCTGACCGGTTCCATCACCGCGGGCCGCACCATTTCGGCGTCGGGCACGTACCGGATCTTCCCCATTGTGGGTACTGGCATTCTCACCGTCGCCGCGCTGGTTATGGGACTGTCCCTGGGCGTGGAAACGGGCCTCTGGGTTCCCGGCGTGATCGCCGTGTTCTTCGGCATGGGCCTCGGTTTCTGCATGCAGCCGCTTACGCTGGCCATGCAGGTCTCCGTGCCCCCGAAGGACATGGGTGTAGGCACCTCCTCCGCGGCGTTCTTCCGGTCCATGGGCGGCGCGGTGGGCACGGCCGTGTTCATCTCCATGCTGTTCAGCCTGGCCGCGAGCCGGATCGCCGACACGATGAAGTCAGCCATGTCCAGTGCCGACTACCAGGCCGTGCTGCGCGACCCGGCCGTGGCCGCGGACCCCGCCAACGCCAAGCTGTACGAGTTCTTCCAGAACGGGGCATCGAACGAATCGCTCAATGACACCAGCTGGCTCCATACGGCCAACAGCGTGCTGACCCGCCCCATCACGGAGGGCTTCGCCTACGCGATCGACACCGTGATGCTCACCGCCGCCGTGCTCACCGGGATCGCGTTCCTGATCAGCTTCGCCCTGCCGAACAAGAAGCTGACGGATCCGAAGGTCGCCCCGCGGGGAGACACAGCTGCGGTGGCGGCCCACTAGCTCCCCCGGGTTCCGCGCGGTGAGCGGAGTCCTGTCACGGCAGGCAGTCTTTTGGGCTGCTGCCGATGTCGTTCCGCGGAATCCCGGGCTTTTCCGTGCCGACCGGCCCAAAAGCGTGCCCTGCGTGACGCGCGGGCGCACCGGACCCCTTACGGAGGTGGAAGACGACGACGGCGGCACACCCCGCCGTCGTCGGCTTTCTGTTTCGGAGGGTACAAGTCGCAAGTGGAACGGCGGGCGGTGACGTGCCACACTGTTTAGCGCGTGTGCGCCGGCCATAAGCCGGTCCCGCAGCCGACGACGTCCGCACCGCGTCCACCCCACCCCCAAATCTCAGGGAGCAGCATGCCCACCGCCAAGGAGCAGACCACCGCCAAGATCCCGCAGCGGGTGATCTGGCTGGCACTCGCAGGCGCGGTGGGTGGATTCCTGTTCGGCTTCGACTCCTCCGTGGTGAACGGTGCAGTGGACGCCATCAAGGACGAGTTCGCGCTCTCCGAGGCCGTCACCGGCTTTGCCGTGGCCATCGCCCTGCTGGGCTGCGCGGCAGGCGCCTTCCTCGCCGGCAAAGTCGCCGACCGGTACGGCCGCATCCCCGCTATGAAGCTCGGCGCGCTGCTGTTCCTGGTCAGCGCCATCGGAACCGGCTTCGCGTTCGGCGTCTGGGACCTGATCTTCTGGCGCCTGGTGGGCGGCCTGGGCATCGGCCTGGCCTCGGTGATCGCACCCGCGTATATTTCCGAGATTTCCCCGCGGCAGGTCCGTGGCCGGCTGGCGTCGCTGCAGCAGCTGGCCATCACCACCGGTATCTTCGCCGCACTCCTGTCCGACGCGCTCTTCGCCACCACCGCCGGCGGCGCGGACCAGGCCTTCTGGCTGGGCCTGGAAGCCTGGCGCTGGATGTTCCTCGCCGCGGCGGTTCCTGCCGTGGTCTACGGCTGGATCGCCTACACCCTCCCGGAATCCCCGCGGTTCCTGGTGTTCCAGGGCAAAGAAGACGAAGCCCGCAAGGTGTTCGACTCCATCGCCCCGTCCGAGGACACGGACCGGCACATCCGCGAGATCCAGGACGCCATCGAAGAGGACAAGCTGTCCGGCCAGAAAGGCTCGCTCCGCGGCAAGACCTTCGGCCTGCAGGCAGTGGTCTGGGTGGGCATCGTCCTTTCCGTCCTGCAGCAGTTCGTTGGCATCAACGTGATCTTCTACTACTCCACCACGCTGTGGAAGGCCGTCGGTTTCCAGGAGAAGGACTCGCTCACCATCTCGGTGGCAACCTCCATCACCAACATCCTGGTGACACTCGTGGCCATCGCCCTGGTGGACCGGATCGGCCGCCGCCCCATTCTCCTGGCCGGGTCCATCGGCATGGCGGTCTCACTGGGCACCATGGCCTTGGCGTTCTCGGCCGCGGTCGGTTCAGGCTCCGAGATCTCCCTGCCGGGTGCCTGGGGTCCGGTGGCCCTCATGGCAGCCAACATCTTTGTGGTCAGCTTCGGCGCCTCCTGGGGCCCGCTGGTCTGGGTCCTCCTTGGTGAGATCTTCCCGTCCCGGATCCGTGCCCGCGCCCTGGGCCTGGCCGCCGCCGCGCAATGGGTGGCCAACTTTGCCATCACGCTCAGCTTCCCGGTGATGGCCGCCGCTTCCCTGCCGCTGACCTACGCCATGTACGCGCTGTTCGCGGCGGCGTCGTTCTTCTTTGTGATGTTCAAGGTGCCGGAAACCAACGGCATGTCCCTGGAGCAGGCCGAAACGCTGTTTGTGCCCAAGGGTTCCAAGAAGGCCTAACGCCGGGTCAGAGAGTAAGCTTCATGCCCTCATGGCTGGCGTCAAAGCCGAGCCGCTGGTAGAACCGGTGGGCGGCCGTCCGCGACTTGTGCGTGGTCAGCTGCAGCAGCGTGCAGCCGCGGCGCCTGGATTCCTCGATCGCCCACCCCACCATCAGGTTTCCCAGGCCCTGGCCCCGAAGGCTGCCCGCCACGCGGACCGCCTCAAGCTGCGAGCGCCACGAGCCCTGCCGCGAGATGCCGGGCAGGAAGCTCAACTGGAAGGTGGCCACGACGCGGCCGTCAGCTGCCCCAGCCGGCACGTGCTCGCCCACCACCAGCAAATGGCACGCGTCGGCGTCGATCGCTTCGAAGGCCCGCTCGTAAGGCGCCATGTCGTGGCCCAGTTCTCGGCTGGCGCCGAGGGAATCGTCGGCCAGCAGTGCCACGATGGCGGGCAGGTCCGCGGACACGGCGTGCCGGAGGCGGAAGGTCCCGCCGTCGACGTCGGCGGTCAGCAAGGCGGTCAGGGCGCCGGGGTTCGTGGTCATCTCCCCAGCATTCCACAAGGCTTGCGAACCTCTCCCCCCGAGACCCTCTCTCACTTTCGGTGCCTTAAACGCCAACGCTCTCTCATCCAGGTGAGAGAGCGTTGGCCAAAAACCCGCAGGATCTGCGAGAGGGTTCCGGAAAAACCCGCAGGAAGTGAGAGAGGGTCAGGCCGGGGCCTTCACCCCTTCCGCCTGGCGTTCCTCCACGAGCGTGGACACCGCCGCGAACAGGGGGTGCTCCGGTGCCAGCCCCGTGATCCTGGCTGTGGCGTCGGCAGGCGATGAGGAAGCCAGGATTTGCGCGAGTTCGGTGGCCTCGGCGTCGGCGGGGTCGGTGAATCGCAGGGCCGCGGCGATGGCACCCAGAAGCGCCTCGGGCACGATCCCGCGTTCTGCGAGTTCAGCCGCGGGGCCGATGAACCGTTCGTGCCGGCTGAGCTTGCGCATGGGGGCACGCCCCACCCGGTTCACGGTGTCCGGCAGGTGCGGGTTGGAGAAACGGACCAGGATCTTCTGGACGTAGGCTTCCTGCTCGTCGTTGTTGAAGCCGTGCTTGGCCACAAGGAGTTGCTTGGTTTCCTCCAGGACGGCCCGCACATCTTCCGCAACGTCCTGGTCGGCCATGGCCTCGGAGATCTTTTCCAGCCCGGCCTCAAAGCCGAAGTACGCAGCGGAGGCGTGCCCCGTATTCACGGTGAAGAGCTTCCGCTCGATGTAGGGCGAGAGCTCGTCCACAAACGTTGCGCCCGGGATGACAGGCGCAGCATCGCCAAACGCTGTCCGGTCGATGACCCATTCGTAGAACGTCTCAACGGTCACGTCCAGGCCCTGCCCCGGCGCCTGGTTGGGCACGATCCGGTCCACCGCGGTGTTCGCGAATACCGCCGCGTCGTCCAGGGAGCCGGCGGCGTCGTCCCAGAGGGCGGCGACTTCGGCCCGCAGGATGTCCGTGGCGTTGATGGCGTTCTCACAGGCCATGACCTGCAGCGGCGCCAGCCCGGCAGCCCGCGCCGCGATGCCCTTCGTGATGGCGGGCGCCACAAACTTCAGGATGTGCGGCCCCACGGCGGTGGTGACAATGTCCGCCGTCGCGATTTCCCGCACCAGCGCCGCTTCCTGCGTGCCGGAGTTCAGCGCGCGGAAGTTGTCCACCGTCCGGACGGTGGGGTTCTCCCCCACCTCGTGGACGTTGTAGCTGACTGCTGCCGCGAGCTGGTCGATGAGTGCGTCCGCGACATCCGCGAACACCACCTCATAACCGGCCTGGTGCAGCAGCAGCCCCACAAAGCCGCGGCCGATATTCCCGGCTCCGAAATGTACGGCCTTCACTATGCGTTCACCTTTCCGAACAGCTCCAGGACTTCCTCAACGGACGTGGCCGCTTCCAGCTGGGCCACCTGGGCCTTGTTGGTGAAGACCTTCGCGATGGAGGACAGGATGTGGAGGTGTTCGTTGTTGATGCCGGCCACGCCCACCACGAACTTGACCTGCTTGCCGTTCCAGTCGATGCCGTCCGGGTAGCGGATCACGGACACCGCGGACTTCAGGATGTGGTCCTTGGCGGCGTTGGTGCCGTGCGGGATGGCCAGGAAGCTGCCCATGTAGGTGGACACGGATTCCTCGCGCTCGTGCATGGCCGCAAGGTAGCCCTCGTCCACGGCGCCCCGGGCCAGGAGCAGCTGGCCTGCTTCGTCGATGGCCGCGTCACGGGTGGTGGCTGTGCCGTTAAGGATGACGCTGTCGGCCACGAGGATGTCGGAAGGCACGACGGCGGCCGGTGCTGCACCGCTGTCGGGTGCCGCGTCCACCGGGGCACCGGCGACGTGGGCGCCGTGGCCGGCGGCAGCACCGGCGTCGGGCGTTGCGCCTTCGGTGTTGTGCTCCTTGACCAGCTCCACAATCTCGTCGTACCGCGGGCTGTTCATGAAGTTATCCACCGAGAAGTGCGCGGCGCTGGACGTGACGGGCTTGGCGCGTTCGGTCAGGTCCTGGTGCGTGATCACCACGTCGTAGGTGTCACTGAGGTTGGCGATCGCCGCATTGGTGACCTTGACGTCCGGGAACCCGGCAGCCTTGATCTTGTTCCGCAGCACCGAGGCGCCCATGGCACTGGAGCCCATACCGGCGTCGCACGCGAACACGATGTTCTTGATGGGGCCGGCCAGGACAGCCGTGGCCACCCCAGCACCGGCGCCGGTCAGCACCGAGGAGACGGAGCTCTTTTTGCCCTTCATCGCTTCCATCTTGGACGTGGCGTCGCTGAGGACCACCTCGTCGCTGTGCTTGGTGGTCTTCAGGATCACCGAGGCCACCAGGAAGGAGACCGTCATGGCGAGCACCACCGCGAGGATCACCCCGACGTAGCTGTCACGGGAGGTCTGGGCGAGCACGGCGATGATCGAACCAGGCGCCGCCGGCGCAACGAGGCCGGAGCCGGTGATGGCCAGGGTGGCGATACCGGTCATGCCGCCGGCGATCGCGGCCAGGATCAGCAGCGGGCGCATCAGGACGTACGGGAAGTAGATTTCGTGGATGCCGCCGAAGAAGTGGATGATCGCTGCGCCGGAGGCCGAACCCTTGGCCAAGCCCTTCCCGAAGAACATGTACGCCAGCAGGATGCCCATGCCGGGGCCGGGGTTGGCCTCGAGCAGGAACAGGATGGACTTGCCCTGCTCCAGCGACTGCTGGATGCCCAGCGGGGTCAGCACGCCATGGTTGATGGCGTTGTTCAGGAACAGCACCTTGGCGGGCTCGATGAAAATGCTGGTGAGCGGCAGCAGGCCGTTGTTGACCAGGAACTGCACGACGTTGCCGGCGGCCGTGCTGAAGGCCTGGACCAGCGGCGAGATGCCGTAGAAGCCCAGCATCGCCAGCAGCGCGCCCCAGATACCGGCAGAGAAGTTGTTGACCAGCATCTCGAAGCCGGGGCGGATCTTGCCCTCCCACAGGAGGTCGATCTTCTTCATGGTCCAGCCGCCGAGCGGGCCCATGATCATGGCGCCGATGAACATCGGGATGCCGGCGCCAACAATGACGCCCATGGTGCCGATGGCTCCCACCACGCCGCCTCGGACGTCGTAGACCATCCGGCCGCCGGTGTAGGCGATCAGCAGCGGCAGCAGGTAGGTGATCATGGGGCCAACGAGGCCCACATTGGGCACTCCCTCGGCGCTGGTGCCGAAGCCGCCGAGGGCAGGGACCGGGATCCAGCCCTTCTCAATGAAGAGGGCCGTGATGAGGCCCCACGCAATGAACGCGCCGATGTTGGGCATGATCATGCCGGACAGGAACGTCCCGAACTTCTGGACGTGAACCCGCAGGCTGGTGCGGGGTTTCGCAACTGTCTCTGTTGCCATGTGCTTTCCTAACCGTCATTCCTGCTGCAGCGCAGGATGGGTCCGATACTTACGACGACGTGCTGGTGGAGATTCGGTGAAGCCATTCGAGGAACAGTTTGAGTTCCGAGCTTGAAAGCTGGTCTGAGTGCGAAGCCTGAAGTGCGGCATTCAGGGCAATCGCTGCCACCACTACCGAGGACTTGCCGGAGTCTTCCGGCGCGGCCCCTTCGGCCTGTGCCGCAGACACCGCAAAAATCATGGCGTCCCGGGTCATGGTGGACAGTTCAAGGTTCCGTTCGGCGGCGGGTTCCGCAATCAGCATCAGGGTCACACCCACGTTGGCTGCCAGGATGGACCTGGCTGCTTCGCGCGGCTGGACGTTCAGCTGGCCCGCCGCCGCTGCCTTGTTCAGCATCTCCTCCATGAGCGCCTCGGCATCGGCAACGATGGCGGGGCGGCTTTCCGGGCGGATATTGCCGAACATCACCAGGTACAGTTCCGGCTGCTTGAGCCCGAACTGGACGTGGTTATCCCACATCCGCCGGATGTCTTCCAGCGGATTTCCGGACGGGGCGAAGTCCCTCTCGCCCGCAACATACTCTTCAAAACCTGCGGCGACGACGGCGTCGAAGAGACCTTCCTTGTCACCGAAGTGGTGGTACAGCGTGGGCGCCGTGACCCCTGCCAGCTGCGTGATCTGACGGGTGGAGACGGATGCTCCAGCGGACTTTGCCAGCAATTCGGCCGCTGCACGCAACAGACGCATTTTGGGGGGAAGCTGGCCATCCAAACTCATAGCCGCTACCCTATCACCTATAGCATTGCTATATGAACTGAATCACATACAATTTTTTCAGGCACGTTTCCGCCCTCGCACATAGTGGTCGCGGCGGCCCCGGCATGGCGCCGGGATAAACCTAGGCGGGCCTGGCTACCGGCAGAGAATGAGGACCTTCAGTGCAGACCTTCCCAGGAGTTGGCGTCAGCCCCGGCCGCATCATCGGAACCGTCCGGCAGATGCCCAAACCGATCAGCGAACCCCCTGCAGGCGAGCAGCTGGCCGGCGGTACGTCCGCCGAAGAAGCCACGGCGGGGCTCAAGGCAGCAGCGACCGCCGTCCATGACGAGCTGAAAGCCCGCGCGGAAACGGCCAGCGGCGACGGCAAGGCGGTGCTGGAGGCCACGGCGCTGATGGCCAAGGACACCATGCTCCTGAAGAACGCCGCCAAGCTGATCGCCCGCGGCACCTCGGCGCAGCGAGCCATCTGGGAAGCCGGCGCCTCGGTCTCCGAAATGCTGCACAACCTGGGCGGCTACATGGCCGAACGCGCCACTGACGTCCTTGACGTCCGCGCCCGGATCGTGGCCGAACTCCGGGGCGTACCCGCCCCGGGCATCCCCTCCGCCAGCACGCCGTTCATCCTCGTGGCAGAGGACCTGGCACCGGCCGACACGGCCACGCTGGACCCTGAAAAGGTGCTGGCCCTGGTCACAGCTGGCGGCGGACCGCAGTCCCACACCGCTATCATTGCCCGCTCCCTTGGCCTCCCCGCCGTCGTCGCGGCCGCAGGCGTGGACGAACTGGCCGACGGCACCGAAGTGTTCGTCGACGGCGCCGCAGGCTCCATCACCGTGGACCCGGATGACGCCCAGCGCGCCGCCGCCGAGGCCTGGGCAACCAACGCATCCCTCCTGGCCGTGTTTGAAGGGAACGGCGCGACGGCGGATGGCCACCTGGTGCCGCTCCTCGCCAACGTGGGCGGCGGCAAGGATGCCGTGGCCGCCGCCGGCCTCAACGCGCAGGGCGTCGGGCTGTTCCGCACGGAATTCTGCTTCCTGGAGCGCGACACCGAACCCTCCGTGGAAGAGCAGGCAGCCGCGTACAAGAGCGTGTTTGACGCCTTTCCGGGCAAAAAAGTGGTCCTGCGCACGCTCGATGCCGGTGCCGACAAGCCGCTGCCGTTCCTCACCGACGCCACCGAGCCCAACCCGGCCCTCGGCGTCCGCGGCTACCGTACCGACTTCACCACACCGGGCGTGCTGGAGCGCCAGCTGCAGGCGATCGCCCTCGCGGAGAAGGACTCGGAGGCTGACGTCTGGGTCATGGCCCCGATGATTTCCACCGCGGAGGAAGCCGCCCATTTTGCCTCGATGTGCACCGCCGCCGGGATCACCAACCCGGGCGTCATGGTGGAGGTGCCGTCCGCAGCACTGACCGCCGAATCCATCCTGCGCGAGGTGGGTTTCGCGAGCCTGGGCACCAACGACCTCACGCAGTACGCCATGGCGGCCGACCGCCAGCTGGGCCCGCTGGCCAACCTCAACACCCCGTGGCAGCCTGCCGTGCTGCGCCTCGTGGGATTGACCGTGGAAGGCTCCCGCGCGGAAGGCCACAACAAGCCCGTGGGCGTCTGCGGTGAGGCGGCCGCTGACCCGGCCCTCGCCGTCGTACTTACTGGGCTGGGCGTCACCACGCTGTCCATGACCGCGCGGTCCTTGGCCGCCGTGGCCGCGGTGCTGAAGACCGTTACGCTGGCCGAGGCGCAGCAGCTGGCCAAGCTGGCGCTGTCCGCGCCCAGCGCCACCGAAGCCAAGGCCTGGGTACGGGAAAAACTGCCAGTCCTCGAAGAACTCGGCCTCTGACCGGCCGGTTCGTACCAACCGCCCGCCGCTAGCTACAAAGAAGCACCCACCAGGAGGAACAATGCCCGAACGCATCGCCACCATCGCCAGCCGCTCCGGCCTGCACGCGCGCCCCGCCGCGCTGTTTGCGGAAGCCGCCGGAGACGTGGGAGTTGAGGTCACCATTGCCATGCAGGGCGACCCGGAGGACGACGCGCTGGACGCTTCGAGCATCCTGTCGCTGATGACCCTGGGCGCCGCCAAAGGCGATGTTGTGGTGCTCCGGGCTGAAGGTGACGGCGCCGACGCGGCACTGGATTCGCTGGTCAAGCTCCTGGAAACGGACCTCGACGCCGAATAGGAGCCCAGCTGGTGATCGCGGCGGCCGCTGGTCCCGGGGCGGTGTGCTGGAAAACGTGGCCATGGCCGGAGATTTCCGTCATGCTGCCCTGGGGGGCCTGGGAAGCCAGCCGACGGCACCAGTCGGGCCCGGCCACCGGGTCCCTGCTGCCCCGCAACACCAGCAGCGGCTGGCTGATTCCGCGGATCCTGGCCTCAAGGGGATACTGCATCATCACCGGCAGCTCGGTGAGGTACCAGCGTGGGCCGGCCCGGAAATAGTCCGCGAAGACGATGGCATTCGCCGACGGGCTCTCGCTGAACATGGCGTCGCGGGTCAACGCCAGCGCCTGCCGCGCAACCGACCTGCGGCGGGGGTCCACCACGGGACCCATCAGCACCACGGCGTCCACGAGCTCCGGCTCCTGCAGGGCGAGTTCAACGGCATGCTGGGTTCCCATGGAATGCCCGATCACCACGCAGGACGTCACGCCGGCGGCGGCAAGCGCTGCCCGCACGAAAGCCACATACTCACCCACCGGCACCTGGCGCCGGGGCTTGGGCGCGTCGCCAAACCCTGGGAGGTCAAAGGAGTAGACGTCGGCTGCGAGGGCCAGCTCCCGGTGCAGCCGAGCGAAGTAGCGGTGGGAAACGCCGATGCCGTGGAGCAGGACATACGTCGGTCGCTGCACATCGCCTGCTGGCGCCACGGAGCGGTACAGCCTGCCCGCTAGCCCGCCGGATTCAATGTCCTCGCCATCACTGAGCTTCATCCCGCGAGCTTACCGCCGCCGCCCGGAGGTACAGGGTTAGGCTTCTGGCATGGCACTGATAGCTCCACGCGTCACGGCTGGCCTGCCCGCCGACGACGCCCTGAACCTCGCACGTTCTCTCCGGGACAGCAACGACATCACGGTGTTCGTGGACGGCACGGTCCACCGGCTGACGCCCCAGGCGAGGGACGCCGTCGTGGACCTGCTCGCTCGGCTGGGCCGCGGCGAAGCGGTGACCGTCAGCAGCGTGGAGGAAGTGCTCACCACCTCCCAGGCGGCCGAACTCGCCGGGATTTCCCACACGTACCTGCGCAACATGACCGATCGCGGCGAGATCCCCGTGGAATACCGCGGCACGCACCGCCGGATCAGGCTGGCCGCCATCATGGCCTGGCTGGACCGGCAGAAGAAGCTTGACGGGCCAGAGCAGGCAGAGCAGCCAGAGCAGGCCTAGCCCCGTCGTAAGCTGGCGCAGGGTGGGCGGGTCCCGGGTGTTGAGTCCCGGGTGTTGGATCCCGGCACGCGAGCTAGATCCGCGGGCGGGCCGCCCAGCGCCGCATTTTCAGTGCCGCATGAAGTTCGAGCCGGGGCATCCCCTTCAGCGGGTCCACGCCCAGGAGCTGCCGGATGCGGCCCAGCCGGTTGTAGATGCTGCTGCGGTGCAGGTGGAGTTTGGTGGCCACGTCCTGGACCGATCCGTCGTTATCGTAGATGAGCTCCAGTACGGGGAGCAGCTCATCGTTGCGGTCGTGGTCCTCCAGCATCCGCACATATACGGACCCGGAGTCAGCCCAGGCGCCGGCTCCCCCGCCCGCCGACGCCAGCAGCTGGTAAACACCGGTGGCGCGGCAGTCCACCAGTTCGCCCAGCTGGGGGTCCACAGCCGCCGCCTGAGCCGCCTGCTTGGACTGCCGGTATGCCTCGGCAAGCTCGCGCGGCTTGGCAAAACCCTCACTGATGCCCAGGATGATGCGGTGCACGGGCCGGCCCGAACGTTTGGCCAGCTCCAGCTGGTAGTGGACCAGCACCTGGGCATGGTTTGCCCGGCCCACCGACTCACGGAACAGCACCACCGAATGGGTTTCCGTGCCGGCGCTGAACAGCGCCACGTCCACCCCCACCGTGGCCTGCAGGGCGGCTGAGCGGTGGATCAGCGTGGAAGCAATGGGATCCGGGCCGCCGGCCCAGCCATCGGCGTCGAGCACGGTGACCATCTGCCACGGCCCCTTGCCCTGGATTTCCTTCCGGCCCGCCACGGCGGCCACCGCGTTGGCCTCGCCGGAACAGGCGGCCAGGAACTCGCGTTCGCGGCCCCGCCGGAATTCGGACTCGGCGGTGTTGGAGTCCAGCAGCAGGCCGGAAAGCAGCTCGATCTCCGGGGTCACGTCCGGCAACTGGGAGAGGATCGCCGTCGGACTTTCCTCTGCCGAGTCCTGCTGCACCCAGAGGTAGCCGACGCGGAAACCGCGCACCATCAACGGAACACACACCCGGCCCAGCATCCCCAGGTCCTGGTTGGCGGGAATCGCTACCGGGCGGACCGCCGTGGCGATGCCATGGGAAAGCTGCCAGGCGCTGACATCGGCCGGGACCCGCTTGCTCAACAAAAAGTTCACCCGGACCCGGTCCGCGTGGGACTGGTTGGAGCTGTAAGCCAGCAGCAGGCCGTCCAGGTCCTCCAGCGACAGTCCCCGGCCAAGCTTCTGCGCCACCTGCTCCACGAGTTGTTCCACGTCCTGCTGCATGGGGTAACCCTACTGCTCCGGCGGGCATCCGGGCGAACGAACAGCAGGCGACACCTGACGCCCTCACGCTGAACATTTGTCGACCCACGAGAGCAAAAATTCCCGGAATGACGCTGAGTATGCGTGCCCCGGACCCCGCTTTCCTGTCAGCTGGGTCACAGCCGGATTTATTCTGGAATCACAACCTTCCCCGCAATTTCGGGCCTACGCGGCCTGAGAGTATGGAGCCACAAATGATCATCGGTGTCCCCAAAGAGATCAAGAACAACGAATTCCGCGTCGCCATCACCGCTGCTGGCGTTCACGAGTTCCGCACCCACGGCCACACGGTCCTGGTGGAACGCGGCGCAGGCTTGGGTTCAGGGATCACGGACGAGGAATACGCGATCGCCGGCGCCGAAATCGTTGCCGAGGCCGATGACGTCTGGGCCCGCGCCGACATGGTCATGAAGGTCAAGGAACCCATCAAGGCCGAGTACCACCGCTTCCGCAAGGGCCTGATCCTCTTCACCTACCTCCACCTCGCCGCCGAACCGGAACTCACGCAGGCGCTCATCAACTCCGGCGTCACCGCCATCGCGTACGAGACCGTGCAGGAAGGCCGGACGCTGCCGCTGCTGGCCCCCATGTCCGAGGTTGCCGGCCGACTGTCCGTGCAAGTCGGCGCCACCTCCCTGATGGCACCCGCCGGCGGCAAGGGCGTGTTGCTCGGCGGCGTACCGGGCGTCCGCCCGGCCAAGGTGGTTGTCCTGGGTGCCGGTGTTGCCGGCACCAATGCCGCCGCGATGGCCCTGGGCCTGGGCGCCGACGTCACCATCCTGGACATCAACATCAACCGCCTCCGCGAGCTCGACGCCCAGTACCAGGGCCGACTCAAGACAGTTGCCTCCAACTCCTACGAGATCGAGAAGTCCGTCGTCGACGCCGACCTCGTCATCGGCTCCGTCCTGATCCCCGGCGCCAAGGCCCCCAAGCTGGTCAGCAACGAACTCGTGTCCCGCATGAAGCCCGGCTCCGTGCTCGTGGACATCGCGGTGGACCAGGGTGGCTGCTTCGAGGACACGCACCCCACCACACACCAGGAACCGACGTACAAGGTCCACAACACGATCTTCTACTGCGTTGCCAACATGCCGGGCGCCGTCCCGAACACTTCCACCTACGCGCTGACCAACGTCACCCTGCGCTACGCCGTGGCCCTGGCCAACCTGGGCGTCAAGGCCGCCTTCGACCGCGACCCGGCCCTCGCCGCCGGCCTCAACATCGCCGCCGGCCACGTGGCACACCACTCCGTCTCCGAGGCGCACAACCTGCCCCTCGTGGCGGACTGGCACGAGCTGGTTTCCGCGTAACTCTCCCCATGGTGCGAGAACGACCGCGGGAATCGCTGCGCACTTATCGTCGGAATGGCAGCCATCCAGTAAGCGTGCGTCAAAGCGACGAAGGAGCAGCACGCGTTGGATGACTGCCATTCCGGCGGACTTCGACAGGGTCAGCCGCCGACCGCGCGGAGAGCGTTCACCTGGCCGTGGCCGTTGAAGCCGTTGTAGCCGGCACCCCCCTGGCACACCTGGGGTGCGCCGTTGTCCGTTGCAGGGAACGGGGCGTACACACTCATGTCAGCGGGGCAGTCCATCTTGTCGGCGGTGGTGTTGATCCGCGATGCCACGGTGCCCGGTTTGCTGACTCCGGTGCTGACCACCAGCGCCGCGACACCGGCAACGTGAGGTCCGGCCATCGATGTGCCTTGCAGGTAGCAGTAGCGGGCGGCTCCGTCCGTCACAGTCAACACTTTGGGGCAGGATGCCGCGGCAGCGGACGGCCACGCGGACAGCACGCGGCCGTTAGTGGCGGCCGCCGTCTGCTGCAGGATCGAGTCTCCACCAGGCGCGATCACGCTGACGGCGCCCACACCGTAGCTGGAGTAGAACGACTTGATCAGCTTGTTGCCGTTGGCGCTCACGCCGATCACGCCCGGAACTTCCACCGGAACCACGGCGCAGGCGTTGGTGATGTCGCGCGTGACCGCGGTGGTGTTATCCGGGCTGGTGACATCCTGGGTGGGATGAGCCAGGTCGTCTGACTGATTGCCTGCCGAGGCCACAACTGTGGTGCCGTTTTGCTGGGCAAACTTGATGGCCCGGCGCTCGGCTTCCCAGATGGCCCGCTGGGTGGGGTCATTCTTGCAGTTGAAGAGCCAGGGATCGGCAAAGTAGCTGTTGTTGGTGACCTGGATACCGTTCGATCCTGCCCACATGAAGGCGCAGACCACGGCTTCGGGGTAGAAGAATCCGTCGTCGTCGCCGGCCTTGATCCCGGCAATCTTCACGTTCGGCGCAACGCCCACCATGCCGATGCCGTTGTTCGCGGCTGCGATGGTTCCCGCCGTGTGGGTGCCGTGGCCGTTGTTGTCCATCCACGCCGCCGGGTCCGTGTTGGGGACGCCGCCAACGCAGGAAACGCTCCTGGAGAAATCAACGTTCGGGGCAAGGTCGGGGTGCGTGTGGTCCAGTCCGGTGTCGATGTCGCCCACCACCACCGAGGCGCTGCCGCCATTGATCGCCCGGGC
This sequence comes from Pseudarthrobacter sp. MDT1-22, assembly GCF_054511035.1. NCBI lineage: Bacteria > Bacillati > Actinomycetota > Actinomycetes > Micrococcales > Micrococcaceae > Pseudarthrobacter > Pseudarthrobacter sp. MDT1-22. The sequence goes on along the minus strand of NZ_JBTNDK010000017.1, from coordinate 39,266 downwards.
GGCCGGGGCCTGGATCTGGTCCATATCCCACTGGAGTGCGGCCAGGTTGTCATCGCCGGGTGCCGGGGCGCCGGGTGCTATGGCCGCCACAGCCGCACCGGAGTTGTCGTCTTCGACAGCCACGGCGAAGCCTGCTGTGGAAGCGGCCCCCTGAATGGAAGAATCTGCTGCGCGCAGGGCCGCATCAAAGCCGCCGCGGTCCGACTTTACAATGGCCACACCGATCTGCGGATAAGCCTGCACCACCGTGCCGCCGGCGCCCTGCACTGCCGCAAGCGAAGCGCGGGAAACGCCGTTGGCTTTGTACAGGACGATGTAGGTTTGGCTTCCGGCTTGGGCATTTGCCTGCATTACGGTTTGGACAGACTGCCCATTGGCCGACAACGCCGCAGGAGCCGCGGCGGTCGAAAGGCCAATGGCGAGGGCTAGTGCCCCGATTGGCGCCACAAGCTTGGTGAACCTTTGCATGGTGTTGCTCCAATTCTGCCGGCGGGCACCACACGATCGCAGGTGCCGCTGGCAAGAGTCAATCGATCACGACCCTGACGGCTGTTTGCCTCGGATCCTTCCGGGCTACACCTGCCCAACAATTCGGTATCACCCGCAACAGAGACCTTAGTGACTCACCTCACGCAATTTCAACAGCCGGCGGTTCCGTAAGCCCGGGCTGATTCGATAATCTTCAGCACCTCGACGGCGTCTGCCGGGTCTACCGGGAGGGGCAGGTTGGAGGAGGTGCCGCCGTCGTCGATCTTGGCTGCCAGGAGCCGGTAGAACTCGGGGTAGGCACCTCGTTCCGTGGGCAGCGGATCGAGGTGGCCGTCGCGGCCCAGGGCTCCTGCCCATTCCGGTGCCTCAACGCCGTATTCAGTGTCCAGCGGGCTGCCGCCGGCAACGATGTACGGTTCCTGCGGGTCGATCCCGTGCTTGGTGAACGCGCCAGTGGATCCGAGAATGCGGAAGCGCGGGCCCTGCTGGGCGCAAAGCATGTTCATGCTCAGGTGGCTGGTCACCCCCGACTCGTGGTTGAGCACCAGGAAAACGTCATCGTCCACCTTCTCGTGCGGACGCCGCGCCTGCAGTTCCGCGTGGGCCACGGCGGCTGGACCGAACAGCAAAAGCGCCTGGTCGATAAGGTGGGCGCCCAGGTCGAACAGCACGCCGCCGCCGTCCGCCGCCGTGGCGCTGGCTTTCCACGCCTTGGAGATGTCCGGGGACCAGCGCTCGAAGCTGGACTCAAAGCGGGTCACGGCACCCAAGGCTTCGCCGGCCAGCAATTTCCGGACCGTGAGGAAATCGCCGTCCCAGCGCCGGTTCTGGAAGACCGTGAGCACCCGGCCCAGCCGCTGCGCGAGGGCGATCAGCTCCTGCCCCTCGGCACTGCTGACGGCGAACGGCTTGTCGACGACGACGTCGAGCCCGGCCTCCAGGGCGGCCTTCGCCAGCGGGAAGTGAGTGGCCGGCGGGGTCCCCAGCACCACAAGGTCAAGGTCACCGGCGAGCGCAAGGACCGCATCGCCGTCGGGCACTGTTTTGGCGCCGGGACACCGCTGCGTCGCGGCAGCCTGCCGGCCGGCGTCGGACGTGGCGACGACGTCCAGCGAGTAGCGGGGATCCGCCGCGATGAGCGGCGCGTGGAAAACGCTCCCTGAGAGTCCATAGCCGACGACGGCGGTGCGGATAGTGCGTTCAGCTTCAGTCCCGGTCATAAGGGCTAGGCTACCCCGCCAGCACTTGTGAGAGAGCGATCCGGAAAAACCTGCGAAAGGTGAGAGAGCGTCCGGGGGGCGGGAACGACGAAGGCCGGCACTTCCCGGTTCACGGGCTGTGCCGGCCTTCGCCGTATAGCGCTGATTCAGTCAGGAAATGTTACTTCTTGATCCAGCCCAGGGTGGACCAGTCCGGAACCTGGGAGAGGCTCTGGAACAAGGACGGACCGTAGTTGGCCAGGCCGGTGCGGACGAAGGAGATCTGCGGGCCGTTCATCACAACACCCATGGAGAAGTACTTGGCCATGTGCTCCTTTTCAACTTCCATGGCTGCCTTGTTGCGCTCGGCGTTGTCCTCGATGGACGCGAGATCGGCGATCTTCTTGTCCAGTTCGGCGTCGCCCAGGCCGTTTTCGTTGACCTTGGAGTCGTAGTACTGCTTGACGGCATCGGTGGCATCCGGGCCAACGGTGTAGCCGGAGACGCTCATGTCGAAGTCGCGGCCGCCGATGACCTTGCCGAAGTCGGCGGAGGCGCGCTGGTCAATACCAACATCCATGCCGCCGGCCTGGAGCTGCTTCTGCAGGGTCTGGGTGAAGGCGAGGGTGGTGGGGTCGTCACCGAAGTTGCTGATCTTGAAGGCGGCGGGCTTGCCGTCCTTCTCCATGATTCCGGTGGCGTTGGGCGCGTAGCCGGCGTCGGTCAGGACCTTCTTGGCAACGTCCGCGCCGGTTTCCTTCACAGGGTAGTTGTCCTGGTAGTAGTCCGAGAACGGCAGAACCATCATGGAACCGGAGCTGGGCTCTTCCCAGTTCAGGCCATTGAAGCGGACCTTGCGGAGGGCTTCGCGGTCAACAGCGGCGAAGATGGCCTCGCGGACGGCGACGTCGGTGATCTTCTGGGCGTTGATGTTCATGCCACCGGCGAAGAGGCGCTGGCCACGGCGGACCTCGGAGTCCTTGGTGCCCTCAAGCTGCTTGTACAGGGCGATGGTGTTGGCGGACATGGCATCGATCTCGCCATTCTTGAAAGCAGCGATCTGTGCGCTGGTTTCCAGCTGGCGGAAGACGACGCTTTCCAGAACCGGCTTAGTGCCCCACCACTTGTCGTTGGGAACCATGGTGACGGTCTTGGCTGCGGCGTCGTACTGGTCCACCTTGAAGGGGCCAGCCATCCATTCCGGATGCATTTCGCCCACGAAGCCTTCGTTGAAGATCGCAGGCGTGTTCACGGCCGGGTGGATCAGGCCGAAGAAGAGCGAATCCACGGGGTAAACCGGCTGGGTGGTCTTGACGATGATTTCTTTGTCGCTGCTGCCAGCCTCGACGGACTCAACGAATTCATAGGCCCCCGAGCTCACAATGTCGTAGCCGGCATCTGGGCTCTTCAGGATGTTCCAGGTGTTCTGGAAGGCCTTGATGTCGATCGGCGTGCCGTCGTTGTACGTGGCCTTGTCGTTGACCTTGATGGTGACGGTCTGCTTGCCGTCCACAACCTTGCTCTCCACCGACTCGCAGAAGTCCTTGTTCGGCGTTGCCTTGCCGACGAAGTCGACCTTCCAGCAACCGCCGATGCCGCCACTGTTCACGGCCACCGGGTTGATCGGGGCCATCATCGCGGAGTTGTCGGAGCTGTTGCCGTTGTTGGAGAACCCGTTGAAATCCGGCCCGATGCTGCCCAGCGGCAGGGTGACCTTGCCGCCGGGCTCAAGATCAGCGGCCGGCTTCTCGTTGATGCTGATGAGCTTGGCCAGGTCACTGCCCGTTCCCTGCCCCTTGGCGGTTTCCGGTCCGGTGGGTGTTCCGCCACCGCCGCAGGCCGTCAGCGTCAGGGCTGCGGCAATGGCCGCTGCGCCGCCGATCTTGGTCAGATTCCTCATGGTTTTCCCTTCATAGGTGCGGGTGGTGCTTGTGATGGGTCGAAAAAATCAGGGTGCATGGGGTTCCGCCGTTTCGTGGACCACCAGCATGTGCTCGTCCAGTTCACCATCCGGGAAGAAGCAGGCGAACTGCTGATCCGGTGTGGGCACCGGGCCGGCCTCCAGAATCTCCACGGCAGCGGAAGGCTGCACGGCCTCGAGCGGGGGCTCCAGGGTCAGGCAATGCTCCTGTTTCGCAGCGGGAAGCGCCGCGAAGACGGGGCAGCGGGTGGCGAAGTTGCAGCCTTTCGGGGCATCCAACGGAGACGGCAGGTCCCCTTGTAGGATGATCCGCTCCCGAGTGCGTTCGAACTGCGGGTCCGGGACAGGGATCGCGGACAGCAGGGCGCGCGTGTACGGGTGGCGGGGGTTGTCGAAAACCCGGTCCACCTCCCCGATCTCCACGATCTTCCCCAGGTACATCACGGCCACCCGGTTGGAGATGTGGCGGACCACGGACAGATCGTGGGCCACCATGAGGTAGCTGAGCCCCAGCTCCGCGCGGAGCTTGTCCAGGAGGTTGATGACGCCGGCCTGGACCGAGACATCCAGCGCGGACACGGGCTCGTCCAGGACCACCAGCTTGGGATTCACGGCCAGTGCCCGGGCGATGCCCACGCGCTGCCGCTGGCCGCCGGAGAACTGGTTGGGGAACCGGTTGACGTGGTCCGGCTGCAGGCCCACCAGATTCATCAGTTCCATGATGCGTTTCTTGATGGCCCGCTTATCCATGCCGGCGTTCTGGAGCGGCTCGGCCAGGACCTCGTAGACGGTGAAGCGGGGGTCCAGGGCGCCGGTGGGATCCTGGAAAACCATCTGCATTTCCCGGCGCATGGCGCTTTTGGTCTTGGCGTCGGCGGCCTGCTTGTTGCTGATGCCGCCGATGATCACCTCGCCGTCCTGGTCCTTGTGGAACTCCATGATTTCCAGCAGGGTGGTGGTTTTGCCCGAACCGGACTCGCCCACGATGGAGAAGCACTCGCCTTCGCGGATGTCGAAGCTCAGGCCGTCCACGGCCTTCACGGTGCCGATGCGCCGCTTGAGCAGAGCACCCTTGGTCAGCGGAAAGTGTTTGCGGACATCCTTGAGTTCCAGCACGGTTGAGCGGTCCCCGCGGGGGATGAGGTCAAAGCGCGAGACCGGGACCGGCGGGGCGGAAAAGATCTCGTGGACATCCACGTCCCCGCCGAGGGAAGCGGATTTGATGCAGGCCGCCTGGTGGTAACCAGTTCCCGGAACCGGGCTCAAAGCGGGCTCGCCGTCCAGGCAGGCGTCGGTCACCAGCGGGCACCGCGGTGCGAAGGAGCAGCCGGTGGGGGTGTGCAGGAGGTTCGGCGGGATGCCGTCGATGGGGACCAGCGACGATTTCTCCGCGACGTCCACGCGTGGCACCGCCCCGAGCAGGCCCATCGTGTAGGGCATCCGGGGATCGTAGTAGATGTCATCCACGCTGCCGGTTTCCACCGGCTTACCGGCGTACATCACCATGATGTCGTCGGCGATGCCCGCCACCACGCCCAGATCGTGCGTGATCATCACGACGGCGGCGCCCGTTTCCTCCTGCGCCGTATGCAGCACCTCAAGCACCTGGGCCTGGATGGTGACGTCCAGGGCCGTCGTCGGCTCATCCGCGATCAGCACGCGCGGGTTGTTGGCGATGGCGATGGCGATCATCACGCGCTGGCGCATGCCGCCGGAGAACTCGTGCGGAAAAGCCCTGAGCCTGTTCCTGGGGCTGGGAATGCCCACCATTGCCAGGAGTTCGACGGCGCGGGTTTCCTTCGCCGCCTTGCTCATGCCGGGGTTGTGGATGGTGAGGGCCTCGGTGATCTGGGTCCCCACGGTGTACACCGGCGTGAGGGAGGACAGCGGGTCCTGGAACACCATGGCTATGTCGTTGCCGCGGTACGCGCACTTGGCCTTGTCGCTGAGGCCCAGCAGTTCCCTGCCCTTGAGCCTGACCGAGCCGGAGATCTCGGCCGTGGCGGGCAGCAGGCCCATGATGGCCAGCGATGTTACCGATTTGCCGGACCCGGACTCCCCCACGATTCCCAGCGTTTTGCCGGGCATGAGGTCGAAGTTGACGCCCCGGACGGCATGCACAGCCCCGTTTTCGGAGTTGAAGCTGACGTTCAGGTCCCGGACGGACAGGACAGCGTCCGACGGCGAGTGGAGACCGGCGATGTGGAGCCGCTCGGCCGCTGTGGGGGCCGGGTCCGCCGGCTCAAGGAAGGTGCTCATTTGCTCATCTTCTCTGTGCTGTTCTTTTTGGCCCGGCCAACCGAACTGGAGCTCGGGTCGAAGGCGTCACGCAGGCCATCGTTCATCATGGCCAGGGATCCCGTGAGCAGGAACATCACGGTGAGCGGGACCCAGAACATCCACGGGAAGGTCTGGACCTGGGACGTGGCGCCGCCAATCAGCACGCCGAGGCTCACATCCGGCACCTTGATGCCGATGCCGATGAAGGAGAACGCCACTTCGGCGAGAATGGCCCCGGTGACGCCGCGGGTGATGTCCAGGACCAGCAGCGACCCGATGTTGGGGACCAGGTGCCGCCACACGATGCGCCGGGGCGGCACGCCCATGTACTGGGCCGCCTTGACGAAGTCCCGCTGCATCAGCGACATGGACATCGAGCGGATAAGCCGCGCGGTCCCCATCCAGCTGAATACCAGGAGCACGATGATCAGCAGGAGCCAGCTGGGGAGGTTCTTCTTCAGGCCGTCCCCTCCGCCGCTGGTGGCCACTGCCACCACCAGCAGGGCGGGCATCATGATGAGGGCCTCCAGAACGAAGAGCATCACCTTGTCCACTTTGCCGCCGAAATAGGCCATGGTGCAGCCATAGACCGCGGCAACCAGGACGGATACGAGGCCCACAATCAGGCCGATCATGATGGAGATCCTGGTGCCTTCGACAGTCATGGCGTAGAGGTCGATGCCGGCCTGCGACGTGCCCAGGAAGTGGTCGCCGGAAGGCGGCATGCCGATATTGAAGGGGTCGATGGTCTCCTTGTCCCAAGGACTGAAGAACCCGCCGACAAAGGAGAAGATGGTCAGGCCCAGGAAAACCGCCAGCCCGGCGACGGCAGTTTTGTTCCGCATAAAGCGGCGGAAAATGATGGTGGATTTGGCGATCACCACATCGGCATTTTCGAGATGCGCATCCTGCGCCACTGCTGCCGGATCAACGGCATTGAGGTTGGTCATGGCTACTGCACCCTCACTCTCGGGTCAACAAGCGTGGTGGCGAAGTCGGCGAGGATGGCGCCCAGGGCGAAGATGACCGAGCCGTAGGCGAGGGTGGCCGTGGCCGCATTCACATCCTGCAGCGAGATGGCGTCAATGCTCCAGGACCCCACTCCTGGCCAGGCGAAGATCTTCTCGGCGAAGAAGCCACCGGCGAAGATGGCCGGGATAGTGAAGGCGATGCTTTGGGCCACCGGGATGAAGGAAACCCGGAGGGCGTGCCGGGTGATGGCCTGGTTCCGCGTCAGCCCCTTGGCGCGTGCCGTCCGGACGAAGTCCGCATTGACGTTGTCCAGCAGGTACTGGCGCTGCGCGATCTGGTACGAACCCCAGCCGACCAGCGTGATGGCGATCGTCGGAACCGCATAGTGGGCCACCATGTCCACAAACTGCGCCCACCCAGGCTGCATGCCCGGCGTGGAGATGCCCGTCACGAAGAAGATGCGCTCCCCGACGGTTTCGTTGATGTTGATGGCACCGAGCTGCACCAGGAAGTAGGCAATGGGCGCAGGCACGATGTACGCGAGGTAGCTGTAGGAGGTGATCACCCGGTCCTGGAACTTGTACTGCCGGGCCGCCGAGTAGACCCCGAGGGCGACGCCGATGACCAGCGTCAGGACGATGGATGCGAGGAAGAGCCGGGTGGAGATCCAGACGCGGTCCCCGAATTCAGCGTTGATAAAGGCGCCGTTGGGGCTGCGGCCCCAGTCCCAGCGGGTCATGATCCCGGTGAGCCACTCAACGTAGCGCTCCCACGGGCTGAGGTCCGGGTCCAGGCCTTTCAGGCGCATGGAGTTGGCGACCTGCTCGGGTGTGGGCCGGGGAATCCGCTCCTGCTCGAGGAGGGCTGGCTTGAGGGAGCTGACCGCCAGGAAATAGCCGGCTGACGTGGTCAGGAAAATCATAAAGACGTAGGTGATGCCGCGCTTGGCGAGGTACCTGATCATGTGGCAGCTACTTCAGGATCTTTGCCACCAGGACCGCGGACGAACACTCCAAGGGATGCCCCTGGGCCGGCAACGGAGTTCCTGCCTTCACTACATCCACGTTCCAGATCCTTCCGATTTCCCGGCCAGCAACGGGTCTCGCCGCCACCGGGTCCCCACCAGCGTGTGGCCGGCCTCCCGCGACCAGCGCAGAGCAAGTCCGGGTGGACTATGTTGCGGGTCACATTCCAGAGGAAACTACCACAGAGTAGCGTGCGAAATGCGGGCACCTGAGCGGAATCCGCGCGCTCCGTATCAGATTGTTATGAATAATTCAGTGGAATTGATGTGACTGGACGAGCCACTGGATCCAGGCGTACTCTACCGCCCGCGGACCACCCGCGTAACAAGTTCCCGCCAGGAGTCCGTCAGCCGCTCGGGCGCCAGGCCGTGGACGCGGACGGCGTGCAGGAGCCGGTCCGGATCCAGTGTTGCGGCCAGGGACATGGCCATCAGCAGCGGATCCGCATCCATGCCAGCCTCCCGGAGGAGGAGCTCGATGTGGCGCTGCCACAGCTTAACTGCCGGGACCTCGTACCGGCTGCGGGCCGAAGCCTCGGCCGCCCTCGCCAGGTCCCCATGCTCCATCACATACGCGATCCGCTCAGCACCGAAGGCGATCAGCCGCTCCAGGCCCGGCGCGCCCGGCCCCAAGGGCGGCGGGCCGAACATAAAGCGGGCCTGGAAGGCGGCCTCGGAATCGCTCAGCAGCGTCATCATCAGCCCGGCGCGGCTGCCGAATCGGCGGAAGACGGTGCCCTTGCCCACGCCGGCCCGCTCGGCCAGCCTGTCCATGGTCAGGGCGTCCGGGCCACATTCGGCAATCAGCTCCCGCGCCGCGCCCAACAGCCGCTCACGGTTCCGGGCAGCATCACTGCGCTCAGCGGGCGGGCCGGAGAGCGAACCGGGCAGCAGCGGGATAAAGCTCACAGTCCATATCCTAGACCGGGAATAATAATCGGACTACGGTCCGTTTAGACCATGAAGGCACCAAGCCTCCACCTTCCACCGGCCAGCGGCCCAGCCGCGGCCCCACTACAGGAGTCCGTATGTCGAAGAGCACCGTCCTCACCCTTGTTGGCAGCCTCCGCGCCGAATCCACCAACCAGAAGCTCGCCGAAGCCATCCAGCTGAACGCCCCCGACCAGGTTGACGTGGTCATCCACGAAAGCCTGGGCAACATCCCGTTCTACAACGAGGACATCGACGTCGAGGGCCAGGTTCCCGCTGCTGCCGCCGCCCTCCGCGCAGCAGCCAACGACGCCGACACTATTCTCCTGGTGACCCCGGAGCACAACGGCACCGTGCCAGCATCGCTGAAGAACGCCATCGACTGGCTGTCCCGCCCCTTCGGTGCCGGCGCCCTCTCCGGCAAGCCCACCGCCGTCGTCGGTACCGCATTTGGCCAGTTCGGTGGCGTGTGGGCACAGGACGAAGCCCGCAAGGCGGTGGGCATTGCCGGCGCCCAGGTGCTCGAGGACGTCAAGCTCGCCGTCCCGGGCTCCATGGTCCGCTTTGCCGAGCTGCACCCGAAGGACGATGCCGAGGTAGTGGAGCAGATCAAGGGCGTCTTCGACGCACTCGCCGCCGCCCAGCCGGCAGCGTAAGGCAGCCGCACGCAGCAGCGCCAAGCACCCAAATGCCCCGGGCACCGCAAGGTGGCCGGGGCATTTGTTATCGCACCGTGAGCGGAGTGGCGCTCACGCCCGCACGTGTGACCAAGTCTTGTTCCAACCGGTACCTCGCGGGCATTTTCAGGGCTGAGGGACCGCCGTAACGTTTAATGCACGGAATGCATTCGGGGATGGAACGCGGTGCGGACATGGCAGGCAGGCGGAGCGCCGGAAAGCTGATGGCGACGGCGGCAGCACTTACGCTTCCGCTGTGGCTGGGATGCTGCGCCCCCACCTCCAACCCGTCTGCCGGGAGCACCGTCGCGCCCGGCGCAACCACCATTGAACACTCGGACCGCGTCCAGCCGCCCTTGGTTCCGATTCCCCAGCCGCAGGCACCCCCGCCGGTCACCGCCGTACCCGCCGAAACCACCGGCTCGTCCGCCGCTTCGCCCTCCGAGCCCTCGGGCCACGCGTCCGGCGGGGCGCCCCGCACACTGGAACAGGGCCCGGGCAGCGCTCCGGCGTCCGGAACTGCCGCGCCCGGAGCCGCCGCGGCACCCGGTACAACTACTGCCTTGGGAGCAAGCCCCTCGCCGGCCCCCGAGTCCTCGGCCCCGCCCCCGGCCCAGCCGGCCCCTGGCCAGTCCGGCGGATCCCAGACGGTGACCGCCTACTACGTGCTGCTCGACGACGGCGGGGCGGGAGGTGTGCGCTTTGGCTGCAACGACAGCCTGGCCGGCGTCCGCCGCACCGTGGCTGGCTCCACGGAACCGTTGGCCAATGCCATGCGCGCCCTGCTGGACAACACCGCAGAACCCGCCCCCGGCCTGTACAACTCCCTGTCCGGCTCAACCCTCACGTTCCTGTCCGGCACCTTCGACGGCACGGCCGTAACGGTCTACCTGTCCGGCTCGATCAGTCCGGCGGGGGTGTGCGACATCCCGCGCATCGAGGCCCAACTCACGCAGACCGCCGTCGCCTCGGTGGGCGCCATCCGCGCCGAGGTCTACGTCAACGGCGTGAGGCTCGCCGAGGCACTACGCCTCCAGTAGCGCAGCTGATCAACAGATGTTGCCTTATCGGCAACTGCCGGCTGTATCCTGAAGATGTGAGCCACGAAACACTTGATGCCGGCGCAGTGCAGTTACCGGCCGAAGCCATTGATGCCATCGAGCGCGCGGCCACGTCCGCCCACCGCGCCACCCATCCCCATGAGGCGCTGTTTTCGGAGCGCGCAGCCAACATTAAGCAGTCAGCAGTGCGGGACGTTTTCGACATTTCGATGCGCCCCGGACTGGTGTCCCTTGCCGGGGGCAGTCCGTACCTGCAATCCCTTCCGCTTGAGCGGCTGGCCGCCACGGCGGCAAGCATCATCGCCAACGAAGGGCTCACGGCCCTACAGTACGGCGGCGGGCAGGGCACGGAAGAACTGCGCACCCAGATCTGCGAGGTGATGGCGGCAGAAGGAATCCTGGACGCGGTCCCGGAGAATGTGGTGATCACCGCAGGCTCCCAGTCGGCCCAGGATGTGGCCACCAAGGTCTTCTGCAACCCGGGCGACGTGGTGCTGGTCGAGAACCCCACCTACGTGGGTGCCCTCAATACGTTTGAGGCGTACCAGGTGGAGGTGGCCACCGTGGAAATGGACGACGACGGCCTGGTGCCTGAGCTGTTGGAGGCCCGGATCGCCGCCCTCCAGACAGCCGGAAAGAACATTAAGTTCCTCTACACCATCCCCAACTTCAACAACCCCTCAGGAATCACCCTGGCCGGGGAACGCCGCCAGCGGGTTGTTGATATATGCCGGAACGCGAATATTCTCGTGCTGGAAGACAACCCGTATGGGCTCCTCCGGTACAACGGGACACATCTGGCACCGCTCCGCGCGGCCAACCCCGCCGATGTCATCTACATGGGATCGTTCTCCAAGATCTTCGCCCCTGGTCTCCGCATCGGCTGGGCATTGGTCCCGGAGCACCTCCAGCGGCGCTACTACCTGGCATCCGAATCTGTCACGCTGTGCCCTCCGACGCTGAACCAGATGCTGGTGTCCGCCTACCTCAGCGACTATGACTGGAAGGGCCAGATCGAGACCTACCGCGGACTCTACGCCGAACGATGCACGGCGATGCTGGCCGCCCTGGACGAACACATGCCAGCCGGCACCAGCTGGACCAGCCCGGAAGGCGGCTTCTTCGTCTGGGTCACGCTGCCGGCAGGCGTGGATACCTATCCCCTGCTGCAGAAGGCGATCGACGCCGGCGTGGTCTTTATCCCCGGGGCTGCCTTCACACCGTCCGATTCGCCGTCCAATAAGCTGCGGCTGGCGTTCAGCGCGGTGCCGCCCGACGCCATCAAGGAAGGTGTCCGCCGCTTGGCCCCGGTACTGCGCGAAGCCCTGGGAGCGCTGTAACGTTGGCCGGACTGAGTGTGGCCAAGAGTGAAACTGAAAGAGGAGTCCAAAGCATGAGCGGAATTATTGTTGTTGGCGTTGACGGCAGCGGCACCGCCAAGAAGGCCGCCGAATCGGCCCGGGATCTCGCCGCCGCCGTGGGCGCCTCGCTGCACGTCGTCTCAGCCTTCGACAGCGACCGCACTGAGGTCTTCGGCTCTGGCAGCGACCAGTGGATCGTTTCCGACGCCGACGGTGCCGAGCATGTTGCCAAGACAGTGGCCGAGGCCCTGGCCGGTTCCATCAAGGTGACCTACTCGGCAGCCCGCGGCAAGCCTGCCGAAGCGCTCATCAAGGAAGCCGAGCGCCTGGGCGCCAAGATGATCGTGGTGGGCAACCGGCGGATGCGCGGCATTGGCCGGGTCCTGGGAAGCGTGGCCAACAGCGTGGCTCACAACGCCACCTGCGACGTCTATATCGCCAACACCTACGACGCCGACTAACTGCCAACGGGGCCCTTGCTTACTCTTCAGCGCCGCCAACTTGTAGGCCACGACATTCTCCTGGGCCGCCACGGCAACCACATCTGCTCCATGCGGGTGGACCGCGGCAACGGCCGCGTCATTGCGCTGCTGGATGACGGCTCCGTGGACAGCGCCCCCAACCTCATCGCGCCGGGGCTGCTCCTGCCGGAGACCCTGGAGAGCGTGCTGCGCGGCGACTGGAAATTCTTCGCTGCCCTCTCAGGCATTGCCCTGGTTCTGGGCGGCCTGATGTTCGCCACATTGCCTGCCTTGGCTGACGCCATGGCGGGTAATCTCGAGATGGTCGAGATGATGACGGCCTACTCCGCCTACGGCTACTGACGCCAGGCTTCCGCTAGAGGAGCCACCCGCGCAAAAGCCACCACAGGCCGGCCATCACCAGACCGCCGAACAGCGACCCGGCCACCACCTGTGCCAGGGTGTGCGCGCGGAGCACCACCCGGGACCAGCCGACGGCGGGAACAAGCAGGAGTAACGGCAGCCAGGCCGGACCAAGCATCAGAACGGAAATAACTGCCGCCGACGACACCGCCGCCGCGTGGCCGCTGATCTTCCAGAAGGGGCTCACGGCGGCCAGCACAACGATGCCGCCGACGATGGCCACCACCATGACCATCACGCTTCGCGGCGCACCGGCGGCCTGCAGCACCACCAGGCCGGCGGCCACGGACGCCAGTGCCATGAGCAGTACGGGTGCCCGCTGTTTGCGGTTGCTGACATGGTGGTCCGTGACCTTGCCCAGCCTTACGAGCCCCAGGAGCACAACGAGCGGCAGTACGCACACAAACAGCGCAGCCAAGGCTCCATAGCCGATGGTGCCTGGGAATCCGGCCTCGACTACAGGGCTGACCAGCAGCTGAAGCGTCACTACCACCGGTGGTTGGAATACCTCTGTCAGCCATCTGGCGGCCCGGTTCCTGGACTGAATGGCGGTTTGGTTCACGGTGTTGATGTTCTTAGTCCCGGCGACCTAGTCCAGCAGGAGCGCTGGCTCCTCAAGGATCGCGGCGACGTCGGCCATAAAGCGGGCGGACAGGTCCCCGTCCACCACCCGGTGGTCAAAGGAGCCGCCGAGGGTGGTGATCCAGCGCGGGATGACCTCTCCGTCCAGGACCCAGGGCTTCTGCTTGATGGTTCCGAAGGCAACAATGGCCACTTCACCCGGGTTGATGATCGGCGTTCCGGTATCAATGCCAAGCGCACCGATGTTGGTGATGGTGAGCGTTCCGCCCTGCATTTCGGCTGGCTGTGTCTTGCCCGCCCGGGCCGTGGTGGCCAAGTTGTTCAGCGCCAGCGCCAGGTCCTTGAGCGACAGGTCCTGCGCATCCTTGATGTTCGGCACCATCAGCCCGCGCGGGGTGGCTGCAGCGATGCCGAGGTTCATGTAGTGCTTGACCTGGATCTCGGCGGCGTCGGTCCCGTCCACGTTGTCCACCCAGGTGGCGTTGACGCTGGGGTTCCGGGCGGCGGCCCAAATGACGGCCTTGGCCAGGATCAGCAGCGGGGAGACCTTGATTCCCTCAAAGTCGCGTGAAGCCTTCAGCCGCTTGACGAATTCCATGGTGCGGCTGGCATCAACATCAACAAAGATGCTCACGTGCGGCGCGGAGAAAGCCGACTCCACCATCGCCTTGGCCGTCGCCTTGCGGACGCCCTTGACCGGAATCCGTTCAATCCGCTGGTCCTGGGGCTTGCCTGCCTTGCCCCAGAAGCCCTCGGCCTGGTCCAGCTCTGCATCGCGCTGGGACTGGTAGCTGACCAGGTCCTCGCGCGTGACTTCGCCGCGGGAGCCGGTGGCCACCACATCGGCGAGATCGATCCCCAGATCCCGGGCGATCTTGCGGACGGGCGGCTTGGCCAGGACGCGATTCACGAGCCCTGTGATCGTTCCGCCGAGAGTGGGCCGGTTATCGACGGCTTCGGTGATTGCCTGGGTCTCGACAGGTCTGACCGCCAGGTTTTCGGTGACTGAGCTTGTCGAAATCGCCGGGACCGGGGCTGACCCGGCCGGGGCGGCGGGTGCCGCCTTCCGGGGACGGCGCTTGACGGCGTCGGCCTTGGGGCCCGATCCCACCAGCGGACCGCCGGCCAGGGCACTGCCTGAAGTGCCGCCGTCGTCCGCGGGAAGCTTGCCATAGAGGGGCTGGACGGGAGTTTCAGGGGCCGGGACATCGGCCGGCGTCGGGTCACCGGAGACGGCGTCAGAGACGCTGATGATGGCGGTTCCGACGTCGATGGTCACGCCCTCGGGGACCAACAGTTCGGTGACGGTGCCGGCGAAAGGGGACGGCAGCTCAACGAGCGACTTGGCGGTCTCGATCTCGCAAAGGACGTCGTTGATGGCAACTGTGTCCCCCGGCTTGACCTTCCAGGCGACGATTTCCGCCTCGGTAAGGCCTTCGCCAACGTCGGGCAGGTTGAACTTGTTCAGAGTCATGATGTCCTCTTTCGCGGCAAGCGTGAGCGGGAAGCGTGAGCGGGAAAGGTGCCTGCGCCTAGTAGGCCAGGGCGCGGTCCAGCGCCTCGAGGATCCGGTCGATGTCGGGGAGGTAGTCTTCCTCGACCTTGGCCACCGGGTACGGCATGTGGAAGCCGCCCACACGGATCACGGGAGCCTCCAGTGAGAGGAATGCACGTTCGCTGATCCGGGCAGCAATCTCGCCGCCGATGCCGCCGAAGGTCGGTGCCTCATGCGCCACCACGAGCCGGCCTGTCTTCTTGGCGGACGCCGTGACGGTGTCGAAGTCGATCGGCGAAATGGAGCGCAGGTCGATGACCTCGATGCTGTGGCCATCCTCGGCAGCGGCGTCGGCAGCGGCGAGGGCGACCGGCACGAGCGGTCCGTAGGCCACCACGGTGGCGTCCGTGCCCTCGCGGAGCACGTGTGCCTTGAAGGGGTCGGCCGACGCGCCGGGGTTCTGGGTGTCGACCTCGCCCTTGAGCCAGTAGCGACGCTTCGGTTCGAAGACGATCACGGGGTCCTGGCACTCCACGGCCTGCCGGGTCATCCAGTACGCGTCGTGGGCGTTGGACGGTGTGATGATGCGCAGGCCTGCGGTGTGGGCGAACAGCGCCTCCGGTGATTCCGAATGGTGCTCAATGGAGCCGATACCGCCGCCGTAAGGGATCCGCACAACGACGGGAACGGTGAGGTTGCCGTTGCTGCGGGCGTGCATCTTGGCCAGCTGGGTGGTGATCTGGTTGAAACCGGGGAACACAAACCCGTCGAACTGGATCTCGCAGACGGGCAGGTAGCCGCGCAGGGCCAGGCCGATGGCCGTGCCGATGATGCCGGACTCCGCGAGTGGCGTGTCCACCACGCGGTCCGCGCCGAACTCCGCGAGGAGGCCGTCGGTGACGCGGTAGACGCCGCCCAGGGCCCCGATGTCCTCGCCCATAAGCAGGGTCCGCGGGTTGTTGTCCAGAGTTGCGCGCAGGCCCTCGTTAATGGCCTTGGCTATGGTCATGGTGGTCATCAGCGGGCCACTCCTGTCGCTGCATCATCCGGGTCCGGGCTGCCAGGTTCAGCGCTGTTGTGCTCCGGCGTTTCGGCGAAACCTGCACTGTATTCCTCAAACCAGGCCAATTCCTCGGCCACCAGGGGGTGGGCCTCGACATAGGTGTTGGCGAAGGCGGTCCGGATGTCCGGGGTCTCGAGGTCGTAGGTGGTCTTGCGGACGTAGGCGGCGAGTTCGTCGCCGTCGGCCTTGACCTGGTCAAAGAACGCGTCATCGGCCAGCCCTTGGGCACGGAGGTACTTTTCCAGACGGTCAAGCGGATCCTTGGCCCGCCACAGGGTTTCCTCGGCGGATTTCCGGTACTTCGTGGGGTCATCAGCCGTGGTGTGCGCACCGACGCGGTAGGTGAACGCCTCGATCAGCACCGGCCCCTTGCCCTCGCGGGCATGTTCGAGCGCCCACTCGGTCACTGCGTGGACGGCGATCGCATCGTTGCCGTCCACCCGGATTCCCGGGAATCCGTAACCCTTGGCGCGGTTGGATAGCGGAATGCGGGTCTGCACCGAGCTGGGAACGGAGATGGCCCAGTGGTTGTTCTGGCAGAAGAACACCACCGGCGCGTTGTAGGAGGCGGCGAACACCATGGATTCGTGGACATCGCCCTCGGAACTGGCCCCGTCACCGAAGTAGACCATCACCGCGGCCTTGGGCTCGGCCGGCCGGTCCTGCGCCCCATCCGCGGCGACTGCGGCGGCCGCCTTCTGGTCCCGCTGGATCCCCATTGCGTAGCCGACGGCATGCGGCGTCTGCGCGGCGAGGACCAGGGTGTAAAGATGGAAGTTGGTGTCCTTCGGGTTCCAGCCGCCGTTCGAAACCCCGCGGAACTGGCGCAGAAGCTCCGCGAGGTCGACATTGCGTGTCAGCGCCACGCCATGCTCGCGGTAGGTGGGGAAGATGTAGTCCTGCGGCTGGCTGGCCCGCCCGGAGCCGATCTGCGCGGCCTCCTGGCCGGTCAGCGGGACCCACAGCGCCAGCTGGCCCTGGCGCTGGAGTGCGGTTGCCTCCACATCGAAGCGGCGGATCTTGGCCATGTCAGCGTAGAAGCCACGCAGCTTTTCACCGTCCAGCCGATCCGCATACGCGGAGAAGACCGGATCCGTCCCCAAGGTCCCGTCAGGCGCCAGCAGCTGCACCATAGGCTCGGCCGGACTGCCCAGTTGGGCCTCGGCCTCAGCCTCGAGTTGGTCGTCTGCCGCTGTCTCATCGAACTCGGTGGAGGGCAGATGTGTGGCGCCCATACCGTCTCCTTGCTTGCCGCATGCGGATGCATTGCAATGTCGCTGGGATATATGCCGCTAGAGGAATGCATTCCCGTGTTGGCATATATATTGGCTTACTGGTCCTTACTTTATCTTCAGTAGGTGCCGCTCCTGATGCATGTTAAGCGCTAGGAACGTCGTGGCGCCTTTGTATAGTTTGCACAGAGATCGAGGAACCGGCTGTTGGCCTCTGCCTCCCCGATGCTGACCCGCACGCCTTCGCCGCCGAAGGCTCGCACCGAAAGCGCCTGGGTGCCCGCCAGTTCGGCAAATTCCAAGCTGTTTTCGCCCAGGTTCAACCAGACGAAGTTGCCCTCCGCCTCGGGTACGAACCAGCCGAGTTCACGCAGTCCGGAGGCTACGCGGGCTCGTTCGTCCACGATGCTTTGTACCCTTTCTACAACCAGGGGGTAGTTCTGCAGCGACACAATGGCTGCATTTTCAGCGATCTGTGACACGGCGAAGGGCGTGGCCGCCACGCGCAAGTACTGGGTCAGCGCGGGGTTCGAGACGCTGTAGCCCACGCGCAGGCCCGCCAGTCCGTGTGCCTTGGAGAACGTCCGGAGCACCACAACGTTCGGGTATTTGCGGTACATCGCGATGCCGTCCACGGCATCGCTGGCGCGGACGAACTCCTGGTACGCCTCATCAATCACCACCACGACGTCGGACGGGACCGCCTGGATGAACCGCTCCGTTTCGGCAGTGGTCAGGATGGGGCCGGTGGGGTTGTTCGGGGTGCAGAGCAGGATGACTTTGGTGCGGACCGTTACGGCTGCAGCCATGACATCCAGGTCGTGGCGTCCCTCGGCCGTCAGCGGAATGCGGACGCTCTCCGCACCCACAAGGCCCACGCTGATGGGATACGCCTCGAAGGACCGCCACGCATAGATCACCTCGTCCGCTTTGCCGTCGTCGTTCTGGCCGGCGAACGTGGACAGCAGCTGGTTGAGGGCGCCGAGGCTTCCGGCGCCGGTGACCACGTCCTCGGCCGGCACTGCCAGGAATTCGGCGAGCGCCGCACGAAGCTTGCTGCTGAGGGGATCGGGGTAGCGGTTGAAGTCCGTCTGGTTGGAAATTGCCTCCAGCACTGCCGGAAGAGGGGGCAGGGGGTTCTCGTTCGAGGATAGCTTGTAGCTGGCCAGCCCATCCACGGCGACGGGAGGCTTTCCTGCAGCGTACCGGGGTAGCCGGCTAACCACGGGGCGCGGCCGGATTTCGCCAGGCAGGATCTCTGATGAAGTCATGCAAACTAGCCTACTTCGCCTGACCGGCACGGGCCGGGTGGGCGCCCAGTCGGGGCTCAGGGCAGTGTGACAGCATGGGCCTATGCGCTCTTTTATTGTTCGAGTCCTTATCAACGGGCTGGCCCTCTGGATTGCCAGCTGGATACTGCCGGGCCTGGATATCTCAACTTCCGCCGCTACCGAGGCGGTGGCCACCACGGGCGTCACACAGGGCACGGAGACCATCGGCGTCGTTCTCGCGTACCTGTTTATCGGGCTGATCTTCGGCGTGGTGAACGCGTTTGTCCGCCCCCTGGTCAGCTTCCTGTCCTTGCCCATCACCATCCTCACGCTTGGACTGTTCACTATCGTCATCAACGCCGCCATGCTGTACCTGACGTCCTGGCTCAGCAGTTACACGCCGGTGAACTTCACCATCGATTCGTTCTTCTGGACGGCCGTCCTCGCGGCCATCATCATCACCCTCATTTCGCTGGTTGCCGGGCGGCTGACAGGCGCCGGTAGGCGCTGACCGGCGAGCCTGATCTGCTCGGCCGGATTGCCTGGCAGCATCATTTAGCGCTGTGTCGGCTGCGGCGCCGGCACCGGACTATCACGTCGCACCGGCTGGGGTGAAGACGGTTGCGCTGAGGGTTGCGGCGGCTGAGGTGGCGCCTGCGCCATGGGCGTTGGCACCGCCCCAGGGGCCAGCGCGGTCTCGGGAGGCTTCGAACGGGACAGCGCGAAGCGGGTGGCCGTTGCCGTGCCGCCTGCCCCCAGGACGCCGCCAAGAACCGCGGTTGACGCCATCAGACAGGGATCGTCGCTTGCTGCGACGAGCCGCGCGGCTCCCTGGTAGTTGTTGAGATTGTGGCCCGGCCCGATACCGAATTCGCCGCCTTCGGGCGTGGTTACTGGGCTGTTGAGGGTCACCGTAACCCGGTTTCGGGCGTCCGGGTTCGGTGTGCCGTCACTGCCGGGCACCCAATCCTGCCGGTGCTCCAGGTGAAGGGCAGTGACGTCGGCGTCCGGAACAATGCCACCCACGGGAGACCCTGCGGTGAGGACAAATTTCATGTCGTACTCGTTAAGGAATAGATCGTTGGCCGCCAGGTTCATTGCATGGATTCCACCTTGGCTGTAACCCACGGCCACTACGGGTGCCCCCTTTTCCGCGCCGGCTGCCTGCAGGGCCCGTAGCACCGCCGCGTTGATTTCTGCGGAGTTGTGGCCCAGCCCTTCAACGATGCCGGCTTCGTCGAAGGGATTAACGCCGCCCATTTCACCTCCGGCCTGCGTTCCGGGAATGACCACCATGTAGGCCTTCTGTTCCCCGTTATCCACTTCGACGACTTCGATGTAGCCTTCACCGCGTTCATCGATGATCCGTGCCCGTTCCAACAACGCAGCCGGAGAACCGTCGAATTCAATGGGCAGCGTCTCCTTCTTTTCCAACGTGACCGAACGCGGCTGAAGGATTCGGTTTGAACGCCCGGACACACCGGCGAGCAAAGGTACCGCCGCCGCAATATGCCTGCCCGCCGCCATGTCTGCCGCAAGCGCTACCCAAAAGCGCTCCGGGGAGACTGCCAGCAAGGCAGCAATCGCAAGAGGTCCCACGGCGAGTTCCGTGACTTCCCTGTTGGGAACCGGACCCATGCCGAGGTCTACCGCCTGCCGGCCAAGGGTTTCGGAGCTCGTCAGGCCGCCCCCAAGTCCGCGCGAGAATCCCGCCCACGCTTCCGCCGTTTCGTAGTCTCTTTTGCAGTCCCGCACCTGGCTGCTGATTCCCTGCAGCTCCGTCCGAACCGCCTGGACGCTCCATTGGGCCTCCCCGACGTCCATCAGGGCCGCCGTTCCGGTGGGACGCGCTTCATCCTGGTACGGGCACAGGTCTTCCCAGATGCGGCGAACCTCCACTTCCACGGCAGCCAGCTCCCCCGCAGCAGCCTCGAGCTTGTCCGCGCCGCCTACGAGCTCCTCCAACTGAAAACTGATGCCACCAACGCCGCCCCTGATTTCCATGCCTCCGTCCACGGCAGGCCCTGTCAGCTGGATAGGACCGCCGCTGCCGGATGGCGTCACCTCGGCCATCAGTACCGCCCCGCCGGGTTGCCGGCGGACATTCCCACCGCCTGCGCATGGCGTCTCACCGAAGCCAACGCGTCCTCAAGCCGTACCCTGGCCGTTCCAAGAGCCACCTCCTGCAACGCCACCGAGTTCCTGTACGCCCTCCCGGCAGGTGACTGCCAGTCCAAAAGCTGGATCTCGCGAAAGCCGCCGAGGACCTTTTCCACCCTCCCCAAGCAAAGGTCAACCCGGGCCGCCAACTGCTGAACCTCATAACCTCGGGACATGCATGCCGCCATGTCGGCTGCCGTCGCGTCACTGCCCATGCCCGTTCCCCCTCCCGGATACCCGCCCGAACTTCTCGTCAGTCAAGGCCAACTCCTGAACCCCGACGCTACGGAACGCCGCCCCCACGACGGAAGCACCGCCGTCGGCTATGTGGACAAGTCACGCCGCTGTTCACATGCGACGGACCGCTTAAGCGGCAGTGAGGAGTTCATGAAAGAATCAGCACATGCCTGAAACTGCCGCCACAGCTGATACCCGCACGCCCTCCGGACGCCTGGCCCTCGCCGCGTCACCGGACCAGATCGCCCTGGGTCCGCTGGACGGCCGTTACCAGTCCGCCGTTGCGCCCCTCGTTGACTACCTGTCCGAGGCAGCCCTGAACCGTGACCGCGTGGCCGTGGAAGTCGAGTGGCTCATCCACCTGACCAGCAACAATGTCCTTCCCGGCGCAGGCCGGCTCACCGCGGAACAGCAGGAAAAGCTCCGCGCGATCGTCACCGAATTCAACTCCGCCTCGGTGTCCGAGCTCGCCGAAATCGAAGCCGTAACCGTCCATGACGTGAAGGCTGTGGAGTACTACATCGGCCGCCGGCTGCCCGCCATCGGCATCGAGAACCTGACCGCCATGGTCCACTTCGGCTGCACGTCCGAGGACATCAACAACCTCTCCTACGCCCTGGGCGTCAAGGGTGCTGTGGAGGACGTGTGGCTGCCCGCCGCACGCGCCCTCGTTGCCCAGATCAGCAAGATGGCCGAGGACAACCGCGCAGTCCCCATGCTGTCCCGCACGCACGGCCAGCCGGCCACGCCCACCACCCTGGGCAAGGAACTGGCCGTCATCGCGCACCGCCTGACCCGCCAGCTGGACCGGATCGCGGGGACCGAATACCTGGGCAAAATCAACGGCGCCACCGGCACCTATGCAGCCCACGTGGCCTCTGTCCCCGGCGCTGACTGGCAGCAGGTGGCCAAGTCCTTCGTCGAGGGCCTGGGCCTGACCTGGAACCCGCTGACCACCCAGATCGAAAGCCACGACTGGCAGGCCGAGCTCTACGCCGACGTCGCGCGGTTCAACCGGATCCTGCACAACGTCTGCACGGACATGTGGAGCTACATCTCCATCGGCTACTTCGCCCAGGTCCCCGTGGCCGGCGCCACCGGATCCTCCACCATGCCGCACAAGGTCAACCCCATCCGGTTCGAGAACGCCGAAGCGAACCTGGAAATTTCCTCCGGCCTCCTGGACGTGCTGGGCTCCACGCTGGTGACCTCCCGCTGGCAGCGCGACCTCACCGACTCCTCCAGCCAGCGCAACATCGGTGTGGCGTTCGGCCACTCCCTCCTGGCGATCTCCAACGTGGCCAAGGGCCTTGACCGCCTCGATGTTGCCGAAGACGTGCTCGCCGGGGACCTGGACACCAACTGGGAAGTTCTGGGCGAGGCCATCCAGATGGTCATGCGTGCCGAAGCGATCGCCGGCGTCGAAGGCATGGAAAACCCGTACGAGCGCCTCAAGGACCTCACCCGCGGACAGCGTGTGGACGCCGCCCGGATGCAGGAATTTGTCCAGAGCCTGGGCCTCTCCCCCGACGCCGAGTCCCGGCTGCTCGCCCTCACGCCCGGCAAGTACACGGGCATCGCTGACCAGCTGGTGGACCACCTCAAGTAAGCACGCCCGCGGGCACAAGAAGTACGACGGCGGCGCCGGGTCCTTGGAGGGCCCGGCGCCTTTCGGTGGTTGAGCTTGCCGAAACCGGTTGCGGTGGGCGCGCCCGACGTCGGCCCGGCAGGCAGACGCCGGATCTCGCCGCCGGATGCGAAACTGGAGTCATGAAGCTGCTCCTCATCCGCCACGGACAGACCCCCGGCAACGTACTCGGCCAGCTGGACACCGCCCACCCGGGGCCGGGGCTGACCGAGCTGGGAGAACGCCAGGCCGAGGCCATGGCACGGTCCCTGGCCAACGAGCAGATAGGCGCAGTGTACGCATCAACACTTCTGCGGACCCAGATCACGGCCGCCCCGCTGTCCCGGCTCCACGGGCTTGAGCTTGAAGTCCTGGATGGGCTGCACGAGATCGAAGCCGGGGCGCTGGAGAAACTGACCGATCACGAGTCGCACATGCGCTACATGGGGACCGTGTTCGCATGGGCAGCCGGTGACCTGGAGCGCCGGATGCCGGCGGGCCCGGACGGCCACGAATTCTTTGAGCGGTTCGATACCGCGATCAACCGGATTGCCGAGCGCGCGGCCAGCAATGGTGGCTCCGCCGTCGCGGCCGTGGTGAGTCACGGCGCGGCCATCCGCACCTGGACCGGGCTCCGCGCCGCCGGCGCCGACCATGAGTTCGCGGCCCGCCACGTCCTGTCCAACACGGGCATCGTGGCCCTGGAAGGGGACCCCGGCGCCGGTTGGAAGCTGATCCACTGGGACGGGAGCCCGGTGGGCGGCCTCGCTCTCGCGGATCCGACCGCCGAGGACCCTACGGGCGGCGCCGCGTAGCCGCTGGGAAACACTGGACGCCATGTGGCGGGGCGTCCATGATGAAGTCAGGCATGAGGCTTCCCCAGGGGACCACGGCCAGTGGTGCCAGCCCTTGCCGTGGAGGCGCAGTGGAATGTCACGCGAAACCGCACCGGCTGCCCAGGGAGGGGCTGCCGGTCCGTTCGAGGCCAACGATTCATTCTTCGCGGACTACTACGAGCACGTCGCGGCGGAGGACCTCCTGGACTACAGTCCGGAGACCCTGGGCCGGCGGGCTCGGTACCACGCGGAATTAGCGGGCATCCGCGCTCCCGGACAGTCCGTCGTCGGGGTCCTGAATGAAACCGATGCGAGCATCAAGATGGTGGTCGCCAATGACATGCCCCATCTGGTTCACTCGGTGACAGCCGAGCTGACCAGGGAGAGTCCGTCGATCCGGCTGCTGGTGCATCCCACGTTCCGGGTGTGGCGGGACCCTGAAACGCATGCGTTGCTGGACGTCGCGCATGGGCCATCGCGGGCCGGACTGACAGCGGCGAACGCCGGCCACGCGGAAATCCCGGACGTCCGCCCGGACGAGTTGGACGGCATCCAGGACGGGACCACAGAGACTTGGGTGGCCGTGGAAATCGGCAGGCTGCCTGGGGACTCGGGCGCCGAGGAAGTCATCGCGAACCTCCACGGGGTGCTGGCCGATGTTCAGGCAGTCGCCGAAGACCTCCCAACCATCCATGCCCAGGTGACAGCCGCCGTCGGCTCCGTTGACGGATTCCCCAGCGCCACGGTCCCGGCCCCGGATCAGCTCCGGGAACTGCTGCTCTGGCTGGACAACGGCAACTTCGTGTTCCTCGGGTACAGCGAATATGAGCGCACGACGGCGGGCGGCCGGGATGCCCTGCGCGTGCGGGCGGGCGCGGGGCTGGGGCTGCTCCGGGAGGACCGTCCGGAAGGCGGGACTGGTCCCGCCTCCGGCGCACCTCACACAGAGGAGTCCGGGGAGGCAAGCCCCCACAGCCCGCGGGCACTCACGCTCGCCACCTCGGATCTGCGTTCCTCGGTCCCCCGGCCCGCCTACCTGGACGAGATCCGTCTTCGGATCTTCGACGATGGCGGAGCCGCGGCCGGAGAGCGGCGCTTTGTGGGCCTGCTCGCCCCGGGCGCCACAGGCCAGTCCGTACGCCGCATTCCGGTGGTCCGGGACAAGGTCCTGGCCGTGCAGGAACACCTTGGTTTCAAGACTGCCTCGCACCAGGGCAAGGAACTGCTGGCGGTGCTGGAGTCGTTTCCACTCGACGAGCTGTTCCATATGGAACAGCACGATCTGGCCCAGCTGGCCACGGAGATCCTGCGCCTGCAGCAGCGCCGCCAAACGCGGCTTTTCCTGCGGCCGGACAGCATCGGACGCTTCATGTCCGCCCTGGTTTTCCTTCCCCGGCGCCGCTACAACACGGCGGTCCGGCTCAGGATCGAGCAGGAACTCAGGCACGCCTTCAAATCCCCGTCCATCGAGTTCGAGGTCCGGCTGGGCGACTCCCCCATGGCCCGGGTGTTCTTCCGGATCCTGCTGGGCCCCGGGACGCCAGCGCCCGACGTCGACCCCCTGGAGCTGGAGCGGCGTGTAGTGGCGGCAAGCCGCTCGTGGACGGAGGGCCTGGACGAGTCCCTCCGTGACCAATTCACCGCAGAGGAGGCGGCGCGGCTCTCGACACTGTGGCAAGGCTCGTTTCCGCCCGGCTACCGTGCGGACCACGACGCCGAGGACGCGGTCCGCGACATCGCCGCCTTCGAGGAATTCGACCTTGACGGGACGGGCGGGCGGGCGCTGGACGACCCTCTGTTGACTGTCTATGTCCGGCCGGAAGCCACGCGGCCGCCGGCAGAGGACGCGCGGATGCGCCTCTACCTGACCAGCGCCCAGGACCTCTTCCTCTACGACCTCGGGCTGAAGTACCCGCCCGGCATCGATCCCCTGGAAACCAGCATGCTGCTGGCGGATTCGTTCTGCGCGGCCATGCGAGGAGACATCGAGTCGGACGGCTTCGACGCCCTGGTGATCAGGGAGTGGGTCAGCTGGCGCCAGGCCGTGGTCCTCCGCAGCTACGCCAAATACCTGCAGCAGCTGGGCACCCTGAATTCCTATGGCTTCATGGCGGACACCCTGCTGTCCAACACCCGGGCCACGCACGCACTGCTCGCGCTGTTCCACGCCAAATTCGTTCCCGGCATTGACTGGACCCGGCGCCTCCGCGAAACGGCCGCCGCCAGGAAGGAACTGATGGCCGCGATCGAGGAAATCCCCAGCCTCGACGCCGACCGGCTGCTCCGCACGTTCATGAACCTGATCGAGGCCACACTCAGAACCAACTACTTCCTGGACCGGCCCCATGTGAGCTTCAAGCTCAGCCCGGGCGCCATCCCCAACGCACCGTTTCCGAGGCCCAAGTTCGAGATCTGGGTGTACTCGCCGCGCGTGGAAGGGGTTCACCTGCGGTTCGGCATGCTGGCCCGCGGGGGCCTGCGCTGGTCGAACCGCAGCGAGGACTTCCGCACCGAAGTCCTGGGGCTGGTCAAGGCCCAGAACGTCAAGAACTCGGTCATTGTGCCCACCGGGGCCAAGGGCGGCTTCTACGCCAAACGGCTTCCGGATCCTGCGATGGACCGGGCCGCATGGATGGCCGAGGGGCAGGAGAGCTACCGGATCTTCATCAGGGGAATGCTCGATCTCACGGACAACCTGCTTGGTTCCGGAAACGGCGGCTCGGTGGTAGCCCCCAAGAATGTGGTCCGGCACGACGGCGACGATTACTACCTGGTGGTGGCCGCAGACAAGGGGACGGCTGCTTTTTCGGACACCGCCAACGAGGTGGCCCACGCGTACGGCTTCTGGCTCGACGACGCCTTCGCCTCCGGCGGGTCCGTAGGCTACGACCACAAGGAAATGGGCATCACGGCCCGCGGCGTGTGGGCGTCGGTGAAGCAGCACTTCAGCGAGCTGGGCCTGGACACGCAGCAGGAGAATTTCACGGTCGCGGGCATTGGCGACATGAGCGGCGACGTCTTCGGCAACGGGATGCTGCTCTCCCGCCATATCGTGCTAGTGGCGGCCTTCGACCACCGGCACATCTTCCTGGACCCAAACCCCGATCCGGACACCTCCTATGCAGAACGCCGGCGACTTTTCGGGCTGCCCCGGTCCTCCTGGGCCGACTATGACGCCCGGGCCATCAGCGCGGGCGGCGGCGTCTACGCCCGGTCCGCAAAGACCGTCCCAATCAGCGATCCGGTCCGGATCGCGCTGGGCCTCGAAAGTGGCCGGAGCAGCATGGCGCCGCAGGAACTCCTCCAGGCCATCCTTCGCGCCCCGGTGGATCTGATGTACAACGGCGGCATCGGCACGTACATCAAGGCCTCCAGCGAAACCCAGGCCGAGGTGGGAGACAAGGCCAACGACGCCATCCGCATCAATGGACACGAACTGCGGGCCCGGGTCATCGCCGAAGGCGGAAACCTTGGCGTCACCCAGCGGGGCCGGATCGAAGCCGCGCTGCACGGAGTCCTCCTGAACACCGACGCGATCGACAACTCGGCCGGCGTCGACTGTTCCGACCACGAGGTCAACATCAAGATCTTCGTCGATGCGATGATCGCGGCAGGACTGATGCGGCGGGAGGAGCGGACCGGGTTCCTGCATTCGCTCACCGATGAGGTGGCCAGGCTCGTCCTGAAGGACAACACCGAGCAAAACGCGCTCCTCGTGGCCGAGCGGCAGCTCGTGCTGAACTGGAGCCCCGGGTTCGAGCGGACTATGGACTGGCTGGAAACCACGGCCGACCTGGACCGGAACCTCGAAGGGTTGCCGAGCACGGCGGCCCTGCATGCCCGCCTGGAGCACGGGGAAGGACTGACCTCCCCCGAACTGTCCGTGCTGGCCGCCTACGCCAAGATCGAACTGGCCCGGGAACTGAATGTCAGCGACCTCGCCGACGCCCCCTGGTTCCACCAGGCCCTGCGCAGCTATTTCCCCCGCCAGATCGTGGAACGCTTCGGCGCCGAACTGGACAGGCATCCGCTGCGCCGTGAGATCGTGGGAACCGTCATGGCCAACGACATCGTCAGTATCGGCGGAATTACTTTCGCGTTCCGCGCCATCGAGGAAACCACGGCCAGCGCCGCCGCCGTTGCCAGGGCCTTCGTGGTCCTGCGGGAGGCTTACGATCTGGATTCGATAGTCGCGGCCCTGGCCGCACTCCCCCCGGAATTCCCCAGCAAGGAAAGCGCCGGGGTGGCCCTGCACATGCGCAGGCTTTTGGACCGCGCCACCCGCTGGTATGTGACCCATGACCACAGGGACCAGCCGATCTCCGAAGCCCTGGCCCGGATCAAGCCGACGCTCGACTTCCTGCGAACCAAGACCTCGCACTACTTGCGCGGGGCCGATCTTGACCTTGTGGAGGACCGCCTGGCGCACTGGGACAGCGTCGGTCTGCCCGCGGAGCTCGGCAAGCGGGCGTCTGATTTGCTGGAAAGCTTCGGTCTCCTGGACATCTCGCTCATCTCGGAACAAGTCCGGGAGCCCGTCACCGCGATCATCGACGTCCACTACGCAATCTTCGAGCGCATTGGCGTGGTCAGGTTGTTGCTTCGCATAACGGACCTCCCCAGGGCGAACCGCTGGGAAGCCCTTGCCCGGGCGGCGCTGCGCGACGATGCCTATTCGGCCGCCGCCGACATGACCACGTCCGTCATGAAGTCCACTCCGCCACAAGCTCCAGGAGTCGATGCCATGGAACGGATCGTGGCCTGGGAGCGCGGGTACCAGGAGCAGCTGGCCCGGATCAAGGACACGTTTGCTGAAGTGACCAAACCAGGGGACGTGGACATCGCCTCGATCTCCGTCGCCCTGAAGCTGCTGCGAACCCTGGTCCGCCGGTAGCCCGTAGTTCTCCGGACGCTTACGCCAAGGAAACACCACGGTAACCGCGGCTTCGTAGGCTTGATGTGCATAACCCCTCCAGCGAAAGAGGCTCGCGATGCAGACCAACCCACGGCTCAACATCAGGCAGGTCACCTGGGCCAACCCTGTGGGTGCCGATCTGCGCAGGGCCCAGCAGGCGGAACTGGACGCCCGCTTCGGTACCCCTGACCACGAACCGGGGACCCCGCCGTCGGGCGCTGACTGTGCCGTGTTCCTGGTGGCGTACGACAAAGGCTCGGGACAGCCCGTGGGCTGCGGCGGACTCAGGCTGCTGGACAGCGCCACGGCCGAAATCAAGCGGCTCTACGTGCTTCCATATACGCGCGGCTCTGGCGTGGCCAGCTCCATCCTGGCTGCCCTCGAAGCGGAGGCGCACAAGCAGGGCATCACGCGCATCAAGGCCGAAGCAGGCTCAGCGCAGCCGGACGGCCGGAACTTCTACGAGAACTCCGGCTTCGATTCCGTCCCCAACTTTGGCGCTTACGTGGGCGTGGAGCACTCGTACTGCTACGCCAAGTCGATTGACTCGCACAGCGCCGCCCACACCGCCATGGCCTGAGCCAAATCCGGGCGGCGGTCCGTTACACAACAACTGCCAGCACGTAACCTGCGCCGCGGCACGCTAACCTCGCCATATGGAATCCACTGACATCACCTTCCGCACCCGCAAATGGATCCGGCCGGAGGACCTGAACGCCAACGGAACCCTCTTCGGCGGAAGCCTGCTGAAATGGATCGATGAGGAAGCCGCGATCTACGCCATCCTCCAGCTTGGCAACGGCCGTGCGGTCACGAAGTACATCTCGGAGATCAACTTCGTGAGCTCCGCGGTGCAGGGAGACCTGGTGGAAATGGGCCTGACGGCGACGCGCTTC
The DNA here is from genome assembly GCF_054511035.1 of Pseudarthrobacter sp. MDT1-22. Classification (NCBI taxonomy): domain Bacteria; kingdom Bacillati; phylum Actinomycetota; class Actinomycetes; order Micrococcales; family Micrococcaceae; genus Pseudarthrobacter; species Pseudarthrobacter sp. MDT1-22. The sequence goes on along the minus strand of NZ_JBTNDK010000017.1, from coordinate 10,154 downwards.
GGACGGACGTCATTGACTATGCGCGCCGAAGTCCGCAACATGATCACGCGCCAAAGCATCCTCACCATCGAAGAGATCGTCTTTGTGAACCTCAGCCCGGCCGGCAAGCCCGAGCCTCACGGCTACACCGAAATCACCTATGAGCGGGACCGGATTCCCACGCATCACCTGACGGAAACCCTCATTCAGGACTGACGACGGCGGGACGGGCCCCGCGCGGGCGGGGCGGGGCGGGTGAGACCCGAGCGGGCGTGCCGGCAGCCGGGATGCCGGCCGTTTGCGATGGATCCCTGGGACGTACGGCATAGGATCGATAGCCGGACCCATTGAAAGGACCCTCTTGGCCAAGCTCTACTTCCGCTACGGCGCCATGAACTCAGGAAAGTCCACCGGGCTCCTGCAGGCCGCTTTCAACTACGAAGAGCGGGGCCAGCGTGTCCTTCTCGCCAAGCCCGACGTGGACACCAAAGGCGATACCGACATTGTGTCCCGGCTGGGCATGACCCGGTCCGTGGACTTCCTGATCTCCGCCACCACGCCCGTCCGTGAGCTCTTCGCCGCCCATGCGGCCGGCGACGACCCCGATGCCCTGCTGGAGCACGTGGATCAGAAGCCGGTGGCCTGCCTGCTGGTGGACGAGGCCCAGTTCCTCACCCCGGACCAGGTGGATGACCTGTTCCGCATCGCCGTCCTGGACAACGTGCCGGTGCTGGCCTACGGCATCAGGACTGACTTCCTGACCCGCGCCTTCCCGGGATCGCGCCGGCTTATGGAGGTCGCCCACACGCTGGAAGAGCTCAAGACCATTTGCCGGTGTGGGCGCAAGGCCATCTTCAACACCCGGCGCGTCGGCAACGAAGTGGTGTTCGACGGCGACCAGGTGGCCATCGACGGCCAGGACGTCTGGTACGAGTCCCTCTGCGGCTCCTGCTATCTCGAGGAGTCCGGCGGCCGCTTGGGCTCGTGAGTTTGCCCCCGCAGCCTGTTCCCACAATCGGAACGGCGGGGCAACGCCGCCGAAACACCCCGCTGTGATCCTTGAGGCATGAAGCCCACTGCAAGGAACCCTGCCGCGGCTGATTTGAGCTGTGAAGTCTGCGGCCTGATGCCGGAACCCACCAAGACCCGCCTGACCTTGGCCAACGTGGCCGTTATGCTCCCGATCGAACTGCTGGTCCACGCCCTCGTGGTGGGAACGCACCTGCCGTATCTTGCCAAGGTGCTGGTCCTCACGCTCACGGCCACCGTGCTGGTGATCTGGGTGGCGGAGCCCTCCGCCGCCCGGATGCTCCGCGGCTGGCTGCACGCGCCGGCGCTCCGGCACCACAGGAAGCTGGGCAGCGCACCGGCGCTGTGGCGGGCACGCACGGTGCTCCAGGACCACCCGGGTTCGCTGCAGAAAATCACCCGGGCGCTGGCCCGCCTGGACACCAACATCCTCAGCATCCACGTCCACCCCGTTGCAGGCGGTGTGCTGGACGAGTTTGTGCTCTCGACGCCGGGGAACCTCAGTGAACGGCACCTGCTGGAGGCACTGCACGACGGCGGCGGCTCAAGTTCGCGGGTCTGGCCCACCACCGCGCTGGCCATGGCGGACGGCCAGACGAAGGCGCTGAGCCTGGCGGCACGAATCGCCGACGCCCCGGACGAGCTTCCGCTGGCAGTCGCCGAGCTGCTTCGTGCCCGCATCCTCACCCCCGCAGAGGCCACCCTGGAAGCGGACGCCGACGGCACCCGCCTGAAGATCCCCACCGCCTGGCACGGCCCCATCACCTTCGCCCGTCCCGGGGAACCCTTCACACCCGCCGAGTCAGCCCGCGCGCACCGGCTCGCCGAGCTCGCCGAAATCCTGGCCCACCGTCCGGCGCCCTCACCCTGCATGTAGGTTCCCCGCCAATGTAGGTAGCGCTATCTGTCGTTATGGGGCCTCAAAACGACAGTTAGCGCTACCTAGTTGGGCCGGTTACATCCGGATGGTGAGCGCGCCGGGCTCAATGGTCATCAGGACGTGCTTGCCGTCGCCTTCGTGGTCGCCGTCGAGCTGATAGTCATCGTTGTGCTCGAGGGTGACCTCTACGGATTTACCCTGGTAGTACTCCACGGACGTGTCCTTGCCGCGGCCCTTGCCGATCATGCCGGCCACCACGGAGAACCACCCGAATTTCCCCCTCGGTGCCAGCACGGCCACGTCCAGCAAGCCGTCATCCATCTTGGCGTCCGGGAAGATCTCCAGTCCGCCCTGGACCTTGCCGCAGTTGCCCACCATCACGCTGCGGACCCCGCGGTGCACCACCGTCTTGCCGTCGAGGACGATGGTGGCCTTCACTGGTTTGCCCGGGAGGTTCCGGATCCCGGCGTCCACGTAGGCCAGCCAGCCCACCTTGTCCTTGAGGTCCTCGTTGGTGTCGGCCATGATGGTGGCGTCGTAGCCCACTCCGGCCATGACCAGGAAGACCTGCTCCTTGTCCGGATCATTGCGGGCGGCCCGGACCACGTCGATCTTCCGCTCCGTGCCCGCCAGGGCCCCGGCCATGGCGCCGTCAAAGTCGGTGACGTCCATGCCCAGGTTCCGGGCCAGGAGGTTTCCGGTGCCGAACGGAAGCAACCCCATGGGCACGTCCCCGCCGGAAAGGACCTCGGCCACACACCGCACGGTGCCGTCGCCGCCGGCGGCAATAACGACGTCGGCCCCTTGCTTGAGTGCCTCCTTCGCCTGGCCGACGCCGGGGTCCTCCTTGGTGGTCTCCAGCCAGATGGGATCTCCCCAGCCGTTCTTCGAGCAATGCTTGGCTGCCAGGGCACGGACGTCGATGTCCACCGGCTTGGCAGGATTGATGATGATGGCCGGGCGCTTGAGGGAAGTGGAGCTGTTGGCTGTCATGGTGTCCTTCGCTGACATGGGAATTGGGCCTTGCGGACAAGCGTACTTCGCTACAGCGCCTTCACCGCGCCCAGCACCTTGGCCAGGGAATCCTTGGCGTCGCCAAAGAGCAGCGAGGTCTGCGGTTCGTACAGGAGCTCGTTCTCAATTCCCGCGAATCCGGGCCGCATGGAGCGTTTCAGGAAGATCACCTGCCGGGCGTCGGCCACCTCCAGGATGGGCATACCGTAGATCGGCGAGCCGGAGGACGTCTTCGCCGCCGGGTTCACCACGTCGTTGGCGCCCACGACCAAAGCGACGTCGGCCATGCGGAACTCGGAGTTGATCTCGCCCATCTCCTTGAGCGATTCGTACGGCACGTTCGCCTCGGCCAGGAGCACGTTCATGTGCCCCGGCATGCGGCCCGCCACGGGATGGATGGCGAAGTCCACCTCGATGCCGCGGGCTTCGAGGGCCAGGGCCAGCTCGGCCGCGGTGTGCTGGCCCTGCGCCACCGCCAGGCCGTAGCCGGGGACAATGATCACGCGCTGCGCGTAGCCCAGGAGCACCGCCACGTCCTCCGCGCTGGAGGACCTGACGGGACGTTCGCTCACGGCGGTGGACCCCGCCGTCGAACCTCCCTTGAAGGCGCCAAACAGGATGCCTGCCACGCTGCGGCCCATCGCGGCCGCCATGGCCCGAGTGAGGATGGTACCGGAGGCGCCCACCAGCGTGCCGGCCACCACCAGCAGCACATTGCCGAGCACCACTCCGGACGCCGCCACGGCCAGGCCGGTGAACGCGTTCAGGAGCGAGATGACGATGGGCACGTCCGCGCCGCCCACCGGCAGCACCAGCAGCGCACCGGCGGCCAAGCCCAGCACCATCAGCAGCACCGCGAGCGCCAGGGAACCGGTCAGGACGACGGCCACGGCGGTGCCCACGGCGGCGAGCAGCACCGCTGCCATCACCACGGGAAGGCCCGGAAAAACGATGGGACGGGTGGTCATGAGCTCCTGGAGTTTGGCGAAGGTGACCCCGGAGCCCGCGAAGGACACGGCCCCCACCAGCAGGGTGAACGCGATGGCGACGCGGACCCAGGGGTCGGCCGTGTGGCTGAGTTCCAGCAGCGCCACCAGGGCTGCGGCGCCGCCGCCCACGCCGTTGAACAGTGCCACAAGCTGCGGCATCTGTGTCATCTGCACGCGCCGGGCGACCGGAGCGGCCACGGCGGACCCCACCGCGATGGCACCGATGATCCAGGGGATGTTGTCCAGCCGGGCGGAAAGGAAGACCGTGACGACGGCGAGCAGCGCACCGAAGGCACCGATCAGGTTGCCGCGCCGGGCAGTCCGGGGCGAGCTGAGGCCGCGAAGGGCAAGAATGAAGAACACCGCGGCGGCGAGGTAAAGGAGCGAGGTCCAGACCGGATCGAGGAGGGTCACTTTGCTTCCTCCCTGCCGGTTGCTTCCTTGAGCGGGGCTTCCTGGCGGACCACGTCTTTCCGGGCACGGAACATGTGCAGCATCCGGTCCGTCACCACAAAGCCGCCCACCAGGTTGGCGGTGGCCAGCACCACGGCGAGCAGCGCCACCGCCAGGATCCACGGGTCCGCCGCCTGGCCGGCCACGATAATGGCGCCAACAAGGATGATGCCGTGGATGGCGTTGGCGCCGGACATCAGAGGCGTGTGCAGGGTGCTGGAGACCTTGGAAACCACTTCGAAGCCCACAAACACCGCCAGCACGGTGACCGTCAGCAGGCTCATGCCGTCCATCAGATTCCCCCCTCGTTCTGGACCCTGTCGATCTGGAGCCCCTCGATCCGGATCCCGTCGTTCCGGACCCGATCGTCCTGGACCCGGGGCGCATGGTCGGGCAGGGCGGGGACAAGAGCCGCCAGTGCCTCTGCCGTGGGCAGGTGCCGCACCGCGCCGTCGTGCGTGAGGCACGCGCCGGCGATCACGTCGTCCTCGAAATCGGGGGCAACGGTGCCGTCCCGGACCATCAGGGCGAGCAGGTTGGCCACGTTCTTGGCATACAGGCGGGACGCGTCCTGCGCCATCGCGGACGGTGCGTCCTTCAGCCCCACCAGCGTGACGTGGCCCTGCCCGTCGGCGGTCGGAACCAGGATGTCCTCGCCGGGAACAGCGCCCTCGACGTTACCGCCGGACTCCGCAGCGAGGTCGACGACGACGGAGCCGGGGCGCATGCCCTGCACCATTTGGCGGCTCACGAGGAGCGGTGCGCGCCTGCCCGGGACGGCCGCCGTCGTAATCAGGACATCCGCCACGGCGACGTGCGGGGCGAGGAGTTTTCGCTGGAGGGCGCCGCGGTCGGCACTGAGTTCGCGGGCGTAGCCACCCGATGCCTCCGCCGTTTCCAGGTCCAGCTTGATGAACGTGCCGCCCATCGACGCAACCTCGTCAGCGGAGGCGGGCCGGATGTCGTTGGCGGAGACCCGGGCCCCCAGCCGTTTCGCGGTGCCGATGGCCTGCAGCCCGGCAACCCCGGCTCCGAGCACCAGCACGCGGGCCGGCGGGACGGTGCCGGCGGCGGTCATGTACAGCGGAAAGAAGCGCGGGAGCCGGATCGCGGCTTCGAGCACGCAGCGGTAGCCAGCCACCAGGGCCTGGGAGCTGAGTGCGTCCATGGACTGGGCGCGCGAGATGCGGGGCACCAGTTCCAGGGCGAAGGCGGTGACGCCGGCCTCCACGAGCGCCTGCACGGTGGCGAGTTCGGACGACGGCGAGGCCAGGCCAACGGTGACGGCGCCCCTCTTCAGGGCTGCCGCCGTCGGGGGTTCCAGCGGGCGGACGTGGACCAGGACGTTCAGTTCGCCGGGATCCAGGTCCTGGACGATGCGGGCGCCGGCGTCGGCGTAATCGTGGTCTGAGTAGCCGGCGGCGGCCCCTGCTCCTGCCTCGATCAGGACGTCCAGGCCAAGTCCCGCCAGCTGCTTGACCGTTTCCGGCGTGGCGGCCACACGCCGCTCACCCTCATGACGTTCCCGCGGTATGCCCAGTTTCAAACCGCCAACTCCCTTACGGACGAGTGCGGCAGTACCTCTGGCGTTGGCTCCCAGCCGTGGTCCGGCTGTTTCAGGGCGGGGCTTCGAGTAGCGGCACTGCTGCACGTGGTTGGCTAGAGTCTATGGCGCTTTGATGGGATGCGGTGGCTATGTTGCTGCGGGTCAACCGGTTGGCTGTCTTTTGGGGCGTGTCTGCGGCTGCCCCGGGCATCGGTCCGAAGCTTGAAACGCCAGCGAGTGTTTGAATATCCACACATCCGACGATGTTGGTATATTCAAACAATGCGCAATGTTGTAATATTCATACACTTGACAGTGTTGCCATAATCAATCATGAGGAGTGGCATGCCCGCCTTCGAAGCCCGCAGCCCCAAGGAATTCGGCGCCGCAGTAAAGCACGTGCGCACTGGACGCGGATTGACGCAGGAACAGCTGGCGGAGGAACTCGGTATCCCCCGCCTGTATCTTGCGAGCCTTGAGTCCGGTACCCCGACCCTATGGGCCACACGCATGTTCCGGACTCTTCGTCGCCTTGGAATCAGGGTGACCATCAGCTACGACGTTCCCGCAGGATCCACTGGTGCCTGACCACTTGGACGTCTATCTCTACGATGATCACATTGGCACGGTAACGCCCACGCGGCGGGACCGGCGGCAGGTGACATTCACGGTGAACCCTTCATTCGCCGGGGCGCCGGGGCTTCTCAGCGAGGGTTTCTCACTCGTCCCGGGGACAACTGTCGACACCCGGCAGGTCTCCAATTTTCTCGGCGGTTACGCCCCCGAAGGAAACCACCGCATCCAGCTTGCACGTAAAGCCCGCATTGATGAGAGTGACCTGTTCGCATTCCTCAAGAAATACGGGCTAACCATGGCCGGGGCCCTCTCCTTCCGAACCGATTCGCCCGGCGACCATGCCCCCGGCGCTTACCGGCCTCTCAACACGCGAGAAGTGATCCGTAAACTCGAAACAGCCCAGCGGGACTTTGACCTGGGAAATGAGCCAGACAGCGGCCGCTCGATGCTCCCGGGGTTCCAACCAAAAGTTCTCCTGGCGAAATTCGCTGATGAGTGGGCCTACCCGGAGAATCGGGCGCATTCGACTCACATTCTTAAGCCGCCGCCACCACACCGCCCTGCAACAATCTTCGATGAATACTACTCCCACGAACTGTCACGACACATGGGTCTGACCAGCTTCCAGAGTGAGCTGGTCACCTACAACCGAGTCACGTTCCTTGCCATCCAGCGATACGACCGCATCGTGGAGGGAGAAGCCGTCCGTCCCATCCATCAGGAGGACGCTGCACAGGCTCTCGGCCTCGACTGGACTGACTCCGCCGTCAAGTTTCAGAATCCCGAGCAGCCCACCTCGCCGCTAAGGCCCACGGCCCGGAAGATCGCGGAACTCTTTGGATCCTTCGGCGACGGGACAGATCTGGAGATTTGGTTGCAACACCTGGTCTACAACGTGATCATCGGCAATCATGACGCGCACGCGAAAAACGCCTCCATAGTTCATGATCCGAAGGGGGATTCACGGATCGCCGACCTCTACGACGCCGTCCCCATTCTGCACATTAACGACGATCCGTCGCGGATCGGTTCACGGAAGATTGGCGACGAGCTGTCGTTGGCGATCGGCGATGAGTTCAACCACCACCGGATCACCCTTGATCATTTCTACGCCGAAGCCGCCAGCTGGGGTGGAATAGGAAAACGACGCACCGAGTCGGTCATTCGCGACACGCTTGCCCGCCTGGCTGTTGCCCTGAACGAAACGCCGGTCATTTCCGGCGGCAGCCCCGCTCTCCGGGACAGGATCGGCTATAACCTCGACCGGATTGAATCCGGAAAGTCGATCGGAAAGCCAAAAAGGCCGATCGCCGCCTGGTCGAAACGCGCCTGACCTTACGGAGGCTACCGCCGGGCGGTCAGGTCCGCCGAGACGAGCTTCGCGGTAGCCACGATTCCCCGGGTCACTGCGGCCAGATACGCTTCCGGGTCCGGCTGGGCTGCTACCGACTGGGCCTGGAGGGACACGTTAACCGCGGCCACCACTTTGGTTGGCCCGTCGTACACGGGAGCGGCAACGGACATCAGCCCGATTTCAAGCTCCTGGTCCAGCAGGCACCAGCCCTGGGCGCGGACGGTTTCCAGCACCACCAGCAGCTCGGGGACAGTGCCCAGCCCGCGCGGCGTCAGCGGTTTAATCTCCGCCGCTTCCAGGTAGTCCTTCAGTCCGGCGGGCGGCAGGGCCGCGAGCAGCACCCTGCCCATGGACGTGGCATAGGCCGGGAACCGCGTGCCGACGGTGATGCCCACGTTCATGATGCGGCGTGTGGTCACCCGGGCGACGTAGGCGATGTCCGTGCCGTCCAGCACCGCCGCAGATGTGGATTCGCCCAGCTTGAGGGACAGTTCCTCCAAGTGGGGCTGGGCCAGCTGCGGCAGGGACAGCCCGCTGAGGTAGGCGTAGCCGAGCTGCAGCACCTTGGCCGTGAGCGCAAACGTTTTGCCGTCGGTCCGTACGTAGTCCAGCTCAACGAGGGTGTGCAGGAAGCGCCGGGCCGTGGCTCTGGTCAGGTCCGTCCGGGCAGCCACCTCGGTGAGGGTCATGACCGGGTGGTCGGTATCAAAGGCGCGGATCACGGCCAGCCCGCGCGCCAGCGACTGCACGTACTGGTCACTCGCCTGCGGGGCGGCCCGTGAGTCTGCGGGTGCATTGGTCATGGTTACCAATCCTATTCGGCGCTTGAGTGCCAGTTCGCGCCCCGTGGGTTAGAGCGCGACGGCGGCGGCTGACTTGAGCGGCACGGGCACCAGTTCCTGGAGTTCCTCGAAGGTGCAGCCGAACGTCTCGCGGACTGTGACGCCGTCGGGCCCGGTGAGGAAGACGGCCTTGTCCGTGTACACGCGGGTCACGCAGCCCACGCCGGTGAGCGGGTACGTGCACGCGTCCACGATCTTCGACGCGCCGTCGCGGGTCAGGAGCGTCATCATCACAAAGACGTCCTTGGCACCCGTGGCGAGGTCCATCGCGCCGCCCACAGCCGGGATGGCGTCCGGGGCGCCGGTGTGCCAGTTGGCGAGGTCGCCCGTGGCCGAGACCTGGAATGCGCCAAGCACGCAGATATCCAGGTGGCCGCCGCGCATGATCGCGAATGAATCCGCGTGGTGGAAGTAGGATGCCCCGGGCAGCTCGGTGACAGGGATCTTGCCGGCGTTGATGAGGTCGCCGTCGATGTCGTCACCCACGGCTTCCGGGCCCATGCCCAGCATGCCGTTCTCCGTGTGGAGCGTGATGTTCTGCTCCGGCTTGAGGTAGTTGGAGACCAGGGTGGGCTGGCCGATGCCCAGGTTCACGAAGGAACCCGGCGCGATGTCGCGGGCCACCAGTTCCGCGAGCTGATCGCGGCCAAGCGGCTTGTCGGACGTCTGAATGCTGGCCTGGCTGTTGGTCTGTGCGCTCATGTTCAGGCCACCTTCACGATGCTGTTGACGTAGATTCCGGGGGTCACAACGTTTTCGGGATCGAGCCCCCCGGTGGGGACGATCTCGGACACCTGGACCACCGTGTGCTTCGCGGCGGCGGCCATGATGGGACCGAAGTTCCGCGCGGTCTTGCGGTACACGAGGTTCCCCACGCCGTCGGCCTTCAGTGCCTTGATCAGCGCGACGTCGGCGAGGATGGGCGTTTCGAAAACCTGGCCGCGGCCGTCAATAATGCGGGTTTCCTTGCCCTCGGCCAGCATGGTGCCGTAGCCGGTGGGCGTGAAGAACCCGCCGATACCGGCACCGGCGGCGCGGATCCGCTCGGCCAGATTGCCTTGCGGCACCAGTTCCAGCTCGATCTCGCCAGCGTGGAACTTGGCGTCGAAGTGCCACGAATCGGACTGCCGCGGGAAGGAGCAGATCATCTTCTTCACCCTGCCTTCCTTGATCAGCAGTGCGAGGCCCTGATCGCCCTGGCCGGCGTTGTTGTTCACCACGGTCAGGTCCTTGGCGCCGCAGTCCATCAGCGCGTCGATCAGTTCGAACGGCTGGCCGGCGTTGCCGAACCCGCCGATCATCACAGTGGAGCCGTCCTTGATGCCGGCAACGGCGTCGGCCACGGTATCTACAAAAGTCAGCATCTCTTAGCCCTTCACTGGTTTTGCCGGCGGGGCGGCGGTGACGTTTTCGAGGACGACGGCGAGGCCCTGGCCCACGCCGATGCAGATGGCGGCGACGCCCCACCGCTCACCGGAGGCCTGCAGGGACC
>NZ_JBTNDK010000016.1:0-101309 GCF_054511035.1 Pseudarthrobacter sp. MDT1-22 | reverse complement strand
CCAACGCCGTGACCCGGCGTAACAGCGGTGCCGACCAGAACCTCTACTACCTGGCCCCACCGGCTTAGCGCGACTCTCCCGAGCATTGGTCCTCAAGCCCCGAGCCCGTCGAGACCCGTCGCTGCACCGGTGGTCGAGCCCGTCGAGACCCGAGGGTGGGCTTTTCCTAGCCGTTGAACTCCGCCGGGTGCGGACCGGTGCGGCCGTCGCGCTCCAGGCCGTCGATGACAGAGAGTTCGTCGCCCGTCAGGTCGAAGCCGAAGACGTCCAGGTTCTCCCTGATTCGCTGCGGAGTGACGGACTTGGGGATGATGATCCGGCCCTGCTGCAGGTGCCAGCGAAGAATGGCCTGCGCCGGGCTCACACCATGCCGTGCCGCGATGTCCACAACGGCCGGATCTGCCAGCACGGCACCCTGCGCGAGCGGGCTCCAGGCCTCCGTGGCGATCCCGTGTGCGGCATTAAAGTCTGCAATGTCCCGCTGTTGCAGGGCCGGGTGGAGCTCAATCTGGTTAATGGCCGGGACCGTGCCGCCCAGGTCAATGACCTTCTGCAGGTGCTCGGGGAGGAAGTTGGAGACGCCGATGGCCCGGGCCTTGCCGCTGGCCAGCAGGTGCTCCAGCGCCCGCCAGGACTCGAGGTACAGGTTGGTTGCCGGCGCCGGCCAGTGGATGAGGTAGAGGTCCAGGTAGTCCAGTCCCAGCTTGTCCAGGCTGGCCTCGAACGCGGCCAGCGTGGCGTCGTAGCCGAGGTCGGCCACCCACAGTTTGGACGTAATGAACAGCTCTTCGCGGTCGATGCCGGACTCGGCGATGGCACGTCCGGTACCCGCCTCATTGCCGTAGATGGCGGCGGTGTCGATGCTCCGGTAGCCGGCTGCAAGCGCGTGGCTGACCGCGGCAGTGGTGTCGTCGTCGGACACCTGGAAGACGCCGAACCCCAGCTGCGGCATCCGCACGCCGTTGTTGAGGGTGATCTCGGGGATGGACGTGGTGATGGGGGTGGAAGTCATGGGTTCTCCTGTTGCGGGTTGAGGATTGACGTTTGAAGGATTAGTGCAGGACTGCCACAGGTTCGGCGGCCACGCGTCCGCCGGGAGCGGCGTCTGCGGGTGCCTGCCGGACGGCCCGCTTGGCTCCGGCGGCGGCGATGATCATCACCACGAGCCCCAGCAGGGTGATGCCGGCGCCGGCCCAGATGGGCGAGGTGTAGCCGAGTCCGGCGGTGATGGTCACTCCGCCGAGCCAGGCGCCGAGGGCGTTGCCCACGTTGAAGGCACCAATATTGGCGCCGGACGCGAGGGTGGGGGCGCTGGAGGCGTACTTCATCACGCGCATCTGCAGTCCCGGCACGGTGGCGAATCCGAAGCCGCCCATCAGGACGATGGAGGCAACGGTGAGCACCTGGTTGCCGGCGGTCAGGGCAAAACCGACGAGCACCACCACCAGCACGGAGAGCACCACCACGAGCGTGCGGTCCACATTGCGGTCCGCGGCCTTGCCGCCGATGGTGTTGCCGATAAAGAGGCCTACGCCGAAGACGATCAGCAGCCACGGAACGGTGGAGGCTGCGAAGCCGGAGACCGCGGTGAGCGTGAAGGCGATGTAGGTGAAGGCGCCGAACATCCCGCCGTAGCCGAGGATGGTGACCAGGATGGAGAGCCACACCTGGCCGGAGCGGAAGGCGCGTAGTTCGCTGCGCAGGGTTCCGGGCGTGGTGTCGCCATGGCCGGTCTTCGGAACGAGCGCCAGGATTCCCGCCAGGGCGATGACCCCGATGACGGTGATGGCCCAGAACGTCGAGCGCCAGCCTGCGGCCTGTCCCAGCATCGTGCCGAACGGCACGCCCAGGACGTTGGCTGCGGTGAGCCCGGTGAACATGATGGCGATGGCGCCGGCCTTTTTGGTGGGGGCAACCATGTCCGCGGCCACCACGGCTCCGATCCCGAAGAAGGCACCGTGCGCCAGGGCGGCGATGATCCGGCCGACCATCATCATCCCGTAATCGGGAGCGATGGCGGAGAGCAGGTTGCCGGCGATGAACAGGACCAGCAGGACAGCGAGGACGGGCTTGCGTTCGAAGCGGGTCACCGCCGCGGTCAGCACCAAGGCGCCGACCACGACGGCGAGGGCGTATCCGGAGATCAGCCAGCCTGCCGTGGCCTCGCTGACCTGGAAGTCGGCGGCAACCTCGGGCAGCAGGCCCATGATCACGAACTCGGTGAGTCCGATGCCGAACCCGCCGAGGGCGAGGGCTATCAGGCCAATGGGCATGTGGATGCTCCTTTGAAAACTGTACGGAATGAGATAGGACGCGTAAGCTAGTAGTTGCAGACGCGTTATTTATTGTTGCACAAGCAGATACACCGCGCAAGCAACGATTATCGATTGTGTTCCGCCTCACGCCGCCAGGCGGCCGGAGCACCCGCGAGAGGAAAGACAGATGGGCATCAAGGACGACGCCGTGGAGGTCCGGGCACAGGGTTGGCGCACGCTCGCGGCGCTGCACGGCCTGATCGAGGGTGAGCTGGAACGCTCCCTGCAGGCCGAATCAAAGCTGTCAGTGGTGGAGTACACCGTGCTGGATGCGCTCAGCCGCCAGGACGGCTGGCACATGCGCATGCAGCAGCTCGCCCGCGCCACAGCCCTCAGCGCCAGCGCCACCACTCGGCTGGTCAACAGGCTTGAGGACCGCGCCCTGCTGACCCGGATCCTCTGCGCGGACGATCGCCGCGGCATCTACACCGAGCTCACGCCCAGCGGCATCGCCCTGCTGGAGGAAACGCGCCCGGTCCATGACGCCACGCTGGAGCGCGCCCTGGCCGAGGCCCAGGAGATTCCCGAGCTGGCCGCGCTGGTGGACGCACTCCCCAGGCTCCACGCGACCGCCTAGTCACCGCTCGAGTACGACGACGGACGCTCACCTTCCAGCAGAAGGTGAGCGTCCGTCGTCGTGCTTTAAACAACAACGCGGGGTCACTCCCGTGCCCGATCCAACCTCTGGAAGGGGCAGGGAGTGACCCCGCGTTGTAGTGCTGTAGTGCCTAGAGCGTTGCGAAAACTTCGCGCAGCAGCTTGGCGGTCTCGGACGGCGTCTTGCCGACCTTCACGCCTGCAGCCTCGAGGGCTTCCTTCTTGGCCTGGGCGGTACCGGCGGAACCGGAGACGATGGCGCCTGCGTGGCCCATGGTCTTGCCTTCGGGAGCGGTGAAGCCGGCCACGTAGCCAACAACCGGCTTGGTGACGTGTGCCTTGATGTAGTCGGCGGCACGCTCCTCGGCGTCGCCGCCGATTTCGCCGATCATGACGATCGCCTTGGTCTCCGGGTCGGCTTCGAACGCTTCGAGGGCGTCGATGTGTGTGGTGCCGATGACCGGGTCGCCGCCGATGCCGATGGCGGTGGAGAAGCCCAGGTCGCGCAGCTCGTACATCATCTGGTAGGTCAGGGTTCCGGACTTGGAAACCAGGCCGATGGGGCCCTTGCCCGTGATGTTGGCCGGCGTGATGCCAACCAGCGCTTCGCCCGGCGTGATGATGCCGGGGCAGTTCGGGCCGATGATGCGGGTGACCTGCTTGCCGTCGGCGTCAACCGTGGACTGGGCCAGTGCCCAGAACTCGGCGGAATCCTGGACCGGCACGCCTTCGGTGATGACTACGACCAGGCCGATGCCTGCCTCGATGGCCTCAACCACGGCGTTCTTGGTGAATGCCGGCGGCACGAAAACGATGGAGACGTCGGCGCCGGTTTCAGCCATGGCTTCCTTGACGGTGCCAAAAACGGTGATTTCGGTATCGCCGTGCAGGACCGTGGTGCCGGCCTTACGGGCGTTGACGCCACCAACAATGTTGGTGCCGGCCTTCAGCATCAGGGCGGTGTGCTTGGTGCCTTCGCCGCCGGTGATGCCCTGGACGATGACCTTGGAGTCCTTGTTCAGATAGATAGACATGGTGCGTCCCTTTACTTAGCTGCGTTGGCGAGCTCGGCGGCCTTGTCGGCGCCCTCGTCCATGGTGGCGGCCAGGGTAACCAGCGGGTGGTTGGCCTCGGCCAGGATGCGGCGGCCTTCTTCAACGTTGTTGCCGTCGAGGCGGACTACCAGCGGCTTGTTCGCGGAGTGGCCCAGCTCGGCCAGCGCGCCAACGATGCCCTTGGCGACGGCGTCACACGCGGTGATGCCACCGAAGACGTTCACGAATACGGACTTGACCTGCGGGTCGCCCAGGATGACGTCGAGGCCGGCAGCCATGACCTCGGCGGAAGCTCCACCGCCGATGTCCAGGAAGTTGGCGGGCTTGACGTTGCCGTGGTTTTCACCGGCGTAGGCGACAACGTCCAGGGTGGACATGACCAGGCCCGCACCGTTGCCGATGATGCCAACGGAGCCGTCCAGCTTGACGTAGTTCAGGTCCTGCGCCTTGGCCTTGGCCTCGAGCGGATCTGCAGCGTCCTTGTCTTCGAGGAGGGCGTGCTTGGCGTGGCGGAAGCCGGCGTTCTCGTCGAGGGAGACCTTGCCGTCCAGTGCCACGATGTCGCCGGCGCCGGTCTTGACCAGCGGGTTTACCTCAACGAGGGTGGCGTCTTCCTTCTTGAAAACGTCCCAGAGCTTGAGGATCACGGCGGCGACCTTGCCGCGCAGTTCCTCATCGAAGCCTGCAGCTGCGACGATTTCGTCGGCCTTGGCCTGGTCGATGCCCACAGCGGGGTCGATGGCGATCTTGGCGAGCGCCTCAGGGCGTTCGACGGCGAGCTGTTCGATTTCCATGCCACCTTCTACCGAGCACATGGCCAGGTAGTTGCGGTTGGCCCGGTCCAGCAGGACGGAGAAGTAGTACTCCTCGGCAATGTCGGCACCCTGGGCAATCATCACCTTGTTGACGGTGTGGCCCTTGATGTCCATGCCCAGGATGTTGGTGGAGTGCTCAAACGCCTCATCGGCGGTCTTGGCAACCTTGACGCCGCCAGCCTTACCGCGGCCACCAGCCTTAACCTGGGCCTTAACGACAGTTACGCCGCCGATTTTCTCGGCAGCTGCCTTTGCTTCTTCTGGGGTGTACGCCACGATGCCGGCAAGCACGGGTACACCGTGCGCCTCGAACATATCGCGCGCCTGGTATTCAAACAGGTCCACGGTTTAGTGTCCTTCTACGTCGAAGTAGTTTCTGTACAGTCGGGCATCGCCGAAGACGATGACCGGGCTGCGGATTGCCTGCACCTGCGACCAGTCCGGAAACGGGCCCCACAGCGCAATGCTCCATTCGGAACTCTAGCCCTCTCAGAGGACCGGCCCGTTCCACACTACCGCTTATGTGAGTAACGACACTATTCTATGGAGCGTAGAAAAACGCCTAGATTACGGGGTTTTTGAGGCCTCCGCGGGTGCCGTGGAGGCTGTTGCCGCGTCCTTGGAAATAGGTTCGTAGCGGTCCCGGGCCACAAAGAACCCGACGCCGGCCGAGACGTTTCCGCACGCCACACCGCCGTTATGGGCCGAACAGCGCAGCCCGTTCCCTTCCAGGTTCTGGCGCTCGGCGAGGACCCGCAGTTCCGTCAGCGGGCCGCTCTTGTTTCCCTTGGGTCCGTAGGCTGCCTCCATTTGTGTGACGCCGGAACGGCACTCCCCATACGTTGCCCTGTCCGGGCTGAGCAGCGCCGCTCCGCCCAGATAGCCCAGGCCGGTGCCGGCGCAGTCGTCTTTGATGTCGCCCGCGGCAGGCTTGGGGTATCCGGCAAGCTCGCAATGCGCCACCGGGACGGTGGCGAGCTTGTTGTTGGCCGCATCACTGAAGCTGTTCGACTCATACGGGAGGTTGAGGTGTTCCCCACGGGCCGATGGCAGGGAGCACACAATGTTCCGGTCCTCCGTGATGAAGGACAGGACATCCCCGCTGGCCCTGAACGCGGCGGGGTCGGCCAGCGCTGCCTGTTCCAGTTGTTCCATGGCCGGCAGCGGCGGCGGAGCCACATAGCCCGGGTCCTCGGTGGTGATGCTGCAAGCAGTGCCGGTCACTACGAAGAGGGCGGCCAGGATCCCCAATACAGTCCGTCGCATGGCCTCCATTATGCCCCGGCAGCGGTCTCAGTCCGTCGGGCGCGTCCCGGCGGCCTCTACGACGGCGGCAGCAGCTTCGGCGGGATCCTCACGGTCGAATTGCTCCTGCATCGTCCGGGCGCGGGATTTCCAGCCGGGATCCGCCAGGACCTTTCGAACTGCAGCCGCTATGTCTGCGGGCTTGGGTGACTCCGTCCTGAGGTTAATGCCGACGCCGGAGTGTTCCACCCGGGCGTTGACGTCACTTTTGCCCTCGTTGATGCCCGAAACCACCAAGGGAACCCCCTTGGACAGGCTCAGCTGCACACCGCCAAATCCGCCGTTGGTGATGAAGACATCCGTGAAGTCAAAGACCTCCGCGAAGTCCACGTAGTCCCGCACCACCACGTTGGGCTGCGGGTAGCGGGCCTTCAGTTGCTCGGTGCCGTGCCCGCCGGTTGCGACGATAACCAACGCATCCATGTCCTTGACTGCCTCAAGCGACGGAACGATGAGTTTGTCCTGGTCCAGGTTGTCCACTGTTCCCTGGGTGACAACGAGTGTTGCGGGATAGGACCGGGGAAAGCCGCCGTCCCCACTGTTCCCACCAGGATCGGCGGGCGCCTGGCCAGGCGACCGGTATGGCAGGAGCGCCCCGACGTAGTGCACTTTGGCGTTGACCCGGCGCCGCGGGAAATCGAGGGATTCCGTGCCGGTCTGGATAATGGCGTCCGAGCACCGATAGGGTTCGTCCGTCAGCCGGCCTTGCCGCGGAACAGCCTGGCCGTAGGCGGCATGCTGCCGGCGGTAGCTTTGACTGGCAGGCCGAAGAATGACCTTGTCGGACAGCAGGCCCGCCAGGCCTTGGACCGCCTTCTCCACGGGATTGCGGGGCGGCCGGAACCCGAAGAAAAGCGGCGGCACCTGCGGGTCGCTTTCCATGTTGGGGATCGCAACAAAATTCACCACCGGCTTGCCCATCAAGTGGGAGACGAGCCGGTGAATGAACATGGAACTGTCCGCCACAAGAACGTCGAAGGGATTCTGCTGCGCGACCTCGCGGATGTCCTCGAAGAAGTGGCTGACGTTGCTGGCGAAAATCTTCTCGCCGTCGAAGCCGATGGCCCGTGGGCCCTTGAGCTTGGCCCGCTCCGGATAGAGCTCATTGAGGTTGTCCGCGCGGTGCTCGATGGCCCTGCGGAAGGGGAAGTGCTGGATTCCCATTCCGCCGAGCCTGTCCGCATAGACGGGACCCGTGTACCAGGCCACCTCGTGGCCGCGGTCCTTGAGCCGCATCGCCACGCCCGTCATGGGGTTGAAATGGCCGTCAATGGCCTGGCTGGCGAACAGGATCTTCACAGTGGTGCCCCCGAATATGCTGTGCTCAAGTTCTGCTGTGCTCAAATGGCCTGCGCTTCACCGGTTCACCGGCTACCCGCTGTTTCCCGGGTACCGCGCGTTCCTGAACTGTAAGCCAGCCGGGGTGCCCGGACAAGGGCAAGCGTGGTCAGGCGTCGAGCTTCGTGAGCGGCGCGTAGCGGAGCAGGAGACGCTTCTCACCGACGCTGAACTTCACCTTGGCCACCGTCTTGTCCCCCGCGCCTTCCAGCGCCAGCACCGTGCCGTTGCCGAAGCTGGTGTGGTTGACCTTGTCGCCCACACTGACGGCCACAATCTCCTTCTGCGGCTGGACCCGGTTCTTGGCGATCGCCGCGGGAACGTCTGCGTTGAAGCCCGCCGAGGAATCTGCGGCCGCACCGCGGGACGTGCCGGCGCCCCAGAAGGATCCGCCGTAACGGCTGGAGCCGATCGCCGCGCTGCTGCTCCCCCACCCGCCGGGCTGCCGGCTGGTGCCTTCGCGTTTCCACTCCAGCAGCTCCGCCGGAATTTCCTCGAGGAACTGGCTGGCCGGGTTGTACTGGCTTTGGCCCCACATGCTGCGGACTTCGGACCGGGTGACGTAGAGGCGCTTGCGCGCGCGGGTCAGGCCCACGTAGGCCAGCCGGCGTTCCTCGGCGAGTTCCTTGGGGTCCGTGGCCGAGCGCTGGTGCGGGAACAGCCCGTGTTCCATGCCGGTCAGGAACACCACCGGGAATTCGAGCCCCTTGGCGGTGTGGAGGGTCATCAGCGTGACCACGCCCAGGCGTTTGGCTTCGGCCACGGCGGCGTCGATGTCCGCGCCGGGGGCGTCCGGGATCTGGTCCGCGTCTGCCACCAGCGACACCTGTTCCAGGAACGCACCCAGGGACCCTTCCGGGTTCTCCTGTTCGTATTCACGCACGACGGCGACGAGTTCCGCCAGGTTCTCCACGCGGGACTCGTCCTGTGGATCAGTGCTGGAACGCAGCCCGGCGAGGTAGCCGGTCTGTTCCAGGACGGCCTCCAGCGCGGCGGCGGCGCCTGAACCGGAGGCAACCTCTGCGAGGTCGTCCAGCAGTTTCACAAACCCGAGGACGGCGTTGACGGAACGGGTGGCCATGCCGGGAGCTTCTTCAGCCCGCCGGGCGGCGGCCATGAACGACATCCGTTCGCGCTCGGCCAGTGCGGCCACGGCACCTTCGGCGCGGTCACCAATGCCGCGCTTGGGTTCGTTGAGCACCCGGCGCAGGTTGACGTCGTCGTCCGGGTTCACCAGAACGCGGAGGTACGCGAGGGCGTCCTTGATTTCCTTGCGGTCGTAGAAGCGGGTGCCACCCACCACCTTGTACGGCAGGCCCACCCGGACCAGCACATCCTCAATGGAACGGGACTGCGCGTTGGTGCGGTAGAAAATGGCAACATCACCGGGGCGGAGGTTGTCCTCGTCCTGGAGCCGGTCAATCTCCTTGGCAATGAACTGGGCCTCGGCGTGCTCGTTCTCGCCCACATAGCCGATGATCTTGTGGCCCTCGCCCTCGGCGGTCCACAGCCGCTTGTCGGGGCGGTTGGGGTTGCGTGAGATCACGGAGTTGGCCGCGCTGAGGATGTTCTGCGTGGAGCGGTAGTTCTGCTCCAGTTTGATGGTGCGGGCGTCCGGGTAGTCCTTTTCGAACTCCACGATGTTGCGGATGTCGGCGCCGCGGAAGGCGTAGATGGATTGGTCGGAGTCGCCCACGACGGTGAGCTCGGACGCACCGGGGCCCTCACCCACTATCTCGCGGACCAGGGCGTACTGGGCGTGGTTGGTGTCCTGGTACTCGTCCACGAGGACGTGCCGGAACCGCCGTCGGTAGGACGCGGCGAGCGCCGGGAAGGCGCGGAACATGTAGACGGTCTCGGCGATGAGGTCATCGAAGTCCATGGCGTTGGCCTGGCGCAGCCGCTGGGTGTAGCCCTTGAAGACGTCAGCCACAGCGGACTCGAAGGGATCGTTGTAATTCGCGGAGGACGCGTAGGCATCGGCGTCGATGAGCTCGTTCTTGAGCGCGGAGATCTTGTGCTGGATGGCCTTGGGCGCGAACTTCTTGGGATCCAGGTCCAGGCTCTTGGAGACCTGGACGACCAGCCGCAGCGAGTCCGCGGAGTCGTAGATGGAGAAGTTCGACTTCCGGCCGACGTTCGCGGCCTCCTGGCGCAGGATACGCACGCAGGATGAGTGGAACGTGGAGATCCACATGATCTTGGCCCGTCCACCCACCAGCGCCGCGATGCGCTCCCGCATCTCGGCGGCGGCCTTGTTGGTGAACGTGATGGCCAGGACCTCACCGTGGTGCGCGCGGTGCGTGGCAATGAGGTAGGCGATCCGGTTACTGAGAACGCGGGTCTTTCCCGAGCCGGCGCCGGCCACAATTAGCAGGGCGCCGCCGGCGTGCTTGACGGCCTCCTCCTGCTGCGGGTTAAGCCCCTCCAGGAGTTCCTCGGCGTTGGGCCGGTGGTGGGCCGGCTCGCCGTTGCCGTCATGAGAGGGCTGCTGGTTGGCCCAGCCGCCCGTGCGCTGGGCGCCCTGTTCTGCTGCGTGTTCGGAGCCGCCGCCCGGCCCGCCGCCACCGAATTCGGCGGCCGCGGCAAGGCCTTCCGGGCGCGACTTGGTGCGGGCGGAGGCTGGCGCGGCGACCTTGAACGGTCCGTCAGAGTACGGGTCAAACAACATATCCATGGTGCCTACAAGTCTAGGCGGTGGGGCTGACAGTCAGGTCCAGCCTGTGGATAACACCGTGCTCCCACCCGGGAAGCGCGCAAAAGGCGGCCCGGACTCAGGCGATGGAGCCCGACTCAAGGGCCGCACGCAACTCCCGCACCGCCGTCGTGCCTCCCGCCATAAACCAGTCCAGGCCGTTGATCCGGACCGTGTCCGTGGCGCCGCCGGCGGCGCGGACGATCGCCTTGCCCGGCAACCAGTCCCATTCCGGGCAGCTGTGCTGGAACCAGCATCCCAGCTGGCCATCGGCCACCCGGCCCAGGTCGCAGGACCCGGAGCCGAACATCCGCAGCGCCGCGGCGGAGGTGGCCGCAGCGTGCCAGGGCATGGCGCAGAGCGGATCCATCAGCCAGGTGGGGTGGATGTAGGTGGCTGCGCCGAGTTCGGCGAGCGCGGTTGCGTTGCGCGCCCCGCCATCCTGGACAGCGCCCGAGTCACGGTAGGCGGTCAGTACCTCGCCATTCAGTGTGGCCGCGTGGGCCGTTCCGCCCAGCCAGAGCTTGTCCTCCTCCGGCTGGAAAATCGCGCCGAGCAGCACATCGGACGGGTCCTTCAGTGCGAGGGCCGAGCACCAGTATGTGGATCCGTGCAGGAAGTTATAGGTGCCATCCACGGGGTCGACCACCCAGGTACGGCCGCTGGTTCCGGCCACCGAGGCGCCCTCCTCCCCTAAGATGCCATCCTCCGGCCGGCAGCGCCGCAACTGCCCCAGCACGTAGGCTTCCGCAGCGTGGTCCGCGGCGGTCACCACGTCGGAGATGGAGGTTTTCTGCTGGGACTGCAGCCCGGCCATGCGCATCAGGAGCGCCAGTTGCCCGGCTTCGCGCACCAGCGCGGATGCCAGCTGATAGTCGTCCAGGGCGGGGTCAAGTTCAAGGGCGCTGTGCCGGCCAGTGGTCATGGACCCAGTTTAGGTGGCGGGATAATGGTGCCATGGCCAAAACCCCAGCGCAGCGGATCAAGAAGCACGGCTCCAAGGCGGCTGTTCCGCAGCACAGCCTCCCGCCGGTCATCAACCCCTCCACCAGCCGTTCGCCGCAGAAGGCCCAGAGCAACACCAACCTGATCCTCATCGCGGGCGTCGTGGTCAGCCTGTTCCTGTTCTGGTACGTCCACCTGCTCACGCTCCAGCAGCTCACCCAGCTCTCCGGCGGCCTGGCCATGCCCGACTCGCTCGTGGGAGGTTTTGACGCCGGCTACGTCGGCCAACTGAACGCCGTCATGGACAACGACGCCCGCGGCCAGCTCAACTACGTCCACAAGACAGCCGGCACGCTCTTCCCGTTGATCTTCGGCTTCACCTGGCTGCTCCTGATCGGGACCAACGTCGCCAGGAAGTCCCTCCGCTGGGCACTCTGGGCCCTCCCGCTGCTGTTTGTGGTGGTCCGGCTTTGGGGCAATGTCGCCATCGACGCCGCACTGGGATCGGAAACGGCCGACGCCGGCCAGGTCGCCTTGGCGTCCGCACTCACCATTGCCGGGTGGGTGCTGTTCGTCGTCAGCCTGCTGGCCGGGGCAGCGGCTGTGTTCCTGCGCAAGAAGCCTGCGAAAGCCGGCTAGGCCCGCGCCGACCCAGTAACCCGGGCGCGCTCCTCCTTGCGGTGCCGGTGCACACGTTGGGCGATTACCAGGCCGGCTGCTGCCACGCCCACGGTGACCGGATAACCCATCAGCCGCTCCAGGGTGCCGGGCTCCGGAACATCCAGGCCTGTCAGTCCGCCTGTGACCAGCGCGGCGAGGGACACCAGCCCGCACACCAGCACGAACCACCCCAGCGGAGTCTGCCGCAGCCATAACACCCCCAGCAGCAGCAACGCCAGCGCGCCGGCCAGGAAGTACATCAACGCCCCGACAAAGTGCCAGCCGGAGCCGACGTCCTCCGGCACCAGGCCCACGATCATGGTCCCCGCACCGGCAGCACCGGTCAGGACCCGCACGGCAACCGCCGCCTGCCAGGGTTTCCGGCGCCCCGGCTGGACCCGTGCGCCGGCCCTTGCCGCCACACAGAGCAGCCCGGAACCCAGCAGCAGCGCACCGAGCAGCATGCCCAGCCCCTGGACCACAAAGGAGGCGTTCATCAGCCAATGCAGCGGCGAACACACATCGCGTCCGTCGTAGATCCCGCAGTGAAGCGCGCCGAGGTCGCTGATGTATCCGGTCCGGCGGTCGTAGGGCTGCGGCCCGCCCCAGGCACCGATCACGGCCGCTTCCGCCACAAAATACTGCAGGACACTCAGGACGGACCAGGCGCCGATGTACTGGCGGGTGGAGGCGGTGTCCGGGAGGAATGCCACGGCGGGGGCGGACGTCGGGGCTGATCTCATGCCAAGAGCGTAGTACGGCCCACCACCTTGTATGCTTGTATCCGTGTCCGGACGGACCGGCCCTGCCGGACCAGCGGACACGCGCCCTCGTAGCTCAGTGGATAGAGCACGGCTCTCCTAAAGCCGGTGTCGTTGGTTCGATTCCAATCGAGGGCACTTGAATCTTCCTTCCCCGGAGTTCGACCTCCGCGCCTACCTGCTCGGCCCCTCGCAGGCCGGGAACTTGCCCGTTCAGGGAAACTGGGCCGTCGAACGGCAGCTGCTGGACCGGTCCACCGGCACCCACGGAACCTTTTCCGGCGTCGTACATTTTTCCCCCGCGGACGACGGCGGCCTGGCCTTCCGTGAAGAAGGCACCATGCGCTGGCCCACCTTTACCGGCCCTGCCTCGCGTGAATACGTCCTGAAACCCGCCGACCGGCCGGACGCCCTGGACGTGTTTTTTGCCGACGGGCGGCCCTTCCACCGGATGAGCTTCAGCCCGGAGGCCAATCTGGACCAACACTGGTGCGATCCCGATACGTACCGCGTGGCCTACACCTACGAAGGCCCTGACACGTTCAGTTACACGTGGGATGTGACCGGCCCGCGCAAGGACCTGCTGCTGACGTCCGCCCTGAAGCGGCAGGTCTGAGGCGGCAGGTCTGAAGCGGCAGGTCTGAGGCGGCGAGACTGAACACGCTAGGCTCGGAACCGTGAAAGCCCGCATTGTTGTCTCCGCCGTCTGTGTCTTCGATGACGCCGGCCGGCTCCTGACCGTCCGCAAGCGCGGCACCAGCATGTTTATGCACCCGGGAGGCAAACCCGAAGCCGGCGAAAGCGCCGTCCACGCCGCCGCGCGGGAACTTCAGGAGGAAGTGGGGATCGTGGTGGATCCGCGCGAACTGGAACTGATGGGCGTCTGGATCGCCGACGCCGCCAACGAGGCCGCCACGGACATCGAAGCCACGGTGTTTACCGCACCCGGAACCTGGACCGCGCACCCGTCGGCTGAGATCGCCGAGATCCGCTGGCTGGACCTGGCGGCGCTGGACCGGGGCGCGCCGCCGCCTGCGGACCTGGCCCCGCTCCTGACGGACCACATCCTGCCCGAACTGGCCACCCTGCGCCCCGGCCCCAAGTGGGTAGCGCTAAGTGTCGTTTTGAGGGCTCAAAACGACACTTAGCGCTACCCAGTTGGGGAAGGCTGAGCCCTAGTACTCCGGAACGGCTTCCGCTGCCACGGCCGTGGCTTCGGCGAACTGCGTCTGGTAGAGCTCGGCGTACCGGCCCTCGGCCGCGAGCAGATCGGTATGGTTGCCGCGTTCCACGATCCGCCCGTCCTCGACCACCAGGATGACGTCGGCGGCACGGATGGTGGACAGCCGGTGGGCAATCACGACGGCGGTGCGCCCCTCGAGCGCGGCGCCCAGGGCCGCCTGCACGGCGGCTTCGTTGGTGGAGTCGAGTGCGGCGGTGGCCTCGTCGAGGATGACCACCCGGGGCTGGGAAATCAGCAGCCGTGCGATGGTGAGCCGCTGGCGTTCACCGCCGGAGAGCCGGTAACCGCGCTCCCCCACCACCGTGTCCAGGCCGTCGGGCAGGGACCGGATCATGGTCTCAAGGCGGGCCTGCCGGATGGCGTCCCACATGTCCTCTTCAGTGGCGTCCGGCCGTGCGAGCCGGAGGTTGGAGGCAATGGATTCGTGGAAGAGGTGTCCGTCCTGGGTGACCATCCCCAACGTGTCCCGCAGGGAATCGAAGGTGGCGTCCCGGACGTCCAGCCCCGAGCCGGGCAGAGTGCCGCCGAGCCGCACGGCGCCGGAATCGACGTCGTACAGCCGGGAAAGCAGCTGCGCGATAGTGGACTTTCCGGCACCGGAGGAACCCACCAGCGCGACGGTCTGCCCGGGTTCCACCCGGAAACTGATGCCATGCAGCACCTCTTCGCCGCCGCGGGTGTCCAGCGTGGACACTTCCTCGAGCGAGGCCAGCGAGACCTTGTCCGCCGAGGGGTAGGCGAAGCGAACGTCGTCAAACTCCACCGAAACGTTTCCCGGCGGGATGGCCACGGCGTCGGGCTTCTGCTGGATCAGGGGCTTGAGGTCCAGGATCTCGAAAACCCGCTCGAAGCTGACCAGCGCGCTCATGATTTCCACGCGGGCGTTGGACAGGGCGGTGAGCGGGGCGTACAGACGGGTGAGCAGCAGTGCCAGCACCACAACGTCGCCCGCGGCGAGCTGACCGCCGATGGCCAGCCATCCGCCCAGGCCGTAGACCAGGGCCAGGGCGAGCGCGGACACCAGCGTCAGCGCGGTGACGAAGGTGAACTGCAGCATGGCCGTGCGGACGCCGATGTCCCGGACCCGGCCGGCGCGGACCGCGAACTCGCGGGATTCCTCGTCCGGGCGGCCGAAGAGCTTCACCAGCGTGGCGCCCGGGGCGGAGAAGCGCTCCGTCATCTGGGTGCCCATGGCCGCGTTGTGGTTTGCCGCCTCACGCCGCAGGTCCGCGAGCTTGGAGCCCATCCGGCGGGCAGGGATCAGGAAGATCGGCAGCAGGATCATGGCGAGCACGGTGACCTGCCAGGAAGTCCCGAGCATTACGATCAGCGTCAGGATCAGGGCCACTACGTTGCTGACCACGCCGGACAGCGTGCCGGCGAAGGCGGACTGCGCTCCGATGACGTCGTTGTTCAGGCGGCTGACCAGTGCGCCGGTGCGGGTCCGGGTGAAGAATGCGATGGGCATCTTCTGCACATGGTCAAAGACCCTGGTGCGCAGGTCCACGATCACGCCTTCGCCGATGTTGGACGAAAGCCAGCGGCTCACGAGCCCCAGGCCGGCTTCGGCAACGGCCACCACGGCGATCAGCAGCGCCAGCCGGATCACTTCGTCTGTACCCGCCTTGGCCACGATGGCATCAACCACCTGGCCGGCCAGCACCGGCGTGGCCACGGCCAGGAACGCCATCACAATGGACAGCGCCACAAACGCGATCAGCTTTGTCCGGTGCGGGCGGGCGAAGCCCAGGACCCGTTTCAGGGTGGCCTTGGAGAAAGGCCGGGAGCCGTTCTTGGCCCGGGAGATGTTGTACAGGGAGTGCCAGGCGACGCCGTCCATGCTCATCGCTGTTGCTCCGTTGCGTCTGCCATCAGTTCTGTTACCGTTCCGTTGTCCACATTCCACCGTACATCCAGCCGCACGTTCTCGAGCAGCCTCCGGTCATGGGTTACTAACAGCAAAGCGCCCTCATAACTTCCCAGCGCCTCTTCCAGCTGCTCGATGGCGGGCAGGTCCAGGTGGTTGGTGGGTTCGTCCAGGACCAGCAGGTTCACCCCGCGTGCCTGCAGCAGCGCCAATGCCGCGCGGGTGCGTTCCCCCGGCGACAGGGAATCCACCGGGCGGGTGGTGTGGTCCGCCTTCAACCCGAACTTGGCCAGCAGCGTGCGGACCTCCGCCGGATTCAGGTCCGTGAGCACGGCTTCGACGGCGTCGCCAAGGTTGAGGTGGCCGGCCAGCAGGCCGCGGGCCTGGTCAATTTCGCCGACGGCCACCGAGGCGCCCATGGCGGCGTTCCCGGCGTCGGGCGCCTGCACGCCCAGGAGCAGGCGCAGCAGCGTCGACTTGCCGGCTCCGTTAGGTCCGGTGATGCCGATCCGCTCCCCCGCGTTAAGCTGCAGGTTCACCGGGCCCAGCGTGAAGCTTCCCTGCTTCACGACGGCGTCACGCAAGGTGGCCACCACCGCACTGGACCGGGGCGCCTGGCCAATGGTGAACTGCAGCTGCCATTCCTTCCGCGGCTCCTCCACCACGTCCAGCCGGGCAATCCTGGATTCCATCTGCCGGACCTTCTGCGCCTGCTTTTCCGATGACTCGGTGCTGGCGGCGCGGCGGATTTTGTCGTTGTCCGGGCTCTTTTTCATGGCGTTCCGCACGCCTTGGGAGCTCCACTCGCGCTGGGTCCGGGCGCGGGAGACCAGGTCTGCCTTGGTGGAGGCGAACTCCTCGAACTTTTCCCTTGCGTGGCGCCGCGCCACGGCGCGCTCCTCGAGGAAGGCCTCGTAGCCGCCGTCGTACACGGCCACGGAATTCTGCGCCAGATCCAGTTCCACGATGGTGGTGACACAGCGGGCCAGGAACTCGCGGTCATGGGACACCAGCACCACACCGCCGCGCAGGCCCTGGACAAAGGCTTCCAGTTTGGCCAGGCCGGCGAGGTCAAGGTCGTTGGTGGGCTCGTCCAGCAGCACAACATCGAACCGGCTGAGCAGGAGCGCAGCGAGGGCCACGCGGGCGGCCTGGCCGCCGGAGAGCCCGGTCATGGGAGCGTCCGCTCCGGTGTCCAGGCCGAGGTCGGCCAGGACGGGCGGGATGCGTTCGTCGAGGTCTGCCGCGCCTGACGCCATCCAGCGGTCAAAGGCCAGCGAGTAGGCGTCATCGGCTCCCGGTGCGCCGGAGCCCAAGGCCTCCGCGGTGGACTCCATCTCCACGGTGGCCTGGGCGCAGCCGGTCCTGCGGGCGATGTAGCCAGCCACGGTCTCGCCGGCGACGCGCTCGTGTTCTTGGGGCAGCAAGCCCACAAAGGCATCGGCGGGGGCGAGGCTGACGCTGCCGCCCTGGGGCTGGTCCACGCCGGCCAGCAGGCGCAGCAGGGTGGACTTGCCGGCGCCGTTGGCGCCCACCACACCCACCACGTCGCCGGGGGCCACCGTGAGGGAAAGTTTGGCGAACAGCGTCCGGTGGTCGTGGCCGCCGGAAAGATCTTTGGCAACAAGGGTTGCAGTCATAGGTTGGTCCATCCTCTCGCCGCCGCCCGGCCGGAGGAGCCCGCCTGAATCGGCCCGAAACTGCGGTGAATCCGCAATGTGCCGCCCCGAAAAGTGCCGGGGCACTAAAGAGCCCGCAGGTCCGGACTTGGGGGGTGTACGGACCAACGGGCTCGACCATCAAGCATAGTCGACTCAGCACGCCGCACCAAACTGCCCGCTGACGTCAGGCTAAAATCACCGTTAACCATCCGTTCTGCAGAGAGCTGCTTATGCCTATATCTGCCAAGGCGTTCCAGCGCTGGCTGCACGGCATCGCCCCCGAGACGAGCGCATCTGACATCTGCCGCGTGTCAGGCATCAAGCGGACCACCCTGGCCCAGCAGCTCGTCCGGGGCAAGGTGGCAGAGACTACGGTGGTGAGCATCAGCCGGGCGTACAACGTCAATCCCGTTTCAGCGTTGGCGGCGTTCGACGCGTACAGCCAGCTCACGGACACGCGCCCGCCCAGCAGGTCCGAACTGGTCAGCCAGATCTCCACCCCGGACCTCCTGCGGGCAGTTCTGGCCCGTTCCGCCGCGGACCCAGGCGGCGTGCCGGCGGCGGCAGCGGCGGCCGGTTCGCCGGCGTTGGAGCCGGCCCCGCACGCCACCTCAGTCAAGAACTGGGTGGAGGCCATCGACGACGGCGAGCTGCGGCACCGGGTCTCCGCCGCCACCGGAATCGCTCCGCAGAACTATTCGGCACAACTGACCGCAAACCGGCTGGCTCCGGAACTGGCGGTTGCCACGTCCCTTGCGGCCGGCGTCGCCCCGGCCAGCGGCCTGGTGGCCACCGGGCTGGTCACGGAGGCGGAGGCCGGCTGGCCTCCCGGAGCCCGGCAGGCCGCCCTGGACAGCCTGTCCGACGGCGAGCTGACCACCTTGGCCGGTGACCGGCTGCAGACGCTCGGCAGGGCCCTCCGCCGGCAGGAACATGACCACGAGAAAACCGAAAAGATCTGGGAGAACCTGGGATGATCGAAATCCTACAGTGGTCCACGCTGACTGTCTGCGGCCTGGTGGCCGTCGCGCGGGTTCCCAGTGCCGTGAGGGGGAGGAACCGGACACTGTTCTACATCTTTGCGCTGATGACTCTCGCCATCCTGCTCAGCATCCAGGCACCGTACCTTGCCATCGACCAGGCGCTCGGCGGTGTTAATGTGGCCAACCTCCTGCTCCGCTTTGTCATCTTCGCCGCTATTTTCTTCGTGGGCATCCGCGTCACCCGGGGCTTTGGGGCCGACGACGCCTACCGGCTGCTGACCGGACGGATCGGAATGGCTGTGCTGGGCCTGACCTCGCTGATGGTGGTGGTTGTGTTCCTGATGATGGACACGGCGGGGTCCTCCGCGGGCATGGGCTCGGTGTCAGTCAAGGACGCCCGGCACGGACTGCTGGTTGAGTACTACGGTGCCGCAGGCCGCGCCTACCCTGCGTACGTTTCGCTGGTCCTGCTGCCTGCCATGGTGCGGGCCTGCCGGAGTACTTTTCCGCTCTTGGTCCGGGTAGCGGCATTCCTGCTGGCCCTCGGAGCGGTTGCCATTGGCGCGAGCCTGTTGTTCCCGGTGCTCCCACCGGCGTTGGGTTCAGTGGAATTTGTCATCAACTACACAGCCGTCCTATGTTTTGTCATCGGGCTGGCGCTGATCTGGGTAGCCAAGCTGCGGTCCGGGCAGAATGAGCCGAGACAAAAGACTTCTACTGCAAAGTAGCCTTCAAACTTTCACAAAATCATTAGACATGGCACAATCATGAATGTGTGAAGTTGGGTGCCGGCGTTCGCGAACGGGGATAGATTCCTGGACGCCGGGCCCGTTGGGTCTTTGCATTCTTTGGGGGGATGAGTGGTGGCGGGCCGTTGGGGACCGCCCCCACTCAGCCATTTAACGGCCAGCTCACGCCGGCCTTCATCGATTGCTCCGCCCCGCCCGAGTGCTGACCCACCCGCGTGCTGACCGGACAGCTGGCATCCATGCCGCACCTAGCGCGCGAACCTCAGGGTGACCAGCTGGAACGGGCGCAGCGAAAGCTCCACCGACTGCTCTGCTGCGGCAGTGTTGACGCCCGGCGCGTCGGTGGCGCGCTCCAGCAGGTCCGTGGCCTGGACAGCCGTGACCGGGAAGTTGGCCGTGAGCACGCCGGCGGACCGCCGCCCCAGGGACTCATAAAGGCGGACCACAACATCGCCCGAGCCGTCTTCGGCAAGCTTGACCGCCTCGATGACCAGGGCCGGGTTGTCCACGGAGAACAGCGGCTCCACGCCGCGGGCGCCCTTCACCAGCCGGGGTGCAAGGTTGGTGCGGTACCCCTCCTCCACAGCGTCGGCGATTCCGGCTCCGGGGCGGATGGTCACGGTCAGTTCCTGGTGGCCCCGGTCCGCCGTCGGGTCCGGGAACTTCGGTGCACGCAACAGGGAGAGACGCACCGAGGTGGTGGTCCCGCCGTCGGAATCCCGCACGCTCCTGGTGACATCGTGCCCGTAGGTGGCCGCATTGGAAATCGCGACGCCGTAGCCGGGCTCGGCCACGTGGATCCAGCGGTGCGCGCAGATCTCGAACTTGGCGGCCTCCCACGAGGTGTTGACATGGGTGGGACGGAAGACATGGCCGAACTGGGTCTCCGAGGCGGAGCGGTCCGCCCTGACGTCCAGCGGGAAGCCCAGCTTGAGCAGCTTCTCGCTCTCCTGCCACTCAACGGTGGTGGTGATGGTGAGGGAGCCGCTGCCGGCATCCAGCGTGATCCGCTGGGTGAGCGGTGACGAGCCGGCGACCCGCTCCACCACCACAACGGCACTGGTTCCGGCGTGCTCCACCCGAATGGCCTGCGCCGCCGTGAGGGCGGTGACGTTGCGGCGGTAGAACTCATCGATGTCCCAGGCGTCCCACTCGTTAGGGGTGTCCCGGTGCAGTTCCAGCAGGTTGCCGCGCGCTCCGGGAGCGATGGCTTCGCGTCCCGTGGCGTAGTCGGTGAGGGAGGCAAGCAGGCCATCGGCATCCAGGACAGCCCGGATGATGCCGTTGTCCAGCACGTAACCGCCATCCAGAGCGGTTGCCTGGACCGGCTGGCCGGTCGGCGAAAGCTCTGCGGCAGCCAAGGCAGGAACGCCGTTGCGCGTGTGCGGTGCGGCGTTGAGCAGGAAGGTCCGCGACCCCTCGCCGAGGAGCGCGGCCGCTGCCTGCGCTATGAGGTTTTCGAGGCTGGCACTGATCGCGGCGTAGTTGCGTTCCGCGTCCTGGTGGACCCAGGCGATGGAGCTGCCGGGCAGGATGTCGTGGAACTGCTGCAGGAGCACCAGCCGCCAGAGCCGCTTCAGCTCCGCCGCCGGGTTCTCGAAGGAGCCGGCGCCGCGGACAGCAGCCGTGGCGCACCAGAGTTCGGCCTCGCGGAGCAGGTGTTCGCTGCGCCGGTTGCCGCGTTTGGTCTGCGCCTGGCTGGTGTACGTGCCGCGGTGAAGTTCCAGGTACATCTCGCCTACCCAGACAGGCAGGGAGGAATACTCTTCCTCCGCCTGGGTAAAGAAACTCTCGGCGGAACCCACGCGGATCTTGGGCGAGCCTTCGAGGTCGGCGGTGCGGCTGGCGGCAGCCAGCATTTCCCGCGTAGGCCCGCCTCCTCCGTCGCCGTAGCCGAACGGGACGAGCGAGGTGTTGCCGCGCCCGTGGTCGCGGAAGTTCCGCTCGGCGTGCGCCAGTTCGCGTCCGCTGAGCTCGGCGTTGTAGGTGTCAACGGGCGGGAAGTGCGTGAACAGCCGGGTGCCGTCGATGCCCTCCCAGTTGAAGGTATGGTGCGGCATGCGGTTGACCTGGTTCCACGAGATCTTCTGCGTGAGGAACCAGCGGCTGCCCGCCGCCTTGACGATCTGCGGCAGGGCCGCGGAGTAGCCGAAGGAATCCGGGAGCCACGCTTCGCGGCATTCGACGCCGAACTCGTCGAGGAAGAAGTTCTTGCCCTCAATGAATTGCCGGGCCATTGCCTCGCCGCCGGGCATATTGGTGTCCGACTCAACCCACATGCCGCCCACCGGGACGAACTGCCCGGCCTTGACCTTTTCCCGGATCCGGCCGAAAAGCTCGGGGTAGAACTCCTTCATCCAGGCCAGCTGCTGAGCCGAGGAACAGGAGAACACAAAGCCCGGATCCTCATCCATCAGCGCCACCACGTTGGAGAACGTCCGGGCACATTTGCGGATGGTTTCGCGCACCGGCCAGAGCCATGCCGAATCAATGTGCGCGTGACCCGTTGCCACCAATTGATGGGCGGAAGCGTAGGCGGGCCTGGACAAAACTTCGGCCAGGGTTGCCCGCCCGGCTGCGGCGGTGCCGGGGACGTCGTCGGGATCCATCTGGTCCATCATGCGCTCCAGCGCGCGGAGGATCTCATGGCGCCGCGGCTGCTCCGGGGGGAGCTCGTGCATCAGCCCGGCGAGGGTCCAGATGTCCTGCTGGAGTTCCCAGACCGTCTGGTTGAGTTCGGCGATGGCGATCCTGCCCAGCCGGTACTGCGGCGCCGTGCCTGCTGTTGCCTTGTCCCCGTAGGGTGTGGCGGCAAAGGTCCAGCCCTGCGCCATGTCCGGGTTGGCGGCCGCTTCAACGTAGAAGTCAACGGACATGCCGCTGCCCAGGAGTTTCAGGGGAATGTACTGGTTCCGGGGCGAAATAGCTTTGATGATGGTGCCGTCCGGGCGCCAGGCGATTCCCTCGCACTGGAATCCGGGGGCTTCGTTGATGAAGCCAAGGTCCACCACGATTTCGACGGCGGTGTCCGGGCCGGTGCCCCAGGCCTCCGGGACGTCGCCCTGCAGGCGCAGCCACTTGGTCCCCCACGGCTTGCCCCAGGCAGCACCGTGTTCCTGCGGCTCGAAGTGATTCCGCAGTGCATCCACCAAGGACAACGGTTCGCCGGGCGCATCCCAGCTGGTCAGGTTCAGCGGAACAGTGCGGGCGTAAACAGCGGGAATGATCCGCTCGCGGACAAACCGGTCCACGCGGACTTCGGTGATCCGGCGGTCGTCATGCAATGTAAACCCTCTTAGGTGCTTGAACTGGAGTACTCGAATCCGGACCAAAACGCGTCCAATCGATGGATAAAATCTACCGGCTAGTAGCTCAATAGCCAAGCGTCACCGGAAATCTTCGCCGAAGGGTGCTGGGGCCGTTTTATCCCGGCGCGTTCGCGCTTAACTCGGCCGCGTCCTCCCCGCGAACCGGCTCCGGAACCTGCGCGGCGGGCAGCGTAATCCTGCCCTGTCCGGCGTAGATATTCAGGCTGGTGCCCCGGCTGAACCCTGCCAGGGTCATGCCGCTGGCCTCCGCCAGCTCCACAGCAAGGCTCGACGGCGCACTCACCGCCGCCAGTACGGGAATGCCCGCCAACGCTGCCTTCTGGACGAGTTCAAACGATGCGCGGCCCGAGACCTGCAGGACCAGCCCGGTTAGTGGAAGCAACCGCTCCCGCAGGGCCCAGCCAATTACCTTGTCCACGGCGTTGTGGCGCCCCACATCCTCGCGCAGGCACAAAAGCTGCACGCCGCCGTCGTCCGTTATGCGGAAGAGGCCCGCGGCGTGCACTCCGCCGGTGACGTCAAAAACGTCCTGCGCTTCGCGGAGCCGCCCGGGCAGTGATGCCAGCACATGGGCGGGCACGGTCAATGGATCCGCCGCCGGGCTGAAATGGGAGGACTTGCGCACTGCCTCGATCGAGTCCGTGCCGCAGATACCGCAGGAGCTGGACGTGAAGACGTTCCGACCCTTCGCAGGGAGTTCGACGTCGGGCCGCAGCTGGGCTTCCACCACATTGAACGTCTGGACGCCGTCTTCGTCCTCGCCGGCGCAGAACCGCAACGACACCAGCTGCTCCGGAGCCCAGATGATCCCCTCGGACACCAGGAAGCCGGCCACCAGGTCAAAGTCGTCCCCGGGCGTCCGCATGGTCACCGAGAATGACAGTGCACCGATCCGGATTTCCAGCGGCTCTTCGACGGCGAGGACGTCCTCGCGGTGGCGGACCGGGAACTCAAGGGCATTGGGCGAGCCATCCAAAACATACTTGTGCACCTTGCGGCGCTGCGTCACGCGCCCCATCAGCGAACCGCCAGACTGTCTTGAAGGGCCCCGTGGACGTTCCGGACCTGCCGGCTGGCGCTGTTCATAGGTCCATCATTGCACCACTGGCCGGGCTGTGGCGTACGTGGTTCCGCAGCACGGCGCCTACCCCAGCAGGGCACTCCAGTCCACCGGACCGGCAGGCTTCGCAGCGTCCTTGCCAGCTGCCCGGGTGGCCGGCTTAGCGGCGGGCCGGCCCTTGGGCTTGGTACCCGGGTGCGCGGGCGCGGGCACCGGCGGCCCCCACGGCAAAGCGAACGCCGGGACTGGTTCGCCCAGCTGCACGCCATGCGGCGGAACAACCATCACACCGTGCGCCGACGCCAGTCCGCGCATCATCCCGGGACCCGTGTGCTTGGCCGGTGAAGCCATCCCGTACAGCAGCCTGAAGGGCATCAGCCTGGTCCGGCCCGGCTCAGGCTCAATGGTGGTCCCGCACGGGACCTCCTGCACCGGCGGCATGGTGCCGTGGCCCAGCGCCGCCAGCAGCGGTTCGCCCACCGTGGACAGTGCCATCATGGCGGCCAGCGGGTTTCCGGGGAGCCCCAGGACAAAGCGACCGTCGGGGAGCTCGGCCAGGACAGCCGGATGGCCGGGGCGCATGGCGATGCCGTCGATGACCAGCCGCCCGCCCAGTTCCGCCACAGCCCGGCGGAGGTGGTCGGTGTCCGAGACGCCAGTACCGCCGGTGGTGATCACGACGTCGGCAGGCAGCGCGGAGGGGTCCGGCACCTCGGGCGGGACGTCGGCCAGGCCGTCCAGCCACTCAGCGTAGGAATCGCCGATCCGCTCCTGGCCGCCGTTAATACCGCCAAGCATTTCCACTACGGCCGCGAGCTGCGGACCGAAGGTGTCCCGGACCTGTCCGGGGACCGGCAGCCCGTGGGCCACAACTTCGGAGCCGGTCAGCAGGAGCTTAACCACCGGCTTGCCCTGGACCAGCAGGTCATCGTGCCCGGCCAGGGCTGCGACCGCCAGATGGGCCGGGTTCAGTGTTACGCCGGCCTTGACCAGCACATCTCCCGCGGCGGCTTCCTCGCCGGCCTTCCTGATGTGCTGGCCGTTCCCGGGCTCGCCGGGGCGGGCGCCGCCGCCGGTCATCAGGAGCGGCAGGCCGTCGTCGTCCGTTCCAAGCACGGCGCTTTCGCTGCGCAGGACCGCTTTGGCGCCGGGCGGGATCAGTCCGCCGGTGACGATGGGGCTGGCCTGGTGGGGTGCCAGCCGCTGGCCTGCCTCTGCCACGATCCACGGACCGCTGCCGTTGACGGCCCATCCGTCCATCGCAGACGACGCGTAGTGCGGCATGTCGTGCAACGCAGTGATGTCGCCGGCCAGGACCCTGCCCAGGGCTTGGCCCAGGGGAACCCGGCCCGGCGGAATCGGCGTGGCGATATCAAAAGCGGCCCTGCGCGCCTCATCCCAGGTATGGGCAAGGTGCTTTGCCGGGGCTGTCTGCTGCTCGGGATTTTCGGATGCGTCGCCGGGGGCGGCGGTCACTGAACGGGATTCATTCGACGGGGGTCCCGGCGGATTCGGCGTCATAGTCAGCAGCCAGGGTGCGGGCACGGTCCATGGCAGCGGTCATGGCGGCGGCGTTGGTGGCCTGCCCCGATCCCGCAGCCAGGCCGGCGGCGAAACCGGCAATAAAGGTGGTGAGCGGGGCGGCGGGGCGGACCACTGAGTGGGCTGCCACGCCGGCCAGCGACAGGATGGTGTTGACGTCGATCTGGACGTCCTCCAGTTCATACGCCTGGAGCAAGGACCTGCACCATTCTTCCAGCGTCTCGTCCTGGCTTTTCACGCTCTGCCTCCCAAATCGTCTGCGGCAGTGTTGCCCCGGAGCCCGGTTAGGGGATCCGGGCCGGCCACTCCAAGTGCGGCGGCATCGTCCCAGGTGTCCACGTCTGCCGTGGAGCCGGCCGGAACGGCGACAAGCTGCACGTCCAGACTAGCAAGGAGTGCCCTCACCGACCCGTTGATTAAGCGTCCTGTGCTTTCCAGTTCCGCCACGGAACGTTGTAGCGCGGCCGTGCTATAAAAACCGACCAACGGCTGACGGCGGCCATCCTCCGAGACGGCCACTACGCCGTCCGGTCCCGTGGGCGCTCCGGCGGTGGGTCCTCGCGCACGCAAAGTAGCCTTCAGCACCGCCACCGCCTGCCCTACGTTGGGCATGTCGCAGGCCAGCACCAGCGTCAGCCCGGGGCGGCTGCCACCCGCAGCGGCCAGGGCCGCGAGCCCGGCCGCGATGGCCGCCCCCGGTCCGCTAAAGGGGGGTTCTTCGCGGCAGCGGAGAAATCCGGCAGGGATTTCGCCGGCCGGCACCTCCCCGGTGTCCGGACCAACCACGACGGCGGCCCGGGCTCCCCTCGCAGCGGCGGCGGAGCGGCACAAGAGGGAGGCGCCGTCGTACGTCAGACTCTGCTTGGGCACGCCACCGAGCCGCGACGAACGGCCGCCGGCGAGGATGACGGCATCGAAGTCGAGGGGGTCAGCGTCCACCCTCCCAGCTTAACCGCGCGGGCTGGAATACTGCGCGGGCTGGACTTGCGGAGCGACTGGATTCAGGCGGCCCGTTCAGGCAGCAGGAACGGATCCCAAGCCGGCGTGGGCTTCTCAAGTTCCTTGATCTGCCAGATGGTGCCATGCGGCGGTTCCGGATCAAACCTGAGCTTCCAGCCCATTTCAGCCGGCGTGTGGTCACCCTTGGTGTTGTTGCAGCGGAGGCACGCGGCCACCAGGTTCTCCCAGGAGTCGGCGCCGCCACGTGATTTGGGCTGCACATGGTCGATGGTGTGGGCACCCTTGCCGCAATACGCGCAGCGGTGGCCGTCCCGCCGCAGGACTCCGCGGCGGCTGACTGCGGTGCTCTGGTTGTATCTGGGGCGGATGTAGCGGTTCAGGAGAATCACGGACGGGCGGCCCAGGATCTCCTGCGGTCCCACCACAGGATCATCGCCCTCGGCAATGACACTGGCCTTGCCCGTGAGCACAAGCACCAGCGCCCGGCGGAAGGTGACTACCGCCAGCGGTTCATATCCAGCATTCAGAACGAGAGTGCGCATGCACGTACCTCTTTGTGGCCGCACCCGTCAGGGGCACGAGGGCCGGCTGCCCCCGGCATATCCGGGCTATGGATCGACACCACAAGAGTAAACAAAGAATCCCGGGATCAGCTAATCGCAGAAGCGGCCGCCGTCACGTGTCGGATTCGTGCATCTCTCCGGATCAGGGCAGCAGCCCGCAGACAGCGAAGGACCCCCGCCGTGAAGCGAGGGTCCTTCGAATGCTGACTCTGGTGCTAGGACACGCGGATGTAAACGGGGCCGGAGCCGACATTGGCGCTGAACACAACGGTCTGGTTGCCGTTGTAGCCCCCGTGCACGGCCTGGCCGTTGCCAGCGTAGACGGCAATGTGGGCAACGCCCGCGCCGCCGTCGGCGTAGTACAACAGATCGCCGGGCTGGGCCTCGGCGGCGCTGACGGTCTGACCGAGGGACAGGTAGCCTGCAGGCCAGTCGCGGAAGTTGATCCCCACGGCAGCCAGCGAGTTGGTGACCAGCATGGTGCAGTCCTGGCTGACGCCGAGCTGTGCATAGGCTGCGGACAGGATGGCCTGGCCCTTGCCGCTGGCGGAGACCGGCGCCTTCGGAGCGGCCGGAGTTGCCGACGCTACCGTGAGGGTGGCCGCGGCCTTGGCCGGAGCCGGAGCCGGAGCTTCAACAACAGGGGCGGGAGCCTCAATGGGAGCCGGCGTGGTGGTCACTGCGGGCTTCTCGTAGGAGATGGCAATGGTGGAAGCAGCCGAAATGATGGCCGGGGCGGAAACCTCAGCCTCAAGGTTCGAAGCGGACGCAGCTTCACGCTGGACGCCGGTGTCAGCCGCGTTCGCAGCGATACCACTGGTCAGGACAAGGCCGGAAGCAGCAGCGATAACCGCAGCCTGACGGCCCATGCCGCCGGCGTTGTCGCCGACAGCCTTGGCAATGACAGCCAGCGAGTTGGTCTTGGCGACCTCGGCGCGGTGCCGTGCAACAGTTGCACGTGTAGTCATTAATTTTCTCTCTTTCGTTTTCCTCAGGACCGCGTAGGCAGCCTAAGGGCTTTGGACGCGCCGGCATCTTGGGGGTACGCCGGCACGCCCCGAACGGGGATTTAGCGAAGAGTTTCTCGCGAAGAAACGGTTCCGGCAGCCAAGCTGCAGCAACTACTGGGCTGCAGCAACTACTGGACTGCAGGAACTACGGGGCCATTGTGAAGAACGCGGAGGAGCCTGTTGATGCCACGGAGTGGAGCAGCGTGCCCTGTGACGGGTTCAGTGCGCTGATCATCATGCCGTTGCCGACGTAAATGCCAACGTGGGCGCCGCCATTCTGCATGACCAGGTCACCGGTGGCCGGTGTGGCGGTGGGCCGCATGGCCGTCCAGGCATTGGTGCGGGGAATGCTGATGCCAGCCTGGGCGTAGACCCATTGCGTGAAGCCTGAGCAGTCCCAGCCATTGGGAGTGGTGCCGCCCCAGAGGTAGGGGTTGCCGATACCGGTGTAGGCAAGTGCTGCCAGACCCGAAGCGGCAGCGGAGGAGACAGTGTCAGCGAGCTTGGAGGCCGCGGCCTCGGTTGCGGCAGCACCCTGAGCCCCGGCTTCGGAGGCCGTGGACTGCGCACGGACCGTCTCAACCTTCGGCGCCGGCGTCGTCTTGATGACGGGGCGTTCGAAGGAAACGGTAGCCGTGGGCGCGGCAGTTACGGCAAGTGCCGTCTGCGCAGAACCGGACTCGGTGGAGGCGGAAACGCCGGCGGTGGTGTCCGCGGCGTTGGCCGGAAGCCCCATGCTCAGGATCAGACCTGATGCAGCTGCGATAACAGCAGCCTGGCGACCTACGGTCCCGGCATTGGCACTGACGGCCTTGGACACGGAGCCCAAGGGGTTAGTGCGAACCGGTTGTGCGCGGTGACGCGCAGAAGTATGGCGTGAAGACACGAAGGTAGCCTCTCCCAATGCCTGCGAGGTGAGCTGTCGGATTCGGATGGGAGTCACCCGGCCGCGCTGCTTCACAGTGGAAGCTTTGCGACTTAACCCCAAGGCCTTCAGAATCGAAGACCAAAATTGGTTCCCCCGCCCCTGCCAGACGATGTCATGCGAACGGACCTTGAGCGGTGGCAGAGCTAGGCAATCCACTCAAGAACGTCAACTTCGGAAAAGTTGACGCGCTTTAGACGTTACAGGAGTTCCGAGCCAATGTCACATTCAGGTCACGGCACGTCACTGCGATTCGAGAGTTGGCCATCATTTGGTCAGAGCCAGCCCGTGGGGTCAACGACTTCGCCATTGACCTGGACCTCGAAGTGGAGGTGGCAGCCCGTGGACGCGCCCGTGGTGCCGCTCAGGGCAACCACATCGCCGCGGCTGACCGTCTGGCCTACCTTGACGCTGCCGGAGGAGAGGTGGTTGTAGGTGGTTTCAAGGCCATTGCCGTGATCCACCACAACGCGGTTCCCGCCGCCGTACTGGTGCCAGCCGGCGAAGGTCACGGTGCCGCTGGCGGCAGCCAGGACAGAGGTTCCGCACTGTGCCACGAAGTCCTGGCCACGGTGGAAATCGCCGGAGCCGCCGGTAATGGGGCTGACCCGGAATCCGAACGGAGAGACTGTAACCAGCTGGGCTAGCGGCGAGCCGAGGCTTCCGGCAGAGGCCGCACGGGTAATGGATCCCGCGGACTGTGCGCTCAGCAGCTGCTTCAGTTTGCCGTCGGGATCACCCTGGGTAACCACGGACGAGCGGCTGAAATCAATTTGGGCGGCGGCTTCGGCGGTAACTTCGGGCTGCGGAGCAGCGGAAACGGCCGATGCGGCCTGGCCGGGTGCCGGAGTGGCCATCACGGGGCCGGTCACAGGAACCGTCACGGTAAGTGCTAGGCCTGTTGCTGCCAAGGCGATGCCGGCCTTCTGGCCGAGGCCACTGGCGGCGGCGAAATCCGTCATCTGCCGGAAGGGTCCCCGGCGGCGGCGGGCGTCCCGCTGTGGGTCGCGGGGCCTCTCCGCGGTGAAATCCTCGGCCACTCTGGGCGCCGAGGCGGGACCCACCGCGCGACGGCGGCCCCTGGAGTATTGCGTGGTCAAGAATGTTCCTCTCTGGATAGCCTGCGAAGTTAGCTGTCGGATTCGGGTCAGAGAGTTCAAAGACCCGGTCCGCCGTGACAAGCACTTGGCGCAGAGATATCCCGTGAGGATCCTTCGCTGGAAGAGGCTTGCTGCTGACGGACTTCACCCCAAGGCAGTCTTACGACTGCCGGTTGTGGTTCCCCCGCCTCTGCCAGTTGGTGACTGATGCACCTGATCCGCTGGCAGAGCTCGGCTCCGGATCAGGTAACGCTTTTGTATCGACGCTGAGTTACAACTATAGGTGATTAACTTGGACAGTAACAATTCCGTTATCTTTGCGGAACCTGGGTCACTGCGCTATGGCGCGGCCCCACACGGCGGACCGCCGTCCCGTCAGCGGACGGAAACGAAGACGTGGGATGCCACTTCCGGGGGCAGCTCGAGCGCCCCTTCGATTCCCGGAACCCGCACGGAAATGTACTCCCCCACGCGCTCCAAGGACACCGAGGCACCGGGCCTGATCCCGCCTTCGTCCAGCTGGACCAGCAGCTCAGGTTCCACCTGGATGGGTTCAGCCAGCCGGCTGACCGTCACGTTCGACGCCGGCCCGTAGCCCTGCATCGCATCAAGGAGATTAATCACACCGGCGTCGGGCAGCGCAGGCGCGGGTCCGCCCAGGGCAGCCAGTCCGGGGATGGGGTTGCCGTATGGAGACTCGGTGGGGTGGTTAAGTAACTCGTAGATGCGCTGCTCAACGCGTTCACTCATCACGTGTTCCCAGCGGCACGCTTCATCGTGGACATAGGCCCAGTCCAGGCCAATCACATCCGCCAGGAGCCGTTCCGCGAGCCTGTGCTTGCGCATCACTTCCGTAGCGCGTTTCCGCCCGGCTTCCGTGAGCTCCAGGTGGCGGTCTCCGGAGACCACGACCAGTCCGTCCCGTTCCATTCGGCCGATGGTTTGGGACACCGTGGGTCCGGAATGCCGCAGCCGTTCGGCGATGCGTGCGCGAAGAGCAACGATGTTCTCTTCTTCAAGCTCCAAAATGGTCCGAAGATACATCTCCGTAGTATCGATCAGATCCGTCATCCAGCTCAGCTCCTCGAGCGCAGTACCTTGCGTTGTCCCACCGTATCGCGTCCCGCTCAGCGGCGAGGTCCGCTAAAAAGCTTAGCCTATTTTGAATTTGTCTGGATAATGCCCGGGCGGGGACAAACGGTCTCATTGGCCGGACTATGACGGCCCCGGTTCCCCGCCCAATCGAGGGTTCAGGCAGAATAAAAGAGGTCCTTATGCAGTCACCGCCGACTACCGGCCACCCCACCGCCCGGACGTGAGCCACGTCCATGCCGAAATTGGAGCCCCCGTGAGCGAAACCAGCATCACTATTCCCGCCGACCTCCTGCCAAAGGATGGACGGTTCGGCGCAGGACCCTCCAAGGTCAGGCCGGAGCAGCTCGAAGCGCTCTCAGCGGCGTCCAAGACCATCCTGGGCACCTCCCACCGCCAGGCTCCGGTCAAGAACCTCGTGGGCTCCGTCCGTGAAGGCCTCAGCCAGTTCTTCCGCGCCCCCGAAGGCTACGAAGTGGTCCTCGGCGTCGGCGGCTCCACCGCTTTCTGGGACGTCGCCAGCTTCGGCCTGGCGGAAAAGAAGGCCCAGCACCTGTCCTTCGGCGAGTTCGGCTCCAAATTCGCCTCAGCCACCAACAAGGCCCCGTTCCTGGACGCCTCCTCCATCATCAAGTCCGAGCCCGGCACGCGCCCGGTATCGGCCGCCGAGGCTGGCGTGGATGTCTATGCCTGGCCGCAGAACGAAACCTCCACGGGTGTCGCGGCTCCGGTCAAGCGCGTCGCGGGCGCCGACGCCGGTTCCCTGGTCCTGGTGGACGCCACCTCCGCAGCCGGGGGCCTGGACGTGGACGTCTCCGAGGCCGATGTCTACTACTTCGCCCCGCAGAAAAACTTCGCGTCCGACGGCGGCCTGTGGCTGGGGCTCTTCTCCCCCGCCGCGCTGGAACGCGCCGCCCGGGTCAAGGCCAGTGGTCGCTGGATCCCCGATTTCCTGGACCTCCAGACCGCCATTGACAACTCCAAGCTGAACCAGACGTACAACACGCCGTCGCTCTCCACCCTGGTGACCCTCGACGCGCAGGTGCAGTGGCTGAACGCCAACGGCGGCCTGGACTTCGCGTCCGCCCGCACCGCTGACTCCGCCGGCCGGATCTACTCCTGGGCCGAGGCCTCCGAGTACGCCACGCCGTTCGTGGCCAAGGCGGAGGACCGTTCCAACGTCATCGCCACCATCGACTTCGACGACTCGATCGACGCCGCCGCGATCGCCAAGGTGCTCCGCGCCAACGGGGTCGTGGACACCGAGCCGTACCGCAAGCTGGGCCGCAACCAGCTCCGGATCGCCACGTTTGTTGCCATCGAGCCGGCTGACGTCTCCGCGCTGCTGGCAAGCATCGACTATGTGGTGGGCGAGCTGCGCAAGTAGCGCACCCGCGCGAACGGACACTTGGGGCCCAGGAACCAGGGCCCCAAGTGTCCGTTCGCGCTGTCTTGTGGTGACGCCGGTTGTCAGCGTCCGACGGCGTCGTCCGGGTTTTCGTCCCGGGCGGCGCCGTTTGCGTTGTCCCCCGGTTGTTGGACGCCCAGATGGGAGACGACGCCGAAGTACCGGAGGCCGCAGGCCCGCCGGTTGAAGGTGAGCCGGAGCCGCTGGGCGCGGATGATCCAGATCATTCCGATCACGGCGGCGATGATCCCGGAGGCGGCCGCGACGGAAAGCGACCACCGGGGGCCGGCGACGTTGGCCACCCATCCCACCAACGGGGCGCCGATGGGTGTGCCGCCCATAAAGATGGCCATATACAGGGCCATGACCCTGCCCCGCATCACGGGATCGGTGGTGGTCTGGACGTAGCCGTTGGCACTGGTCATCATGGTGATTGCGAACAGGCCCACCGGCACCAGCGCCAACCCGAACCAGAAGTAGTCCGGGGCAAGCGCGGCCAGTCCCGAGGTCACCCCAAAGGCGGCCGCGGCGCCGAAGATCATCCGCAAGCGGGGCTTGCCGCGGCCGGCGGAGAGCAGCGCGCCTGCCACGGAACCGATGGCCATAATGGAATTCATGAGCCCGAACGCGCTGGCGTCCAGCCCGAATTCCGTGCCCACCATCGCGGCGATAAACAGCACGAAGTTAAGGCCGAGTGTTCCCACAATGAACACGGCCACCAGGACCACCACGATGTCCGGCCGGAACCGCACATAGCGCAGCCCCTCCCGGATTCGGCCCTTACCCGGAGCCGCCCGGGGAAGGTGGCGCAGTGACGCGGCGGGGATCTTCCACAGGCTCAGAAGCATGGCCAGGAACGTGAAGGTGTTGATCACGAACACCCAGCCGGGACCTACCGCTACGGTGAGGACGCCGGCCACGGCGGGCCCGATCATCCGGGCGACATTGAACGAGGCGCTGTTCAGGGCCACGGCGTTGGGCAGGTAGTCGTCCCGCACCAGTTCAGAAACAAAGGTCTGCCGCACCGGGGCATCGAGGGCGGAGACCATGCCCAGCAGCAGGGCGAAGCCGTAGACGTGCCACAGCTGGCCGGCGCCGAGCACCACGAGGATGCCCAGGCCGGTGCTCAGGAGGGCCATCATTGACTGGGTGATGATGAGCAGCTGCCGGCGGCTGTACCGGTCCGCCACGAGGCCGGCGACCGGCGCCAGGAAGAGCTGCGGCCCCAGCTGCAGCGCCATGGTGATGCCCATGGCCCCGGCGTCGTGATCGGTGAGGTGGTCAAACACCAGCCAGTCCTGGGCCGTCCGCTGCATCCAGGTTCCGATGTTGGAAACCAGCGCGCCGAGGAACCAGATCCGGTAGTTGAGGATGTGCAGGGATTTGAAGGTGGACATCAGTGCCGGCCTTCTTGGTTCTCAACCCTGCGCATTGGCAACTGCTTAGTCAGCCTCGCCGGCGGGGTCGTCGCCTTCGTCGACTTCGGAGTCTTCGTCCCGGTCCTCGGACCCGGGAGTCTCAGCCTCGGCGTGCGAAGTGTCCGGCTCCGCAGCGGAAGCCTCGGCAGCGCGCGGTTCCTCTTCCTCTGCGGCCTGTGCGTCCTCGGGGCGGACGCGCTCGGCCCACGGCACCCATTCCGGGGAGAGGATGGAGTCCTCCGACGGCAGGAGGCCAAGCTCGCTGACCGTGACCACCTTGGAGCGGGAGTTCCTGGTCAGGACCGCGTACCACTGCCAGCCGTGGTAGCCGGCCATTCTTGATTCGAAGAGGTGGGTGACCAGGCGGTCGCCCTCACTTTTGG
Organism: Pseudarthrobacter sp. MDT1-22; assembly: GCF_054511035.1. Taxonomy (NCBI): domain Bacteria; kingdom Bacillati; phylum Actinomycetota; class Actinomycetes; order Micrococcales; family Micrococcaceae; genus Pseudarthrobacter; species Pseudarthrobacter sp. MDT1-22. The sequence goes on along the minus strand of NZ_JBTNDK010000016.1, from coordinate 67,530 downwards.
CAGCCAGGTGCGCACCGATGTCCGACGCCGCCGCGATGCCTTCGATGGCGGTTCGCGCCTCGCCAACGGCAGCGGCGAGGAAGGCATCCGGCTTTCCGGTACGCCACACGGGCACGCCGGCGCGGCGCTTGGCCTCGGCTTTGGCGCCTACTTTCTCCGCTGTTGTGGTGTCCCGCTGTTCAGCTTCCGCGTTCATGGCCAAGACCTAAACGTCCAGCTCGTCGGCAACCTTACGCAGGGCAGCCGCGATGGCTTTGCCCTTGTTGCCTTCCGGGTACTTGCCCGCGGACAGGGTTCCGGAGAGGTTATCCAGCACGCTGACCAGGTCCTGGACCAGCGGCGCGAGGTCCCGGGCGCTGGGCCGCTTGGCCTTGGCGATGGACGGCGTCTTGTCCAGGACGCGCAGGCCCAGGGCCTGTGCACCCTTGCGGCCGTCGGCAACGCCGAACTCAACCCGGGTGCCGGCCTTCAGTTCCGTGATGCCTTCGGGGAGCGATGATTTGGGCAGGAAGACTTCCTGGCCGTCCTCGCCTGCGAGGAATCCGAAACCTTTTTCCTTGTCATACCACTTGACCTTGCCGGTAGGCACGTAATCAACCTTCTTCGTTCTGACGTCTTCTGACACGGCCGGCAGTCACCGCATCCGCACTGATGTGCGGGTTCAGGGTATGACAGCGACGGACCGTGTTGGTCTGTTCTTCAAGGTTATCCTGCCGGGGGCCGGAATCCTGCTTTCACGCACCCTTCGTCCTGCCGCCTGCCTGCGGCTGTGTGCCCGCCGCTCACGGCCGCCTGTGGCGCCACCACCGGCCGCCCGGCTGTTAGCGTTGCCTGCATGACACCCTCGCGATACCGGCGCCCACTGATGATCTGCGCAGCGGTTGTTGCCATGCTTTCCCTCGTGGCGGTGGGAGCCGTCATGGCACTGGCCTTCGCAGGCTCCGCTGCTCCGGCCTGGGTCACTGCCACTGCCCTGTACGGGTTGCCTGTGGCGTTCCTGCTGATGCTTTTCCTGGTGCTGGACAGCGTGGCGGGCCGGCGCCGGGCAGGAAAGTCCGGCGGGCGGTAACGTTGGACTGATGTCCCTTATTCGCGCCCTCAGCAAAGAACTGGAAGCACGCAGCGATGACTCGTTGCGGGCGCTCTTTGCAGCGCGGCCGGACCTTATGTCCCCCGCCGTTCCTGACTTTTCCGCCCTGGCCGCGCGGGCAAGTGCGCGGGTCAGCGTCCAGCGCGCGCTCGAGCGGCTTAACAGGCCACAGATGCAGGTGCTGGAAACGCTGCATCTCTGTACCAACACGGACACCGAACACAGCGCCTCGGCGGCGGGCGTCCGGAAACTCATTGCAGGGTCCACGGTGGCGGCGCTGGAACGCATCCTGGCCTCGCTCCAGGAACTGGCTTTGGTGCACCGGGCAGAGCCGCCGCATGGAACGGCGGTTTCGGGCCACCGCCAGCGCTACTACCTGCCGGTGGGAAGCCTCAAGGACGTGGTGGGAATCTATCCTGCGGGGCTGGGGCGCAGCTACACCGAGCTGGTCAGGCTCCAGCCCGCGTTTGCCCAGCGGGCAGTCCAGCTCGTTGCCGAGCTGCGCCGCAGCGGCGTCTCCATCCAGAACGCCACCACCCCCATGGAGGCAGCCCTCGCGCTGCAGCATTGGACATCCTCGCCCGAGGCACTCGGCGAGGCTTTGGCCGGAGCCCCGGAACGCACGACGGCGTTGCTCGCCAAATTCCGCAACTGGGCCATGGGTGCCGTCCCCCAGGCGCAACGGAAAGCGTCGGTCTCGAACCAGGGCGCCGACGTCGGGCCCGTTGACTGGCTCCTGGCCCGGGGCCTGCTGGTCCCCTTGGACGCCGCGCACGTGGAATTGCCGCATAGCGTGGGATTGTCGCTGCGTGGCGGCGCCATCATCAATGACTTCTCCCTGTCCCCACCGGTTCCGGAGCTGGGCAGCACCACCGCTGCGCTTCGCCGGAACGCGGCGCTGGGCGCCATCGCCGAAACCCTGCGGCTGGTGGGTGACCTCCTCCACGCCGTCCGCGAACAGCCGCTGGCCACACTGCGCAGCGGCGGCGTTGGTGTACGGGAAATGAAGCGGCTTGCCGAGACGCTTCGCATCGACCAGCACCGGGCGGGCCTGCTGCTGGAGGTCAGCGCCCTCGCCGGCCTGTTGCGCCTTGATGTGGACTCGTCCTCGTGGGTGCAGCCCCCGCAGCTGGAGTGGCTGGCCCTCCCCCGCCAGGAGCAGTGGCTGTGGCTGGTCAATGCCTGGCTCGCGAGCGAGCGTGTGCCTTCACTGGTGGGTCAGCCCGCCAACGGCCCCGGCGGCGTTCCCGCCGCACACCGTGCCCTGGCCGGGAACACCGTTAATGCCCTTTCGGCAGAGGCGCAGCGGCCGGACGCCCCCGTGGTCAGGAAGCGGATCCTGGAAATCCTGGAGGAACTCACCCAGGAGGCTGCCGCTGCGGACGGCACGGCACCGGTCCTGGATGCTGCGGCCGTCCTCCAGCGGGCTGAATGGACGCAGCCGCGGATGGCCCGCCGGTTCAGTTCCCTGATCAGGGGTGTGCTCGCGGAAGCGGAGCTGCTCGGACTGATCGGCTCCGGTGCGTTGAGCCAGCTGGGCAGCGCCATTGCCGAAGACAACCCGGACGAAGCCTTGGGCATCCTGGGCGAGCATCTGCCTGCGGCACTGAACCACGTCCTGCTTCAGGCGGACCTGACCGCAGTTGCCCCGGGCTACCTGGCTCCGAAGCTGGCCGAAAAGCTACTGGTGATGGCCGACGCCGAGGGGCACGGACCCGCCACGATCTACCGGTTCTCCCCCAACTCGGTCCGGCGGGCGCTGGACGCCGGGCATGACGCCTCGAGCCTGCTTGAGTTCCTGCGTGAGCATTCGGCCACGGCCGTGCCGCAGCCCTTGGAATACCTGGTGGAGGACACCGCGTCCAGGCACGGCCGGCTCCGGGTGGGAATGGCCGCCAGCTTTATCCAAAGCGATGATGAGGCAACGGTGCTGGAGCTGGCGGCGGAGTCCAAAGCGGTCGGCCTGGGGCTGGCCCGCATTGCGCCGACGGTCCTGATCTCTACCGCTCCGCCGCGGGAGACAGCCCAGGTCCTGCGCGGACTGGGCCTCTCGCCGTCGGTGGACCAGGCCGAGCCCGGAGTGGTCCGGCTCCGCCGCACTAACCATGTTCCCGGCAGCGCCCGCCCCGTCTACACGGCGCCGCGGACCGCACCCGCCGAGGACGACGTCGCCGCGCAGCTGGCCGTCCTGCGGAACAGGCGGGCTGAAGCCTCCGGAAACCACGCAGGCCCCGTGGCTGGCTCCGGCGAAGCTGCGACCCAGCTTGGGCTGGAGACGCTGCAACGGGCTATCCGGCTCAAGCAGCGGGTGAGCATGAACGTGGTGGACAGCCAAGGGAATTCCTGCCTGGAGACAGTTGTTCCCCTCTCCGTAAACGGCGGACGCGTCAGGGTCTTTGATCCTGCCAAGGAAACCGAGCGCGTGCTCTCCATCCACCGCATTATCGACATTGAGGCCGCAGAAGAACTGCGCCAGTGAAGGACTGCCCCGCGTGAACGACGGCCCGCTGATCGTCCAAAGTGACAAAACCATCCTGCTCGAAGTGGACCACGAACTGGCCACCGAGGCGCGCCACGCCATCGCCCCGTTCGCCGAGCTGGAACGCGCCCCCGAGCACATGCACAGCTACCGCCTGACGCCCCTGGGCCTGTGGAACGCACGCGCCGCCGGCCTGGACGCGGAGAAGGTCCTGGACACCCTGCTCAAATACTCGCGGTTCCCCGTGCCGCATTCGCTGCTGATCGACGTCGAAGAGACCATGTCCCGGTACGGGCGGCTGCGGCTGGAGAAGGACCCCCAGCACGGCCTGGTGATGCGCACGGACGACTACCCGGTGTTGGAGGAGGTCATCCGGGCCAAAAAAATACAGCCCCTGCTGGGGCCGCGGATCGACGGCGAAACCATTGTGGTCCACTCCTCACAGCGCGGCCAGCTCAAGCAGCTGCTCCTGAAAATCGGGTGGCCGGCGGAGGATCTGGCCGGCTACGTGGACGGCACACCCCACCTGATCGCCCTGAACGAGAACGGCTGGAAGCTCCGCCCGTACCAGCAGCTCGCCACCGAGAATTTCTGGGCCGGCGGCAGCGGCGTGGTGGTGCTGCCCTGCGGGGCCGGGAAGACGCTGGTGGGTGCCGCGGCCATGGCCACGAGCTCCACCACAACCCTCATCCTGGTCACTAACACGGTGGCGGCCCGGCAGTGGAAGGATGAGCTGCTCAAGCGGACGTCCCTGACGGAGGACGAAATCGGCGAGTACTCGGGCGCGGTCAAAGAGGTCCGCCCGGTCACCATCGCCACGTACCAGGTCCTCACCACCAAACGCGGCGGCCTGTACCCGCACCTGGAGCTGGTGGACGGCCACGACTGGGGCCTGATCATCTATGACGAAGTGCACCTCCTGCCAGCGCCGATCTTCCGGATGACCGCGGACCTGCAGGCCCGCCGCCGGCTGGGCCTCACCGCCACCCTGGTCCGCGAGGACGGCCGCGAAGGCGAGGTCTTCAGCCTCATCGGGCCCAAACGGTACGACGCGCCGTGGAAGGACATCGAAGCCCAGGGCTACATCGCCCCCGCGGACTGTGTGGAGGTCCGCATTGACCTGCCCCGGGACGAACGCGTGGCCTATGCCATGGCCGAGGACGCGGACAAGTACCGGCTGTGCGCCACGTCCGAGTCCAAGACCCTGATCGTGGAACAGCTGGTGGCCCGGCACCAGGGCGAGCAGCTGCTGGTGATCGGGCAATACATTGACCAGCTGGACGAGATCGGCGAGCGCTTGCATGCTCCCGTCATCAAGGGCGATACGTCCGTCAAGGAACGGCAGAAGCTCTTCGATGCATTCCGGGCCGGCGACGTGAACACGCTGGTGGTTTCCAAGGTGGCCAACTTTTCCATCGACCTGCCCGAGGCCTCGGTGGCCATCCAGGTCTCCGGTTCCTTTGGGTCGCGGCAGGAGGAAGCCCAGCGGCTGGGCCGGTTGCTCCGCCCCAAGAAGGACGGCCGGGCGGCCCGCTTCTACTCGCTGGTGGCCCGGGACACCCTGGACCAGGATTTCGCGGCCAAGCGGCAGCGCTTCCTGGCAGAGCAGGGCTATGCTTACCGGATCATGGACGCCAAGGATGTCGGCGCCGCCTAACGGCCACCCGCTGTTCCTGTCCGGCGAGGGGGATGGCCATGCCCGGCGGGCTCCCCATGGAACACCCACCATCCATCCAGAAAACTCACAGCTTCTGGGAGCATGATGGGAGCATGAAGAAGACCGGCCCAGAAGCCAAGCTGCTAGTTGTTGATGACGAACCCAACATCCGCGAGCTGCTGTCCACCTCGCTCCGCTTCGCAGGCTTCGAGGTGGTCTCTGCCGCCAACGGCCGTGACGCGCTGGCCGCCGCCGAGCTCCACGCGCCCGATCTGGCGGTGCTGGACGTGATGCTGCCGGACATGGATGGCTTCACCGTCACCCGCAAGCTGCGGGCTTCGGGTAAGCACTTTCCGGTCCTGTTCCTCACGGCGAAGGATGACACGGAGGACAAGGTCACCGGCCTCACCGTAGGCGGGGATGACTACGTCACCAAGCCGTTCAGCCTGGACGAGGTAGTAGCCCGCATCCGTGCCGTCCTGCGCCGCACGCAGCCCCTGCTCGACGACGACGCCGTGATCCGTGTGGACGACCTGGAGCTCGACGACGACGCCCACGAAGTGCGCCGCGGCGGCACCGTGATCGAACTGTCCCCCACGGAATTCAAGCTCCTCCGGTACCTCATGCTGAACCCCAACCGCGTGCTGTCGAAATCCCAGATCCTGGACCACGTGTGGGAGTACAACTTCAACGGCGACGCCTCGATCGTGGAGTCCTACATCTCCTACCTCCGGCGCAAGGTGGACATTGATCCGGACGCACCGGCACTGATCCAGACCAAACGCGGAGTCGGCTACGTGCTCCGGACGGCAGAGAAGCGCTGACCTTGCTGCAGCGGTGGAAATCGGCCTCGTTGAGGTCCCAGCTGGTGGCCATGATTATGGCACTGCTGATTGTTGCGCTGACCTCAACCGGCGCCGGCACCCTCACGCTGCTGCACAGCTACCTCCAGGCGCAGGTGGATGACAAGCTGTACGCCGCCGTCGACCTCGCCAGCAAGCAGCGCTCGTTCACCCAGTTGCAGGCACCCACCAACCCGATGGTCCCCACTGACTACTCGCTGATCCTTTACACCCCCGGTGAGAACCCCCAGCTGTTGGGCGGCGATCCGGATGACCACCCCGACATCGCAACCATCTCCGTTGAGGACGCCCAGAACCGGGGCACCCTCCCGTACCAGGTCAGGGGCACCGACGGCCAGAACTGGCGGGTGGTCGCGGTGACCGTGCTCTATGTCGGCCGTCCCGCCGTCGTTGTCATAGGCTTGCCGCTGCAAAGCGTGGATGACGTCCTCAAGCACGCCACCCTGGTGGTCACCGGCGTCGGCCTGCTCACCCTGCTGCTGGCCTCCCTGATCGCCAGCTGGACCGTATCCCGGTCATTCCGTCCGCTGGCCAAGGTGGAAAAGACCGCAGCCGCCATCGCCGCGGGCGACCTTTCCAGGCGTGTGGACGTCGAAAATCCCGGCACTGAAGTGGGGCGGCTCGGCAGCTCGCTGAACGCCATGCTGGCGCATATCGAGACGGCCTTCGCCGCCAGGACAGCCTCCGAAGGCAGAATGCGCCGGTTCGCGGCCGACGCCTCCCACGAGCTGCGTACCCCGCTCGTGACCATCAGGGGTTTCTCCGAGCTCTACCGCCATGGCGCGCTGGCCACCGACGAGGACGTGGCCACGGCCATGGGGCGGATCGAAAGCGAAGCCAAACGGATGGGCTCTATGGTGGAGGACCTCCTCCTGCTGGCGCGCCTGGACGAACAGCGCCCGCTCCAGCAAAAGCCCGTGGACCTGCAGCTGGTTGCCCACGATGCGGTGGTGGACACGCAGGCGAGCGACCGCTCGCGCCCCATCTCCCTGACCGGCCTTGGTGACGATCCGGCCGCCCCCGCCCCGGTGCTCGGTGACGAAGCAAAACTGCGGCAGGTGGTGGGGAACCTCGTGGGGAACGCCCTGCGCTACACCCCGGACGGCAGCCCGATCGAACTAGCCGTCGGGGTCCGGACCTCCGACGGCGGGCAGCCGCTCGCCGTGATCGAGGTCCGTGACCACGGCCCTGGCATCTCCGAAGAGGACGCGTCCAAGGTGTTCGAGCGTTTCTACCGCGCGGACACGTCCCGGACGCGCGAGACCGGCGGCAGCGGCCTGGGGCTCGCGATTGTCGCGGCCATCGTCGGATCGCACGGCGGGTCCGTCAGGGTGGAAAAGACCGACGGCGGCGGGGCCACGCTGGTGGTCAGCCTGCCGGTCCGGGACGACGCCACCGATGAGGCTCACGCCGGCGATGACCACCTGGCGGAAGCCCACCCGGGCCCACCCGCCACGCAGGATGGCGATCCTGTGGACGGAGGCCATGGAGATGGCAAGGTTATCCACATATAGCCATGGAGCGTGGCGTGCGGGCAGTGCCCGTCCGTAGGCTCGCGGTAGTGGCCCGGAGCAGCCGGGCGGGCAGCACATGCTGTTCCACTACTTCGAGAGGCAGCAAGCCATGAGCATCATTTCCGTCGACACCGAACTCCTTCAGCTGAAGTCGGCCAACGTCAAAGCAACTGTGGACCGGATCAGCTCGGACGTCCAGACCATGAAGCGCGGCCTGGACGAACTGCAGTCCACCTGGCGGGGCTCGGCTGCCAACAACTTCCAGGCCCTGGTGACCGAGTGGACACTCACCCAGGGCAAGGTGGAGGCATCGCTGGCATCCATCAACATGGCCCTGGCATCAGCAGCGTCCACCTACGCCCAGGCCGAGCAGGGCAACACCCAGCGCTTCAGCTGAGTCCCCAGCCGAAATGGCCCCTACGCCTCCGGCGTCCCCTGGCGGAATCGGAGCCGCCATCTGTTGCCGTCCAAGACCCACAGTGAGCTATGGAGAGCCGTGCCTAAGCGCGAGTAGCTTCGGCACGTCAGCAGGATCGCGCTGGTCCCGATGCGGTCCGCACCCAGGATCTCCAGTTCAGTGTGCTGCCCCGGTTCCTCTTCCAATGCCATCATCGTGGCGTCACGGGTCCATACCCTGCCCGAGGTTCCGATCTCCATAAAATCAGGGTGCAGGAGGACGCCGGTGCGGCCGATGTCCCCACGGATGTCGGGGCCCGACAACTCGCGTTCGAGGGCCTCGACGATCGCTTCGGGGCTCATCTCGGCCCCGGCGGACTCCGACGGGATGAAGGAGTCGCTCTCCAGCTCACTGAAGAGGTCCGGCTCCTCGTAGGGGCCTTGGTTGAAAAGGTCCTGGCCGTACGAGACCTGACTGTCGAAGCCAGCACCGCCGGCTGTGGTGGCGGCCTGAAGGCTGGCTGCAGTGGCGGCGCCGGGGCTGGTCAGTGCGGCGCCTGCCCCAGGGCTGACGGCAACCCGGCTATCAGCTGCTGGGCCAACCGCTGCCGGGGCTCCCGCGAAGCCCGGGCCTGAACGCGCTGCCACACCCTGCTGGTACGCGGTGGCGGCTGCACGCGCGCGGACATCGGCTGCCTCATTGAGGTCGTGGCCTGCGTGGCCCTTGACCCATTCGAACGTGTATTTCCGGCCGGCGATTTCCCGGTCAAGTTCCTTGAGCAGCTCAACGTTCAGGACGGGTTTGCCGTCGGCCTTCCGCCAGCCCTTGCGTTTCCAGCCCGGCATCCACTTTGTGATGGAGTTGATCACGTACTGGCTGTCGCACAGGACCCTCAGGTCCTCCTCCGGGACGTGGGCGGTGGCACGGAACAGATCCAGGACGGCCATCAGCTCGCCCTGGTTGTTGGTGCCGTGCGGCCATCCCCCGGCGCGCCAGCAGTCGTCGTTCACATACCAAGCCCAACCGGCCGGGCCGGGATTTCCTAAAGCCGAACCGTCGGCCGCTGCAGTAATTGTCACCTAACCATCCTGCCAGACAGCGCCGACAACCGGTTCAGCCAGCGCTCGGGAAACCGCTTACCGAAAAGCCTTGACGCCGAAGTCGAAGCGCGGCAGAATCCGAATCCTGGCCGGGAAAGCGCTTTCTCAGTCGAAGCTTCCCCACCGGCACCGACGCCGCCACGGGACACGCGCGGGGTGGACCTCCACCCTTTTGAGGACGGCACGTCAATGAAGATTCGGGCCATTAGCCGCAGGAGATTCCAGTTCGGCGCAGTCGCCGTCGCTGTCTCACTGCTCGCCACAGGCTGCGGTGCACCCGCCGGCTCCAGCGAAAACAGCGAAGTCACCCTGCGGTTCGCCTGGTGGGGCAATGAGTACCTCAACGCGCAAACAGAGAGAGTCATCGACGCGTTCGAGGCGGAACATCCCAACATCAAGATCGAATCCGAGCCGGGCGAATGGGCCAGCTACTGGGACAAACTGGCCACCACAACCGCTGCCAATGACGCACCGGATGTCATCCAGATGGACCAGAAATACATCGCCGAGTACGGTGGCCGCGGGGCGCTGCTGGACCTGGCCAAACAGGGCGGGATCGACACCTCCAAGCTGGACAAGGAATCACTGGCGTCCGGCCAATACGACAACGCACAGTACGGGTTGAGCACCGGAAAGAACGCCTACGTCATCATGGCGAACACCAAGGTCTTCGAGGCAGCAAACGTGCCTGTCCCCGACGACACCACCTGGACCTGGGACGACTGGACACCGCCGCGAAACTCAGCGCGGCCGGTGACGGGAAGAGCTACGGCGCGGCCTATGGCAGCAACGAGGCGGACCTCATCATCTGGCTTCGGCAGCACGGCGAGGACCTCTACTCCCAGGACGGGAAACTGGACTCCGACACCGCTACGGCCGCTGCGTTCTGGGAATCGCTGAAGGAACAGCGCGATTCCCAGGCAAGTCCGCCGGCCACGGTGGCCACCGAGGACTCCGGCGCAGGCCTTGAGGAGAGCCTGTTCGGCACGAACCGGGTGGGCAAGGCCTGGTGGTGGACCAACCAGCTGGGATCACTGGAAACCACCACGGGCAGCAGCATCAAGATGCTCCGCGCCCCGCAGGCGCCATCCTTATGACAGACCGCGGAGTCCCCAGCAACTCTGAGATCGTCGAGGGCATCACCCCGGCCCTCAAGCCGGCAGGCACCACTGTGGTGGCCTTCCTGAAGGTCATTGCGCCGGACATCGCCGGCGCGCCTCCCGTCCCGCCGGTGGGTGCCGGCAGCGTCCAGAACGTCATCAAGCGGTTCACCGACGAAGTCCTGTACGACCGGATGACTCCGCAGGCGGCCGCCGACGCGTTCAAGAAGGAAGTCGAAGGGATGCTGGCCACGGCCCGCAAGTAGCGCCAAACAAATGCGGCCCCCTCCAGTGGAGGGGGCCGCATTATGGTTTGCGCGGAACGTAGTCCGGGCGCTGGGGACTAGAAGCCGCCCATGCCGCCCATGTCGTCGCCGCCACCCATGGCCGGAGCGTTCTTCTCCGGCTTGTCGGCCACTACGGCCTCGGTGGTGAGGAACAGACCGGCAATGGAAGCCGCGTTCTGCAGGGCAGAGCGGGTTACCTTGACCGGGTCGTTGATGCCGGCAGCCAGCAGGTCGACGTATTCGCCGGTTGCTGCGTTCAGGCCGTGGCCTGCAGGCAGGCCGCGGACCTTGTCGACAACAACGCCAGGCTCGAGGCCAGCGTTGAAGGCGATCTGCTTCAGCGGGGCGTCGATGGCAACGCGGACGATGTTCGCACCGGTTGCTTCGTCACCTGTCAGGTTCAGGTTCGCGAACGCCTTGGCGCCGGCCTGGATCAGTGCAACGCCGCCACCGGCGACGATGCCTTCTTCAACAGCAGCCTTCGCGTTGCGGACAGCGTCCTCAATGCGGTGCTTGCGTTCCTTGAGCTCAACTTCGGTTGCGGCACCGGCCTTGATGACTGCAACGCCGCCGGCCAGCTTGGCCAGGCGTTCCTGCAGCTTCTCGCGGTCGTAGTCCGAATCGGAGTTTTCGATCTCGGCACGGATCTGGGAAACGCGGCCAGCGATCTGGTCGGCGTCGCCGGCACCTTCAACGATGGTGGTCTCGTCCTTGGTGACAACAACCTTGCGGGCGCGTCCCAGGAGTTCCAGTCCGGCGGTCTCCAGCTTGAGTCCGACTTCCTCGGCGATGACCTGGCCACCGGTGAGTACAGCGATGTCGGCCAGCTGGGCCTTGCGGCGGTCGCCGAAGCCCGGAGCCTTGACGGCAACGGACTTGAAGGTGCCACGGATCTTGTTGACGATCAGGGTGGCCAGGGCCTCGCCCTCGATGTCCTCGGCAATGATCAGCAGCGGCTTGTTGGACTGCATGACCTTTTCCAGGACAGCAACCAGTTCCTTGACGTTGGAGATCTTGGAGTTGACGATCAGGATGTACGGGTCCTCAAGGACCGTTTCCTGGCGCTCAGTATCAGTAACGAAGTAAGCGGAGATGTAACCCTTGTCGAAGCGCATGCCTTCGGTGAGCTCGAGCTCCAGGCCGAAGGTGTTGGACTCCTCGACGGTGATGACGCCTTCTTTGCCCACCTTGTCCAGGGCTTCAGCGATCAGGGCGCCGATTTCGTCGTCACCGGCGGAGATGGAGGCAGTAGCCGCAATCTCTTCCTTGGTTTCGATTTCCTTGGCCGAGGCCAGCAGTTCAACCGTGACGGCCGCGACAGCCTTCTCGATACCGCGCTTGAGGGACAGCGGGTCAGCGCCGGCCGCGACGTTGCGCAGGCCTTCCTTGACCAGGGCCTGCGCCAGCACGGTAGCCGTGGTGGTGCCGTCGCCAGCGACGTCGTCCGTCTTCTTGGCAACTTCCTTGACCAGCTCAGCGCCGATCTTTTCGTAAGGGTCGTCCAGTTCGATCTCCTTGGCGATGGAAACACCATCGTTGGTGATCGTGGGGGCGCCCCACTTCTTTTCGAGGACGACGTTGCGTCCACGCGGGCCGAGGGTGACCTTGACGGCGTCGGCGAGGATGTTCAGGCCCCGCTCAAGACCGCGGCGTGCCTCTTCATCAAATGCAATGATCTTGGCCATAACGGCAGTAGTCCTTTCGGGACAGTCGTTAAGAATGAACCTCACTGCAGTGCCCGCGACGGACGATCCTTCACCGGCGGCCTCTGTATGCCGCGGCTGGGGATCTCACTCCAGCTAGGTATTTCTCTCGCTCCACGACCCGCCGCCAAGCTCCGCTGCCGGAAAAACCGGACGTTGCTTTAGCAGTCGGTACGTAAGAGTGCTAACTCAATAATTAGCACTCCCTAGGTGAGAGTGCAAGCGAAAGACCCCGCAAATCGCCCTGTCAGGGCGACCCGTTCGCCATTGGCGATCAGCCTGCGGCCCGGCCCGCAGCCTCACGGCCGCTGAGCACTGCCTTGTTGTCCGCGCCGTACGTGAACACCATGTAATTGGCAGTGGTGATGTCACCGTTGGAATCGAAGGCAACCGGCCCCGATTCGCCGTCGTAATTAATGCCTGCCCCGGTCTTCAGGACAGCGAGGCACTCGGTGTAGGACAGGCACGGCTTGGTGGCCGGGCCAGAGGCCTTCGCGGCGGGCTGCCCGCCAACTGTCCCGCCGGACACGGCGATCAGGTTGGCGGCGATGGAGCGGCCGGCATCGTCGTCAGCCTTCGCTGCCGCCAGGGCCGCGAGGTTCACGGCGTCGTAGGTCTCGGCGGCGAACGAAAGGTCTTTCAATGCAGGGTTGACCGAAACAAGCCGTGCTTGGAAGTCCGCGGACGGCAGCAGGCCTGGCACCACTGCACGGGCGCCGTCGAGGGCCTTGGATCCCACCCCCGAACCGTATTGGGCGAAGGCGCCGTCGCTCAGGATGATGCTCTTGCCCGAGATCCCAGCGTTATTGAGCTCGGCGATGGCGCCCTGGGCATCGCCCCTGGCGATGAGCACCACGGCGTCAGGCGTGGCAGCCTTGGCAGCAGCTGCCGCGTTCCCGGCGTCGCCGGGCTTGAAGGCGGTGGTGGAGACAGTCTCCAGGCCGGCGTTCTTGGCGGCGCCGGTCACCGCGACCGAAACGTCCTTTCCGTAGCTAGAGTCCTGGTAGACCACGGCAAGGCCCTTGGCGCCGCCGTCCTTGGCCAGTTTCACCAGCACCGAGGCCTGTGCAACGTCCGCGGCCGCCGTCCTGAAGTAGTAGCCGCCGCTCTTGAAGCGGGACAGGCCGGCAGCGGAGTTGGCCGGCGAGACGAGCGGGACCCGCGCAGCCGAGAGGACGTCGATGGCGGCAGCGGCGTGACTCGAATCCGTGGGACCGATCACTGCATCAACCTTGGCTGAGGCCAGATTCCTGGCCTGGGCATCGGCGCCTTCACCGGCGCCTACCACCAGGTCAACAAGCCTGCCCTTGTGACCGCCGGCCGCATTGATTTCCTTGATGGCCAGTTGGGCCGCAGCGAGCTGCGAGTCGTTGAGGAAGGCCTGCCCCCCTGCGCTGTCCTGGATCAGCCCGATCCGCAGCGTGCCGTCACCGGACGCTTCAGCGGATTCAACGCGGGCGTTGCCGCCTGCCCCGGCACAGCCGGCCAGGGCCAGCAGGACGGCCGCCCCTGTGGCTGTGCGGACGATTGTTGAACGCAAGCTGCGGGAGATCACTGCGTGGGCCGGACGTTTTCTGCCTGCGGGCCCTTCTCGCCTTCACCGACTTCAAGCTCCACGCGCTGGCCCTCATCCAGGGCCCGGTAACCTTCGCCCTCAATGGCCGACCAGTGCACAAAGACATCGTCCCCGGAGCCGTCCACCGTAATAAAGCCGTAGCCCTTTTCGGCGTTGAACCACTTAACCGTTCCCAATGCCATGATGTCCACTCTTTTCCGTCGTGCCGTCGGTCCCTGTCGGAAGTGTGCCGCTTGTTACGGACCGAAGCCTGAAATCACTCTAGCGACAAGCCATCCGGCGGGCCGAACCACACGGCCGCTCCGGGGCCCAAAAGTTACTCAGGCGTGACCGCGAGACGCTACTGGTAGCCCGGCCCCAGGACAACAACCAACGGCACCTGGAAGTCCTGGCTCTCCACCAGGGTAGGGATGTTCAGGAGTTCGGAGACTGCTTCGGCGTTGGCTTTCTGCGCCGGGCCCGAGTAGAAGATCGCGGATGTTTGCTGCGGAGCGCCGCCCCAGTTCCCCACCTGGCCCAGCGTCCAGCCATCGGCCTGGACCATAGAGCTGATGCGTCCGGCGAGCCCGGCCTTACCGGAGGCGTTGTAGATGGCCACGCCCTGGGTCTTGTCCAGCACAACCGCGGAGGGAATGTTACTGGGCGAAGCGCTGGGCTCGGCGTCAGGGCTATTAGAGGGCTCCGGGTCCGTGGAGGCTTCAGCGGTGGCCGACGGTGCCGCGCTTGCCTCGGGGGCCGCGGTTGATTCCAGGCTGGTGGAGGCTTCACTGCCGGCCTGGGTGAACCCGAGCTTGGGAAGGATCAGGAAGGACACCACTCCAATGGCCAATGCCACAATCCCCACCGCGAGGATGGGCCACAGCTTGCGGCGGGCAGGCGCCGAGGCCGCACGGTGGACGCCTTGCCGCGAGGCGGACTCCGGAACCTTGTCGAATTCATCCCGAGCGTATTTGGTCATGGTGGGGAGACGTCCTTGTTGATTGCTGCTGATTGCTCAGCACGAGCGTGGTCAGGCGTCGGAACCCAGGCGTCGTGCAGTGCGTGCCCGGTGACGCGACGTACGTAGTCTACGCAATCTCTTGACCAACATGGGGTCGTGGGCCAGTGCAGCCTCGGTGTCGATGAGGGCGTTGAGCAGCTGGTAGTAGTGCGTTGCGGACAGATCGAACAGCTCCCTGATGGCCTGTTCCTTGGCCCCGGCGTACTTCCACCACTGCCGCTCGAGTGCCAGCATTTGCTGGTCGCGCTCACTCAACGGGGAGTCACGGAGGGTAAAGTCAGCCAGCAAAGAACCGCGCTCCTCCGGCTCCGGCATATATTCCCGAGCAGGTTCCGCCACGGCACACCCCTTCGCTGGTCTCGCTGAATCACCGGTCAAGTTACTAAATCTCCTCCCCATGCTACGGCGTGAATAACACGGTTGTCATTTGCGCCCCGACCGCAGCATCAGGCAACCCTGCGAGAATGGGAGCGTGTTTGAATCTGACGCGCTGTTCGAACTGACGGCGGACCCGGCGGAGGCCGTTGGCTTTGCCGAGATGGCCGCCTTGCCGCTCAGTGAGCTGATGGCTGCCGACTGGGCGGAGGCGCTGGGCCCCGTAGAGAGTGAGCTGCGCGGCGTCCTGGGCTTCCTGGCTGCCGAAGTTGCCGCGGGCCACCGCGTGCTGCCGGCGCCGTCGAACGTTCTGCGCGCCTTCCGGCAGCCGCTGGCTGGCGTGAAGGTCCTGGTAGTGGGCCAAGACCCCTACCCCACGCCGGGCCACGCGATCGGCCTGTCCTTTGCCGTTGACGGGCGGACCCGCCCCATCCCGCGGAGCCTCGCGAATATCTACCGTGAGCTGGAGTCTGACCTCGGCCTTCCGGCGCGCGTCCACGGCGACCTGTCCGCCTGGGCAAGCCAAGGGGTCCTGCTGCTTAACCGGGTCATGAGCGTCCGCGCCGGGGCAGCCGGCTCCCACCGGGGCAAAGGCTGGGAGGCCATCACGACGGCGGCAGTCACCGCGGTGGCCAGCCGGCGCACTTCCGACGGCGGGCCGTCGCCGCTGGTGGCGGTGCTGTGGGGCAAGGACGCGGAGAGCGTCCGGCCCCTCCTGCCCGGCGCGGCGGTCGTGTCCAGCGCCCACCCCAGCCCGCTGTCGGCGTCGCGCGGATTCTTCGGCTCCCGGCCCTTCAGCACCATCAACCAACTGCTGCAGGACCAGGGATGCCCTGGCGTAACCTGGGAACTCCCTCCGGTCCCTTAGCTTAGGCTTGCCTTATGAGCACTCTTCCGGCCGCCACCAACGCCACGAAAAAAACACGTCCGCAGATCGATCTCACGGTCATCCGACGGGAAGAACTCTCGCCATACGTGGTCAGGATCGTGGCCGGCGGCGAAGGTTTTGCCGCCTACGTGAACAACACCTTCGTGGACCGCTACATCAAAATCGTCTTCCCGCAGCCCGGCGTTGACTATGCCCAGCCCCTGGACCTGTGGACCATCCGCGAAACCATGCCCCGCGAGCAGTGGCCCTTCACCCGCACCTACACGGTCCGCTGGGTGGACACCGAGGCCCAGGAACTCGCCATCGACTTTGTGATCCACGGCGACGAAGGGCTGGCCGGCCCTTGGGCGGCTGCCGCCAAGCCCGGGGACACCTTCACCTTCACCGGCCCGGGCGGCGCCTACAACCCGGCGCCTGACGCTGACTGGTACCTCTTTGCCGGCGATGAAGCCGCACTTCCTGCGATCGCCGCCGCCATCGAATCGCTGCCGGCGGAAGCGACCGGCCTGGCGTATATCGAGGTGGACAGCGACGCCGACATCCAGCCCCTCGCGTCCCCGGCGGGCGTTAAGGTGACCTGGCTGCGCCGCCACGGCGCGCCGGCAGGCGCCGGGGACCTCCTCGTCTCAGCGGTGGCCGACGCCGAATGGCCCACTGGCCGCGTTGACGTTTTTGCCCATGGCGAGCGCGGCTACATGAAGAGCCTGCGGGACGTGTTTTTCGTCCAGCGCGGCCTGGAACGGAGCCAGGTTTCGCTGTCCGGCTACTGGGCCCAGGGCCGGGTGGAGGACGACTTCCAGGCGGAGAAGAAACTGCCCGTGGGGAAGATCTAAGCAGGGAAGATCTGAGCTGTACCTAGCGGCGCCGGGCGCGTCGCCGTTCGTTGCTGGCCAGGCTGCCCGTCAACGGCCGGGCCAGGGTGTCGCCGAGGACAATGCCGGCCGCTGTGCCCAGGACGATCGCGCCGGCGTTGAGCATGCCGCCAGCGCCGAGGAGGATTTCGGATTCCTCGATGGTCAGCACATACATCGAGCGGAAAATGGTCAGCCCGGGCAGCAGGATCAGGGCCGCCGGGACGGCCACCACCAGCTGCGGTGCGCCCATCTTCAACGCCACCACCCGCGCCAGCAGGCCAATCACAACGGCGGCGAGCGCCGGGGAGAACCGGTCACCGACGCCGAGGGACGCGGCACCCAGCAGCACAAGGTAGCCCACGACGCCCACGCCCGCGGTAGGCAGCAGCAGCTCCCAGGAGGTCTGCTCCGTCACGCCGATGGCCATCACGGCGACGGCAATAAAGATCACCAGGACCCAGAGGTCGTAGGCTGGCGGGAATGTCTGGGTAACGCTAATGGGCTGCATTCCGGTCATCGCGCCCACCACAAAGGCCACCGCGATCCCGGCCACAATCGCACCAAAGGTCAGCAAGGTGGACAGAAACCGGCCCGCTGCGGTCACGGGGAACCCGTTGATGGCATCCTGGACCGAGGAGACCAGGCGCCCGGTGGGCAGCAGCAGGAGGATGCCGCCTACCACCACAATCGCCGGGGCGTTGGTGAGTTCAAAGCGCCACAACAGCAGCGCGGTGAGTGTAACGCCGAAGGAGCATGCCGCCGTCGTAAAGAAGTCCGGAACCCGCCACCGGCCCAGCTGGCGGGCGAGCAGGCTGACACCGATGTTGGCCACGAAGGCAATGCCCGAGGACACCGGCCCGCCGCCGAGCACACCCACAAAGACTGCGGCGAACACGCCGAACGCTATGGTGACCATCCAGCGCGGGAACGGTTTGGGGCTGGTGATGGCCTCGTCCAGCCGGCGGATGGCTTCATCGCGCCCCACTCCCCCGGCCACGATGTCCGTCACCAGCCGGTGTACTTTGGCCAGCCCGGCATAGTTGTTGGTCCAGGACCGCACAACCCGAAGCAGCGAGATGGGCGTCTGGTCCTTGGGCGCATAGTTGATGGCCACCGACTGGTTGGTGATGTCCACTTCGATGTTTTTCAGCCCCAGCGCCGCGGTGACGGCAATAATGCTCGTCTCCACTTCCAGGGCTCCTGCCCCGTACCGGAACATGGTCTCGGCCAGGTGCAGGGAAAAGTCCAGGGTCTTGCGTGCGGACGTGTCCACGCCTCCCACCTGGATCATGGGGTTGGCGTAGGGGCTTCCGGCGAGCCTGTCCACAATGCTCAGTGGCGCCGTCGGCGGGTTCTCCCCCCGCACCAGGCGCCGCAGCATCCTCTTCGCCGCCGCATCCTGGTGGATTTGGGAGGGGGTGAGAGGCTCTGTTTTGGGCAGACCGTCGGTGGGAGGCCTGCGCCTTGGGTTTTCAGGTCGATCGTTCACCTTGGTGCTCCTCCCTTTCTG
Source organism: Pseudarthrobacter sp. MDT1-22 (assembly GCF_054511035.1). Lineage (NCBI taxonomy): Bacteria > Bacillati > Actinomycetota > Actinomycetes > Micrococcales > Micrococcaceae > Pseudarthrobacter > Pseudarthrobacter sp. MDT1-22. Next base: position 49,136 of record NZ_JBTNDK010000016.1, on the reverse strand, counting down.
GCAGTTCGTGGTTTGGTGTTAGGCCTGGCGCTTCAGTGGCAGTTTGCCCAGCAGGGTGCGCGCCGCCGCGATGGCCGCTCGGAACAGGCGGTTGGCCTGGAAGGCTACCGGCCGCACCGGCATCACGAAGTCACCCAGCAGCTGGACCACGTCGCCGCCGAAGCCCTTCTTGAACTCGTAGCCGCCGTGGCCTTCTTCGTCCTGTCCCTGGATGCCGAAGGTGCCGTAGAAGTTGTAGCGCGAGTAGCCCTTGTCCAGCGCGTGCAGCAGCATCCCCCAGTACAGCGAGGTGGCGCCGTTGAAGTAGATGTAGTCCTGCTTGCTGCCGCCGATGACGCAGACCACCTCGTCGCCGAAGCAGACGAAGTGGATGGCGGCTACTGTTGCCACTCCCACCGAGTCCGGGAACCGCTCGATGTCCTTGAGGCTGCGCTCGTAGCTGTCCACGAGGTCCTGGACCACTTTGAGGCGGTTGGCCTTCTTTTTGCTGCCGGTCTCTTCCACTTCACGGCGGAGTTCGGCTGCGGACGCGGATTCCGCTTCCAGCCGTTCGGTGATGGACTTCCGGTACGCGGGGATGTCGATCTTGGCCATCATGAGTTTGGTGAACTCGGCCGAGGTGGTCCGCAGGAGCTGGTCGTAGTATTCGCGTTCCCGGTAGAAGAAGCCCCTCTCGTCCCCCGCCGTGCTCAGCGCATAGTAGAACTCGTCGAGGGTCTCAAGGGTGGCCTGCTCCAGGAACACGCCGTTCTTTTCAGCCTTCCGGATGGCCTTCCGTGTCCGGTAGCTGGTGCCCATGATGAGCTCCTCGGCGTCCGTGATGCCGTCGAGCTGCTTGATGAACATCCAGTTCACGTTGGTGAAGTTCATGTCCGAGCCTTGGTGTTCAAGACCCAGGCCCGCCAGTTCCGCCACGAGCGGCCTGTTGTCCACGATCTCGGGGTGTTCGGCGCCGTCGGCATCGCGGGCGATGTACGTCAGGTTCGGGGAAATCCGGAGTTCGGCAGCCTTGCGTTCCGCGGCGCGTTCCTTAAGGAGTCCGACGACGTCACGCACCAGTGCGGAGTCTGTGTAGTCCAGGAGGGGGCCCTTGGCGCACTCGCACACCTTGTAGCCCCAGCGGTTGGTGGTGAAGTTCAGTTTCCCGGCAGCGACCAGGTCGCCGTCGCGCCTTACACCGAACAGTTCCACTGACTGACCGCGGGCACGCTGGAAACGGGTGAAGTCAGCGGACTGGATGAAGTTGTTTTGCGGATGCTTGAGGGAGAAGGACTCAAACTCGGCATCGCTGAGGACGCTGAGCTCGAGTCCGGCTCCGGCCTTGGTTGGATTCACGGAAATAACCTCATCTATGGCTGGGCTGCCGACTGGGGCAGGCGCTGGCCTTCGTGGTGTGGATGGTGAGAGTGGCTGGTGGGCGGTCAGTAGAACTGCTGGCCGGTGCGTGCGGTTTCAAGCCGGCGGAAGACCCGTTCCGCGCCCTTGACCCACAGGGTGTGCCTGACGGGCGACAGCACGTAGTCGTAGCAGCCGACGAAGTCCGTCACCGTCTTGGTGAAGCTCGTTTTGAACATGCCCATGCCGTACAGGTGGTGGGTCTTGTCCTTGATCAGGCCGGAGGGCGGCGTGCCGCAGAAGTCGTACTCGGTGCAGCCGAGTTCCTGCATTCTCCGCATGGCCTGCCACTGGACCAGGTGCGAGTCGCCGTACTGCTTCCTGTTCTGCGTGGAGCCGCCGTCCTTGTAGGTTGCCTTGGATCCGTAGTTGATCACAAAGGCGCCCACACTGGGTTTGCCGTCTTCGTAAACGAAGAAGAAGCTGCCCTGGCCGCGCGTGCAGAATTCGTCCCAGAACTGAGTGTAGTACTCGAGGCTGCGCAACGGCATGGAACCCTTGGCGTTCACCGTGTCGGCCATCAGGTCATACAGCGCCCGGTACGTTTCCGGGCCTGGCTCCTGCTGCACCACGGCGCAGCCTTCGCGCTCTGCCCGGCGGATCGCGTTGCGGGCGCGGGAGGAGATGGACCGGAACACCTCGTTCTCCGGTGCCGCGATGTCCAGGAGCGCCGTGGAGTCATTGGACTGGATGTTCGGGGCCTTCACCAGGCCGGCGGCGGCGAACTGTGCCCGGGCTTCCGGGGTGGACACGATGTCCGGTTCAATCTTGATGGCGAAGACATTGAGCTTCCGGCTCCGGGCGAATGCAGCGCACGCGTCCAAGACCGGCTTCAGGTCCTCGACGGCACCCAGGTCAGGACCTTTGATCAGGTACCACAGGCGGCCCAGCACCGGGAATTTCTTCTCCAGCACCAGGTTGTAGCTGGCAGTCCCGGCAGACTCCAGGACCAGGAAACGGGCGGTCCAGCCGCTGCCGTTCTTCACGGACGCGTAGGCAGCGGACTGCAACATGTTGCCGCCGTTCGGGTTGGCCGTGACGTGCTTGTCCCAGTTCTCAATTTCCTCCGCTGTGGCAAAGCGGGCGGTGAATTCTCGCAAGGGGGCCGTGTCCAATCTCAGGGGTTGCGTAGCCACAAGTCTAAAGCCTCCGGTTGGGGCGGCAGGTCCCCGGCATCCTCTGCCTGCTCTGGGCCCACACCGGCAGGGTTCCCTCGCCGAGCTTGCGAGGCTAGGGAGCCGGTGGGGCGCAGCACGCGTGAAAACTCCGGTCTGCCGGGCCCGGACTCTAGTCTTCGAACTCGGAGAGCGGCGGGCAGGAGCAGATCAGGTTGCGGTCCCCGGCTGCGCCGTCGATGCGGCCGACGGGCGGGAAGTACTTGTCCTGCTTGAGGTGGTGGACCGGGAAGGCGGCCTGCTCACGCGGGTACTGACGGGTCCAGTCGGAAGATACGACGGCGGACGCGGTGTGGGGTGCGTGGCGCAGCGGGCTGTTCTCCACGCTGAAGTCGCCGTTGGCCACCTGGTCGATTTCCTTGCGGATGGTGATCATGGCGTCGATGAACCGGTCGATCTCCACGAGGTCCTCGGACTCGGTGGGCTCCACCATCAGCGTGCCCGCAACCGGGAACGCGAGGGTGGGGGCGTGGAAGCCATAGTCGATGAGGCGCTTGGCCACGTCCTCGGCGGTGACGCCGGTCTTCGCCGTCAGGTCACGGAGGTCCAGGATGCACTCGTGCGCCACGAGTCCGCCTTCGCCGGTGTAGAGGACCGGGAAGTACTCGTTCAGCCGTGCCGCGACGTAGTTGGCCGCGAGCAGCGCCGACTTGGTGGCTTCGGTCAGGCCTTCGGCACCCATGAGCTTGACGTAGGCCCAGGAGATCGGCAGGACACCAGCGGAGCCGAACCGTGAGGCAGAGATCGGGACGTCATTGCCTTCGGTCCACGTGGCTGCGTTACCCGGCATAAACGGCGCCAGGTGGGCCTTCGCCGCGACCGGGCCCACGCCGGGTCCGCCGCCGCCATGCGGGATGCAGAACGTCTTGTGCAGGTTCAGGTGCGAGACGTCGCCGCCGAACTTGCCCGGCTGCGCCAGGCCAACAAGCGCGTTCAGGTTGGCGCCGTCCACATAAACCTGGCCGCCTGCAGCGTGCACCGAATCGCACACCTCACGGACATCGGCGTCGTAGACACCGTGCGTGGACGGGTAGGTGATCATGATCGCCGAAAGGGCGTCCTTGTTCGCCTCGATCTTGGCATTCAGGTCAGCGTGGTCGATGCTGCCGTCCGCGGCGGTGGCAACCACAACGACCCTCATGCCCGCCAGGACAGCGGAGGCTGCGTTAGTGCCGTGCGCCGAAGCCGGAATCAGGCAGACCGTGCGCTGGTCATCGCCGCGGGACAGGTGGTAGCCGCGGATGGCCAGCAGGCCGGCGAGCTCGCCCTGGGACCCGGCATTCGGCTGCAGGGACACCTGGTCGTAGCCCGTGATCTCGGTCAGCTGGTCTTCGAGATCGGTGATGAGTTCGCGCCAGCCCACGGTCTGGGAATCCGGGGCGAACGGGTGGATCGAGGCGAACTCCGGCCAGGAAATGGCTTCCATCTCTGCCGTGGCGTTCAGCTTCATGGTGCAGGAACCCAGCGGAATCATGGTGCGGTCCAGCGCCAGGTCCCGGTCGCTCAGCCTGCGGATGTAGCGCAGCAGCTGGGTCTCGGAACGGTGCGTGTTGAACACCGGGTGCTGCAGGTAACCGGAGGAACGTTCGACGGCGGCATCCAGCGCGAACTCCGTGTCAGTGCCGGCGGCCGCGTCCACCGCGGCGGCACCAAAGACGTCCAGCACGCCGGCGACGATGGCCGGGGTTGTGGTTTCATCGGCGGAAACGCCGATGGTGTCGCCGTCGATGTGGCGCAGGTTGATGCCCTGGGCTTCCGCTGCGGCAACAATGGCCGCAGCCTTGCCGGGCACGGAAACCGTGACGGTATCGAAGAAGCTTGTGTGCAGAACGTCCAGGCCGGCCGCCTTGAGCGATGCGGCGATGGTTGCAGCGTGGCTGTGGGTGGTCTCGGCGATTGCCTTCAGGCCGTCGGGGCCGTGGTACACGGCGTAGAACGAGGAGACGATGGCCAGCAGTGCCTGCGCGGTGCAGATGTTGGACGTGGCCTTCTCGCGGCGGATGTGCTGCTCCCGGGTCTGCAGCGCCAGGCGGTACGCGAGGGTCCCGGCGTCGTCCTTGGAGACTCCGACGAGGCGGCCCGGCATGGACCGCTCCAGGCCCTTCGCCACCGCCATGTAGGCCGCGTGCGGTCCGCCGAAGAACAACGGCACACCAAAACGCTGGGTCGAGCCGACGGCGATGTCCGCGCCCTGCTCCCCCGGAGGCGTGATCAGCGTCAGCGCCAAAAGGTCGGCAGCGACCGTGACGAGCGCGCCGCGCTCCTTGGCAGCCTCGATCACGGCGGCGTGGTTGAAGACCCGGCCCGAGACGCCCGGCTGCTGCAGCACAATCCCGTTGATAACGCCGTCGGGCAGGCCCTTGGACAGGTCAGCGACCTCCACCTCAAAGCCCAGGGCTTCGGCGCGGCCCTTCACAATCGCGATGGTCTGCGGCAGGCAATCGGCATCCAGGACCGTCTTGCCGTCCCGGGCCTCCTTGTTCTTGTTCGCCCGGCGCATCATCAGCACGGCCTCGGCCACGGCGGTGGCTTCATCCAGCAGCGACGCGTTCGCGATCGGCAGGCCCACCAGGTCCTGGACCATGGTCTGGAAGTTCAGCAAAGCCTCAAGCCGGCCCTGCGAAATCTCCGGCTGGTACGGCGTGTACGCGGTGTACCAGGCCGGGGCCTCCAGGATGTTCCGGCGGATGACAGCGGGCGTCACGGTGTCGTAGTAACCCTGGCCGATCATCTGCACAGCCGTCTTGTTCTTCGCCGCGAGCTTCCGCAGCTCCGCAAGGACCTCAACCTCACTGAGGGCGTCCTTAAGGCGGAGTGCCACATCCTGCCGGATGCCGTTGGGAACGGCCGTATCCACCAGCGCGTCCACAGTGCCGTAGCCGACGGCCTTGAGCATGGAGTCGATATCGGCCTGGCGGCGGGCGCCAATATGCCGGTCAACGAAAGTGGCCGAGGCCGAATTAACACTCACAAGGAACTCCATTACTAAGGCGGCGCAGGGTGCGCCACATCGACTCGGGTTCCTCCCCACTCTGTCTGGGACCTGAGAGTTTCCGCGCAGCCTGCTTCCGCTAGGCTGCGCTTGCACCGTCGGTGGGCACAGCGGTCCTGACATTCCGGAGTGATCCGGGACGCTTCAGGCGGACGGCCTGCCACTTTCCAGAGTTGCCTGGCCGCGGCGGTACGTGGGCCTGAGAGATTCCTGGGGAGGATTTGCTCCTACGGCGCCTGTTGTACCTACTAACAGAACTCTCCCGCCGCAGATCAAAGGCATATTCAGATTTTGTGGCGGCCGCAGATGGTCGCCACGCGGTCCAATTCTCCTACGCCCCGGGCCACCGGGCAAATGAGGTCGGCGGATTCTGCTCAATCATTCCGGTGTGGAGCTCCAGCGCGCCCGGATGGACGCGGGCTGCACCAGAAGGCTGGCCGAATGATTGAGCAGAATCAGCCGCGAAGCCGCTCCACGGCAGCGAGGAGCTCCTCAATGTCTCCATGCCTGCCCCGGCTGTCCCCGGTGGTACCGCTTTCCCACATGGCGTTGAAATACAGCCCGTCCCCCATGTACAGCACGGCTTTCGCCACGGCCGTGCCGACGTCGGCCGCGATCAGGTCCAACCATTGCTGCTGGATGGCGGCAAAGCGGCGCCGGGCCTCTTCATGGGCCACTTCAGCCAGCCGGGTGGCGGCCACGAAGGAGCGGTCCATAGGCGAGTCGGACCAGAGCGAGGAACGGATGAAGTAGGCCGCCGCACCTTCGGCTGCTGCGGCCATCAGCGCGAGGTCCTCGACGGCCAGTCGGTCCAGCCGCTCCAGCACCGCAGCGATCAGCGCTTCCTTGTTGGGGAAGTGGTAGAGCAACCCGCCCTTGGATACGCCGGCCCGCCTGGCCACCGCGTCCAAAGTGGCAGCCCGCTCCCCCACATCGATCAGGAGTTCTTCAAAAGCGTCGAGGACTGCATCGCGTGCGACGGGATTTCTGGCCATGGCTTCAATCATGCACGCTCCGGGCCCCGTTTCTTAACTATACCGTCTGGACGGTATAGTTATTGATATGACGTTGTCCACACAGTCCAACCAGAACACCCGAAGCACATCCACCATGGCAGCCGACCTCAGGCCGCCAGGGCCCGTCAAGGCGCCCTGGCGCGACTGGCTCGCGCTGGCCCTGCTGATGTTTCCGGTGCTCCTGGTTGCGGTGGACAACACTGCGTTGACGTTTGCACTTCCGGCCATCGCGAGCAGCCTGGAAACCACCGGAGTCCAGCTGCTGTGGATTGTGGACGCCTATCCCCTGGTGCTTGCCGGCTTGCTGGTTGCCATGGGCAGCCTGGGTGACCGGATCGGGCGCCGACGGCTGCTGCTGACCGGCAGCGTTGGCTTCGCCGCGGTCTCAGCAGCAACAGCCTTTGCCCCCAGCGCAGAGTGGCTGATAGCGGGCCGGGCAATGCTGGGGTTCTTCGGCGCCATGCTGATGCCCTCCACCCTGTCGCTGATCCGCAACATTTTTCCGGACCCAAACCGGCGTCGGCTGGCCGTGGCCATTTGGGCTGCCGGCTTCTCCGGCGGCGCCGCCCTGGGTCCCATCTTCGGCGGGTGGCTGGTGGAGCAGTTCTGGTGGGGCGCGATCCTGCTGGTCGCCGTGCCCATCATGCTGCCCCTGCTGGCGTTCGGCCCTGCCTTCATCCCGGAATCAAAAGATCCGCGCCCCGGGCGGGTGGACGTGCCCAGCATCGTCCTGTCCCTGCTGGTAATGGTGCCCGTTGTGTATGGCATCAAGGAGCTGGCGACCGATGGTTTCGGGGCCGCTCCTGTGGGTCTTGTTGCCTTTGGCCTGGCCATGGGCGTCGTCTTTGTACGCCGCCAGCAGCGGCTGGCCAGCCCCCTGCTGGACATATCACTGTTCGGCAACCGGGTCTTCAGCACTGCCATCACGGCAAACGTGCTGGCCCTGTTCTCCTTCAACGGCTTCATCCTGTTCCTCGCCCAGCACCTGCAGCTCCTGGACGGAATGACGCCGTCGGCCGCCGGAATTGCCATGATCCCGGCCCTGGTGGCAACAGTGCTGGCTGGGCTGGCAGTGGTGCCGCTGGTCCGGAAGGTGCGTCCGGGCTTTGTGGTGGCGGGTGGCCTGGCCCTGAGCGCCACCGGGTACGGAATCGTGATCTTCGGTGACCACGGCTCCGGCCCGGCCCTCCTGCTGGCCGCGCTGCTGATCCTTGCCCTGGGCGTGGGCACAGCGGAAACCATTTCCAATGACCTCATCCTGGGCTCCGTTCCAGCGGAGAAGTCAGGAGCGGCGGCCGCCATCTCCGAAACGGGCTATGAGGTGGGGTCCCTGCTGGGGACGGCGATGCTGGGCTCCATCCTGACCGCTTCCTACCAGCACAATCTCCGACTTCCGGCCGGGGTGGAGGAAATGGCGTCGGGCACTGCAGTACACCTCGCGGGTGAAACTCTGGCGGGCGCCGTGGAACTGGCCGCCGGCCTGCCTGCTCCACTGGCGGAAGCGCTCCGCGGCGCAGCACGCCTGGCGTTTGATTCGGGCGTCCACACCACTGCGGCAATTGCGCTGGTACTGATGGCGAGCGCGTCAGTCCTTGCCGCCGTCGTACTCCGGAAAGTTCCGACGGCAGACTAGGGGCCCGTCTCCGGCAAGCCGGCGAGCGCATAATAAACGCCCGGCGCAGGAAGTCCTTCCTGCGCCGGGCGCCTGTGGCCTCACTATGGGCCGGCGACTACTTGGCGTCAGGGGCGGTGACGCTGGCGGAGGCCTTCATGGTCTCGGCGTTCACCATCCACGCGTACTGTTCCAGCTTGGCGATGAATTCATGGAGCAGGTCCGCGGTGGTGGGATCCTCTTCGTCCACTTCGTCATGGACCTTGCGCATGGTGCCCACGGCAGCCTCAAGCGCGGCAACGATCCGCTCGATGGCGTCCTTCGTGTTGATGAGGCCTTCGGGGAACTGCGCGAGGCTGGTGGACTTGGCCACGGTGGCACTGCGGCCGTCCGGCAGGGCATGAAGGGCGCGCATCCGCTCGGCCATGTCATCCGCGAACTGCCGGGCGGCATCCACGATTTCGTCCAGCTGCAGGTGAAGGTCCCGGAAGTTGGTCCCCACAATGTTCCAGTGGGCCTGCTTGCCCTGGATGTGCAGCTCAATCAGGTCCGCAAGTACGGCCTGCAGGTTATTGGTCAGCGTCGGTGAAGCTTTCATGAATCCTCCTCGATTGGTCCAGTAGTCCCGACGCTATCAGCCGCGGGATCGATCGCGGCAGGCCGGAAGCAAATTTCTCAGTGAGCTTACTAATCTCACGGAGCGAGATAAAAGAACGGAATTCATTTAAACCATTGCGCGAAAGCCGTCCACCCTCCATACTAAATGAACGTCATTCATTTAGTGACGGTCGTCTCACTGGAAGTAAGCACATGATTGAAATTTCCTGCCTCGACTCACCCACGTCCCTGGCCCGGACAACGCCGTCCGTCCGCTCTGCCCTTCGGGTGGGCGTTGTGCAGCACCGCTGGCATGCAGACGCTGCCGTCCTGCAGGCGGAACTCGATGAAGGAATCGGCCGCGCAGCCAGGCTCGGTGCCACGGTGGTATTCCTCCCCGAACTCACCCTCTCCCGTTACCCCGCGGACACGCGCCCGGAGAATGACACCACGCGCCCTGGAGCGGTGCGGCCCCGGCCGTCGGACATCGCTGAGGACCTGCTCACCGGACCCACCTTCCGGTTTGCTGCCGAGTCGGCCCGCCGCCACGGCGTGGCTGTCCATGCCTCGCTGTACCAGCAGGCACCGAACCCGGACGGCAGCGACGACGGCCTGGGGCTGAACACCGCCGTCCTGGTGTCGTCCGAGGGCGAACTGCTCGCCCGCACGCACAAGCTCCACATCCCGGTCACCGCCGGCTACTACGAAGACAAGTTCTTCCGCCAGGGGCCGGCGGCCGCGGATGCCTACGAGGTCCACGCGCCGGCACAACTGGGCGGCGCCCGGCTGGGCATGCCCACCTGCTGGGACGAATGGTTCCCGGAGGTGGCCCGGCTCTACTCCCTCGGTGGCGCAGAGATCCTGGTCTACCCCACCGCCATCGGCTCAGAGCCGGACCACCCGGAATTCGACACCCAGCCGCTGTGGCAGCAGGTCATTGTGGGCAACGGCATCGCCAACGGGCTCTTTATGATCGCCCCCAACCGCTGGGGCAGTGAAGGAACGCTGAACTTCTACGGCTCCTCCTTCATCTCCGACCCCTACGGCCGCGTCCTCGTGCAGGCCCCGCGTGACGCCTCCGCAGTGCTGGTGGCAGACCTCGACCTGGACCAGCGGCGGGACTGGCTGACGCTCTTCCCCTTCCTGTCCACGCGCCGCCCCGATACCTACGGCCGGCTTACGGAACCCGTACGCCGTGACCAGCCGCTCGGCGGCGAAGAGCCAGGGATTTCGACAGGCTCAATCAACGGGCACGCAGGCTCAATCACCGGGTACGCCGGCTCAATCAACGGGCACGCAGGCTCAATCACCGGGCACGCCGGCTCAATCACCAGTCACGCAGGCTCAATCAACCGTCAGCAGGTGACCGCATGAGCACGTGGCGCATGCCCGCCGAAACCGCTCCGCAGGAGCGGCTGTGGATGGCCTTTCCCACCGGCGGTTACACCCTGGGTGACACGGAGGAAGCTGCCCACGCAGCCCGGTCCACCTGGGCAGCGGTGGCCAACGCCGCCGTCGAATTTGAGCCGGTCACCGTGGTGGTGGACCCCGACGACGTCGGCATCGCCGCCCGCTATCTGCACCCGGCCGTCGAGGTACTTGCCGCCCCGCTCAACGATGCGTGGATGCGAGACATCGGCCCCACGTTTGTGCTGGACCAGGACGGGAGCCTCGGCGCCGTCGACTGGGTCTTCAACGGCTGGGGCGCCCAGGACTGGGCGCGCTGGGACAAAGACGCGCTGATCGCCGGCGAAGTCTCGGGCCGGTCCGGGGCCACGCACATCGTGTCCGCGCTGGTCAACGAAGGCGGCGGCATCCAGGTGGACGGCCAGGGAACCGTGCTGGTGACCGAAACCGTGCAGCTGGATCCGGGCCGCAACCCGGGACTCAGCCGGGCCGACGTCGAAGCCGAGCTCGCCCGGACCATCGGCGCCACGCAGGTGGTCTGGCTCCCGCGCGGACTGGCCCGCGACTCGGAACGGTTCGGCACGCGCGGTCATGTGGACATCGTGGCCGCCATCCCCTCCCCCGGCACACTGCTGGTGCATTCCCAGCAGGACCCCCGCCACCCGGACTTCCAGGTAAGCCGCGACATCATCGAGCACCTGCGCACCACGAGGGACGCGGCCGGACGGGAGTGGACCATCATCGAAGTCCCGGCCCCTGAAGTGCTCTGGGATGACGAAGGCTTTGTCGACTACAGCTACATCAACCACGTCGTGGTCAACGGCGGCGTCATCGCCTGTACGTTCGGGGACCCCAACGATGACAAGGCGCTGCAGATCCTGGCGGAGGCCTACCCCGGCCGGCGTGTGGTCGGCATTGACGCCCGTGAGCTCTTCGCCCGCGGCGGCGGCATCCACTGCATCACCCAACAGCAGCCTGCTGCTTCGTAGAAAGCGCTGGACAATGACCCAAACCACCCGCACGAACACCCCCGCAGGCCAGCCATCCGGGACCGACCCGGCCGGCTCGGCGCACGGCATCACCGCAAAAGGACTGAAGGGCGGGCAGCTGGGCCTCCTCGCCGTCGTCGTTCTTGGCATTTCCACCATCGCACCGGCCTACACGCTGACCAGCGCCCTGGGCCCCACGGTTAATGAGGCGGGGCTCCAGCTGCCCGTCATTTTCCTGATCGGGTTCATCCCCATGATCCTGGTGTCACTCGCCTACCGGGAACTCAACGCCGATTCCCCGGACAGCGGCACCACGTTCACCTGGGTCACCAAAGCGTTTGGCCCCTGGGTGGGCTGGATGGGCGGCTGGGGACTGCTGGCCGCCAACATCATCGTCCTGTCCAACCTGGCGGGCGTGGCCGTCGACTTCTTCTATCTCTTCCTGTCGCAGCTGACGGGTGCGCCTGAACTCGCGGACCTCGCGGCCAATAAGCCGTTGAACGTCCTGACGTGCTTCGTGTTCGTGGCCCTCGCCGTGTGGGTGAGCTACCGCGGCCTGCACACCACCAAGCTGGTCCAGTACGGACTCGTCGGATTCCAGCTGCTGGTCCTGGGGCTTTTCGTGGGCATGGCGTTCGCGAACTGGTCCACGTCGGAAACGGCCATCCCGTTCAGCTGGGAGTGGTTCGACGTCACCAGGATCGAGACGTTCGGGCAGATCGCTGCCGGCATCTCGCTGTCGATCTTTGTCTACTGGGGCTGGGACGTCTGCCTGACGGTGAATGAGGAAACCGCCAACGGCAAAAAGACGGCTGGACTGGCGGGCACCCTCACCGCCGTCGTTGTCCTGGGGATCTACCTGCTGGTGACCATTTCCACCATGATGTTCGCCGGCGTCGGCGATACCGGGATTGGCCTGAACAACGCTGAGAACCACGAGAACCTCTTCACGGCGCTGGCCTCGCCGATCATGGGGCCGTTCGCCATCCTGATGTCGCTCGCGGTGCTGTCCAGTTCCGCTGCGTCCCTGCAGTCCACGTTCACGTCTCCGTCGCGCAGCCTGCTGGCCATGGCCCACTACGGTGCGCTGCCTGCGCCGTTCAGCCACATCAGCAAGCGTTTCTCGACGCCGGGCTTCGCAACAGTGGCGGCGGGCATCCTGTCCGCTGGGTTCTATGCGGTGATGCATGTGATCAGCGAAAACGTCCTGAACGACACCATCCTGGCCCTCGGCCTGATGATCTGCTTCTACTACGGCCTGACCGCCATCGCCTGCGCCTGGTACTTCCGGAACAGCGTGTTCAGCAGCGTCCGCAACTTCATGCTGCGGCTGCTCTGCCCGGTAGCGGGCGGCGTCGGATTGTTTGTGGTTTTCCTGCAGACAGCCATGGACAGCTGGGCGCCGGAGTTCGGCAGCGGTTCGGAGGTCTTCGGGGTTGGGCTGGTGTTTGTCCTGGGCATCGGGATCCTAGCGCTCGGGGCTGTGCTGATGGTGATCATGGCACGCCTCCGCCCGGGGTTCTTCCGCGGCGAAACCATCCGCCGGGACACTCCTGCACTTGTGGTCCCGGAGTAGTTGCCCCACCCACAGCACACAGCACGGCGCCCTGCCCGGAAAGTCTCCGGAGCAGGGCGCCGTTTTGGTTTCCTGATCTTGTCTCAACTGCGGTTCAGCAGCGAACCGCGGGTCACCAGAAGTGCGCTACATCCACCACCATGCGCGATCCGGATCCGGGGCCGTCCAGGGTGAAGACCCGGAACGGGAGCCGGGCACGGACACCCAGTCCGATGCTGGTGTAGCCTTCGAAGCTGCCCGCGTAGGCCACCTGCCGGAAGGTCTGGTATCCCGATACGTCGGACAGTTCGGCCTTTGCCGCCGGGCTGTAGGTGACGTTGTAATTGCTGTCATAGGACGGTGCGTTCACAGTTACCTGGAGGAATGCGCCACCCCGCATCGGGATTTCAAAACCTGAACCGTCCTGGACCACGGTCGGAACGTACTGAACCGTGTAGCCGGCAACAGGGCCGTTGAGATCAACCACCATCCGGTCAAAGCAGTAATGCTGCCCTGTCCGGACGTTGGTGACGGATGCGGTGCTCATGGCCGGGTCTGATTCAGCCAGCGATCCCCATACGAGTCCGCAATACGATGTGGTTGCCGAGGCGGGCCCCGGAGCCAGGAAACCCAATCCGACAGCCATCAAAATGACTGTCAGCCACGTATGAATCTTTTTCATTGTGGGCCACCCTTCGAGTGATTAGGTAGCTCAAGCGTAGGAGTCTCCAAGGCCACTCAAAAGGGTTGTTGCCGCTTCGGCGCGGAACCGTTAATCGGCCTTGGTTCCGGTCACGCGGGCGTAATTCTAAAGCACTTTACGGGGCCATCGATACGCTATTAACACCGTTTCTGCACCCTGCCGTTATGCATAATAACGACGCCGGCGCACCTCACCGGAGTGCCGCCGTCGGCCGTTCAGCCTTCGCACTCGATGCAGTACTTCAGGCCGTTCTTTTCGCGTGCAATCTGGGACCGGTGCCGGACCAGGAAGCAGGATGAGCAGGTGAACTCATCGGACTGTTCGGGAACCACAATGACCGTCAGCTCTTCGCCGGAGAGATCGGCGCCGGGAAGGTCGATGCCTTCGGCGGTGTCGGTCTCGTCGACGTCGATGACTGCGGTCTGGGCACTGCCGCTGCGGGATGCCTGCAGGGCCTCCAGCGACTCGGCGGAAGCCTCGTCGTCAGTCTTGCGTGGAGCGTCGTAATCGGTAGCCATGGCGTGTTCACTTTCGTCGCTGCACGGCACCATTTCAGGCGCCTCAGTGAAGCAGTTTAGGTCATTATGCCGCTACTTGGGCAACAGTGTGGCCAACCAGACAGATTTCGTCGCTTCGCCCGCTGCCCTGCTGACCACGCTTGGCGTGATGCTCATTGGTGTTGCCCTGCTGGGGCTGGTCCGCCGGGACAACAAGGCGCGTCCCTGACTACCGAGTCAGGGAGTCCGGCGCGCCTGCAATGCGGACTTAAAAGCTGAGGCGGAGGTGCCGCTGCTGTTGATCCGCCAGTCGGTTTCCTTCTGGAGGTGGAACCAGACGAAGCCGACAACATCGGGCTGGGCCGCCAGATAGGACACGAGCTCAGTGTTCCAGGCAGCCTTGTTGCCCCCTGCTTCGCTGGAAGCCGTCTCGCTGATCAGGATGGGAACTCCGGGTGCCAGAGTACGCAACTGGGCTATCCCCGGAGCGAAGAGATCCTGCGGCGATATCCAGCCGCTCCAGGAGGCTGAAGTGCCCCAGTTGTACCCGTCGAGGGCCACAACATCCACATACCCGGCGCCGGGAAAGAGGCCGGCGAGATCGGTGGAACCGTAGTAGGGAACATTCGGGCTCCAAACCCAGGACACGTTGCTGGCTCCGGTGGCAGCAACAATGTCGTGAACATGGCGCCAGGCTTCTACATAGTCGCCGGGCTGGTTGCCGTTGACGCCTTCGGCCCACGGGTACCAGTTGCCGTTCATCTCGTGGGCGAATCTGAGCTGGACCGGCTGGCCCCAGGCCGCAAGTGCCTGACCCCACTGCGTGATGTGGGCGTCAAAGTCGCCAGCGGCAATTCGGTCTAGGGAGTAGGCGGGCTGTTCCATTCCGCCGCCCCAGGCCCAAGGTTCCCAGGTTATGAGCGGGACGGCGCCGCGTGCCCGGACGGAGTCCATCTCGGCGATGGGTGGCGCCTGGAGAAAGTCCTTGTAGAACAGAATCGTGGACGGGCTTTCCCCGGCCAGTTGCGCCACTTCATCGAGTTCGCCGCCGGCCAGGGGGCCGCCGGCCGTGGCGACCCCGAAGCGAAGCGCGGCGGTGCTGACCGGAGGGAGCGTCGGGGCCGGCGCGGTCACCGTGAACACGGACGAGGCCTGGATGGACGAGGTCTTGGCCGTGATTGTCAACGATCCCGTGGCTGCGGAAGGGATGGTGATCGAGGTGCTGAAGGCACCCGAGGCCGCCGTTTTGAAGGGGAAAGTCGTGGCACCGGCGATCACCGTCCCCGTGGTGGAGGCCTTGAACCCCGTTCCGCTGACTGTGACGGCGGATCCTGCCAGTCCAGTGGCCGGGCTGAGGGAGATCCGGCCTGTGGCAGGCGCTGCCTGGGCGGACTGGGCCGGCATCAGTCCCAAAGCCAGACCCAGGCCAACCACTGCCGCGATGGATTTCAAAGTTCGGAGCATGGCGATCGGTCCCCCGCAATCGGCAAGGCGGTTGGAAATCCGCCGGTCAGGTGGTGCCTACCGGCACTTTCCTGATACTAAGGGTTGGACGCCGAAACCAGACCGGATTTTTTCGAATATCTTTGAAAGCAACTCGCGGCTCTCTGGCGGGTGCTGCCGGCCGTCCCCTCTGGTGACCGAAGGTTCGACTGGCGCTGCACGAGGCAGCCCAGTCGAAGCCGTTACTGACCGGGGGCCCGGTAGACAGGTGTCTTGCCCACAGCTGCGTCAATATCCTCGGGTGTCATGAGCGGCGTGAGGTGAAGGTCCACGGCGCCGGTGGAATTGATCATCAGGGAAAGGGCAACAGCACTCGGCTGATCGGGAACGTCGAACACCCCCAGGACATCCGTCGCGCCAAACGCCTAGTAGATGCATTCCAGTGATCCCCCAACCGACTCCAAGGCCTTTACAACCGCGTCCCCACGCTTGGACGCACCCTCCTGCATCAGGCCTTTGATGCCCTGGCCCACATAATTTGCTTGGAAAAGATACTTAGTCATGGCCGATTCCTGTTCTGCTGTGCCCAGAACACGAACCTATCCGCACGCCCAGAACAGGGGATGAGTGAAGGGTTCTGGAGTTCTCCCCGATGGGGGTTGTGGCCCGAGTCTAGGCCTCTCCCCCGGGAACTCGCAACGGTCGGTTGTACCCACGTTCCAGCCTTCATCCGGCAATGGCAACGAAGCCGGTCGCGGGCTTGTATTCGAGGGGCCGATCCGGCGCCCCTGCTGGCCCACGGAGTCCGCGGGCCAGCAAGGGCATGGCGCCTAAACCGTTGCGGCTTCCAGCGCTTCGGCGCCTCTGATGATCGCTCCTTTGGAGCGGTTCACCATCAGCCTGAGAAGGTCAAAGACCAGGGTTGCGGCCGCAAGAGTGGTGATGTCTGCGTGGTCGTACGCGGGGGCTACTTCGACGACATCAGCCCCCGCGATGGTGATACCGTTGAGGCCCCTCAAGAGGGCAAGCAGCTCACGGGAGTGCAGGCCGCCCATCTCCGGTGTTCCGGTGCCCGGAGCGTAGGACGGGTCCAGGACATCAATGTCGATGGAAACGTAGACGGGCGTATCGCCCAGACGCTCCTTAACCCTCTGGATTGCAGCGGGGATACGAGTGACGTCCAAGTCCGAACACCTGATGATCTGGAACCCGAACTCGTGGTCGCGCAGAAAATCGTCACGGTCATAGACCGGCCCGCGGATACCCACGTGCATGGACTTGTCCTCTATAAGCAGCCCTTCCTCGAAGGCCCTGCGGAAAATGGTTCCATGCGTGACCCGCTGGGCGAAGTAAGTGTCCCAGGTGTCCAGGTGAGCATCGAAGTGGAGCAGGGCAACCGGCCCGTGGACTTGATTCAGCGCCCGCAGCAAGGGCAGGGCGATGGTGTGGTCCCCACCAATGGCGATGAGTCTCTTGTCCTCGCTGATCAGGGGCCGCGCCTGCTCCTCGATTTCGCGTACAGCCCGGGTGATGTCGTAGGCGTGCAGGCGATATCGCCGGCGTCCACCACCTGGGCTTCATACACGGGCTCGACGTCGAGTTCCGGGTGGATATCCGGGGCGCAGCAGCCGGGACGCTTCACGGACGGCCGCGGGGCCGAAACGGGCGCCCGGGCGGAAGGAGGTGCCGCCGTCGAACGGCACTCCGACGATTGCAATACCGTAGTCCGGCAGGCGATCGATTTGCGGGAGCCGGGAAGGAGCCCCGGTCGTGATTACTGTCGCCGAGCTCATTGCCGAGCCGCAGCTTGGCCCATGCGGCGACAGTCTTGGGCCTGGAACTGTCCCGCGCAGCACTGGGCCTGGAGAACCGGCTCCGTCTCGGCGCCGAATTCCTTCTGCAGGCATTTGACGGCCGCTACGGAATCAAGGATCTGGAAAGCCGCCTGTCCGAATTTGAAATTCCGGCGCAGGAGTTCCTGGTGATCTCGCTGTCCAGTGATGCGGGAAGGCGTTAGGATCGGCGTCAGCACCCCGACCACCCCTGCAGGCATTCAAAGCACGCTTCAGGAGTCACCGTGGGCGCGGGGAACAGCGGGCGGCAGCACTGAGTACTTAGTACGCTACGCGGAAGGTCCATCGTGGCTGGGGTTGACCAGCTATGACAGGATGTGGAGGAAGCCGGTCTGTTCGAGCTGCTGGGCGCGGCGCTGTGGTCCGACGACGACGGGGTTGAGTCCGGCAGCGGCGGCAAAGTCGGCGACGGCCTGGGTTGCGGCTTCGTCGTCGCCGGCGATCAGGACGTCCAGGATTTGTCCTTCTATTGCCCCTTCTCCCAGCGTGGCGGCGAAGGTGGATGTGACTACTGAGATGGGGTCCCCTGACTCGGTGACTGTGTCGATTGCCGGTGATTCTTGGCTGGAGCCAGGCGGTGAGGGCGGCGCCTAACGCGGCCAGAAGAATCGTCCCGCCCCAAACAAAGGGTCGCTTCCACCATTCCACTGGCCTCTCTGGCGGGTGAGAGCGACCGGTTTTGCCGGAAGATGCTTTCCCGGTTTTTCGGTTTTTCGGTTTTCGGTTTTCCCATGTCCGGACTCCGCTTCAGCGTTCGTGCTCTCCTAGGGGACTCATGGTAAGAAGCGGGCCCGCTTCCGTCAATGCTGCGGGGTTGCATCATCGAAATGGCTCAGGGACTCAGAACCGATCAGCCAGAGCCCGGTTCACCGCGGGATGCCCAGGAAGGCAGGGTCAAAATGTTCATCCGATCCGGTCACGTCAGCCACCCACGCGGAGTGTTCGGCTTGGCCAGATGAGGTGGACCTGCCAATGCGTCCATAATCTCCTCGTATGTTTCAATAATCCACCTGCTGATCGGGCCTTTTCTGAAAGTTGAGGCCCGGCCGCTGAGAATGACCTCACCCCTGCCGGCGGCACGGGCAAGAATGACGTTGTTGTTGAGAACGCGTAATACCTCCCCATTTCCCGTCCTGCCAGTGCGAATTCGGAGGCCAGGTTCTGGCCGTGCCCAACAGTGATTCCGCCCGGCGCGACGACCCGGAACCACCAGTCCGGCTTTGAGTGACTTCGGCAGTAAACACTCCTAACTCTCTGTGCCGTGAACACCCGCGCATTTGCTTACGTGCTCTTTCCAAGGCGGCCTGACCCGAAAAGGCGCGCGGCTGGAATCGCCGGAAACACCTGCTCTCACCGGCGATGACTCCCCTATGGCCAACTCATAGCATCCGTGATGCGTGCACTTGCCCAATTTGAACACTCGCTCGGGGAACGCTAAAGGAAAGTCATCGCCTCGGCCAAGCAGCGGCGCTCACACAAAGCGGAAGAAGACCCTGACTCGGGACGGCGGCCGGGCTGGTTCGGCTCGCGCCGGCAGCGGTGCCCTGAAAGCCGTCCTTGCCCGATTTCGAAATCAGCCGGGCAGAGGATCTAAGAGTACCCGCAAGCCAAACTTGCTTGAACCTCACCGCCAATGTGTGCGCTTCCCTAATGGAAGTGCAAATGGAAGTGCGCCAGCAAATCATCGGGATGAGACGCGATTACCTCGCCTATGCGAATGGTCGCCGTCATGCAAGGCTGAGCTATGCTGCCGTTCTCAGGGCGTGCCCTTGGTCATCCTTCCTACCATATGCAAAGCTGCCACTTCATGTCCCGCCAGCGAATGCTGGCCCTGCCCGGCGCACCGGTGTCATTTTTCCTGATGGGCAGTGCCGGACTCCTTGGCCGGACGCCAACGGCGCAGGGAAGTTCTGGACTCGTAGGCCTGGGCAGATGGGTAGGTTACGAGCTCCACTGTGCTGCCCCACGGGGTGCGGGCGTAGAGATACCGGTTGCCCTCTCCTGCATCGCCTCCCGGAAGATCACCCGGCTGGCTCAGCAGCTGCCCGCCGGCCTTTTCCAACCGGGCGGCGGCCTCCTCGATGTCGTCGACGTAGACGCAGAAGTGCTGGAGACCGTAGTCGCTCGGCACGACAGGGTCGCGCTGTGTTGTCCCGGAGTAAGTGAACAGCTCCAGATTGGGTCCTTCGCCGAGACGGAGCATGCGTATTGCCTCGATCCTCGCTCCTGTGGGGATCCCCAGGCCGGCCTCGACGGCGGGGCCTGCCAGGGGTTCGTCGAGCATGTCATAGATCTTTTCGGCGCCGAAAGCGTCGGCGAAGAAGCGGGTTGCCTGCTCAAGGTCGGGCACCGTGATGCCGATGTGCTCAATTGCGCGAATAGTCATCGTTACTCCTCCTAAATCTGGGCTGCTGCCCAGAAACCAGACTGGGTTGCCTCGTACATGCGGCCGCCCCTAAGACGTGTGCCGATGATGTGCACGCGATCGTCTCCGGCTGCCCCTGCCAGGGCATCGCTGGCCGCGCGATCCTGCGCCCACACGACTGTCTCTCCGGCGGGGGCCGGCTGGTCGGTGAGAACGGTTACGTTCAGGGCGGCGAGCAGCCCCCTCAGGTGGTTGCGCTGCATGTCGTTGGTGTCGAGTCCGATGTCGGCGCTGGGAGAGCTGAGCGTAACCTTCCGGCCCTGCTCGGCCAGCCACAGGGCGGAGAACATCGCGGTCTCAGTGTCCCCGTGCACAGTCAACTCCTTCGCTTCGGGGGCACGGCGGTCGGCCAGCATCCGCACGGCTTCGACGGTTCCTTTGGGGGCTCCTGAGCTCTTGGTGCCGGTGGCGAGTAGGACGGTGTCGTACCCGTTCATGTCGGCTTCCGTGATCTCGGTGTTGAGCCGGACGTCAACGCCGGTGCGCTGCAGCTCGGCGCTGTAGAACTCGAGGAACGTGGTGATCTCCTTGTTCAACACCTTCGCTGCTGCCCACGCCCGCAGCTGGCCGCCGATCTCCTGCTCGCGTTCGGCCAGCGTCACTTCATGGCCGCGCTCGGCGGCCAGGATGGCGGCCTCGCATCCGGCCGGGCCGGCTCCAACAATCAGGACCCGCTTGGTGAGGACGGCCAGCCGACGGGCCTCGGCGGCCCGCTTTTCCTGAGACAGCGCCGGGTTAATGACGCACTGGGTGTGCTGACCGTTGAACATCCACCGTGAGATGCACTCGTTGACGGCCAGGCAGCGGCGAATGTTTGACGTTTCACCACGTCGGGTCTTTTCGACGATCGTGGGATCGGCCAGGCCCGCTCGTCCCATGGCGACGAAGTCCAGTTCCCCGGCGGCGACGTCGTCGTTGAGCTCGTCCAGCAGCCAGACCAAACGCCCCACGCCGATGACGGGTACGGAGACCCGCTTTTTCACTTCTTTGGCATAGTGCAGGAGGTTGCCCGGGGGGACCATGGGCAGGAGAATGTCCGCCGTGTCGTAGTTGCCGGCCGACACGTCCAGCGCATCGACGTACTCCTCCAGCATCTGGCAGAACGCCAGCCCGTCCTCCAGGGAGAGCCCGCCCTCGTACGGCTCCTCGACGCTGAGCCGGTAAAGCACCGGGAAGTCGGGACCGACCTGTTCGCGTACCGCCCGGACCACTTCGAGGGCGAATCGGGCCCGATTTTCCAGCGAGCCTCCGTACCCATCGGTGCGCTTGTTCGTCTTGGGCGACAGGAACTGCCCTAGCAGGTACCCGTGCGCGCCGTGGAGCTCCACCGCGTCGAAGCCCACTTCCTTGGCCCGGCGGGCCCCCTGGGCGTACATGTTGATCAGGCCGGGGATCTCCGCGAGCTCGATGGCGCGCGGTGCCGTTCCGAAGGCGCTGGTGATGCCGGCCGTTGGTGCGATTGGCGGAACGTTGCCTTCGGTGTTGCCTTGGGAGTTCTGGCGGCCCGTGTGGTGCAACTGCACGGCGATCTTCGCGCCCTCGTTGTGTACCGCCTCGACCAGGTCTGCCAGACCGGACCGGTAACGGTCGTGGTCGATCCGGATCGGGTGTCCGACCGTGCGGCCAACCTGCCAGTCAACCGAGGTGTTCTCCGTGATGAGCAGGCCTGCTCCCCCGCGCGCCCGTTCGCGGAAATATTCGATGAGGCGGGGGCCCGCGTATCCATCGACCTCGGCGTACTGGGTGAAGATGGGGGACTGGACGAAGCGGTTCTTCAGGGACATCCGTCCGATCCGTCCGGGCTGGAACAGTGCGGCGTGCTTCACGGCACGCGCGCTCAGGGTATTGGACATTGGGGACTCCTTCGTCACCGGGAGGTATCTCCTCGCAGTAGCAAGTATTGGATACTCGAGGCAGAAAAACCTGCCGCCGTGTGCACAGAAATGTTCCGGGTGCGCACAATGTCGCGTAGATCATATTCAGCGGCTGGTATTCCGTGCTTCCCGGGGTGAAACACCGTAGGCGGTGCGGTAAGCGCGGCTGAATGATGACGGGCTGTCGAAGCCGTACCTGTGGGCGATCTCTGTGATCGACAGTCTCGCCGGCGATAGCAACAGTTGATGTGCGGCTTCCCGCCGACGGCGCATCAAAAATTGGCGGCAGGTTTCCCCTGTGCCTTGAAACAATATGTGAAGGTACCGGGTTGAGACCGCGTTGGCACGGGCAATGTCATCCACCGTGAGGCCGGGATCGGCGATCTGCCTTTCAATGAAGGCCTTGATCTCCATCAGCCGGATCGCCTGAGTGTTGAGCACTATGTTCGAGGAAGCACCGAGCGCCGATGTCAGCAGGTCAATGGCGACACGTCCTGCCGTGTTGGCCGCTTCCTTGTCCAGATCTTCGGATGTCATTGACATTTGTAACCAGTCGAATAGAAGGCGGAGGCTGGGGGTCGGGGCCAGGGGGCGGGCGACGAGTGCGTCGAGGCGCGGGAGCGCCTCAAGGCAGAGGTCACGGGGCATAAAGAGTGTCGTCTTCACGAGCGGGCCGTCGCTGTGGCACTCCCCCGGCAGGACGCCATCCCAAATTAGGGCGCTGCCTGGCCCAATCGATGCCTGGCGACCGCTCTGTGAAAAGACCTCCTGGCCTTGCCGTACTAACAAGACCGCAGTGTAGTCACCGTCTGTACGGCTGATCTCACGTGAACCGCGGCGGCCGGACATCCCGCCGAGACGGCAATCGACTGCCCATGGTCCGCCTAGCTTCACATCGTTGTATTCCAGCGGGGATCCACGAACCACGTCCAGGCACCAGGGCAGATGGCTCGTCGAGAAACTCGCGACCTTCTCGTTGTTGACCGCAGCCATCGATGTCACGGAGAACCTCCCTCACTAGCGCTCAGGTTCTTCCTGCGTTCATCATCCACGTGTCGTGAATGTGCAGGAACGGGTTGACTACGACCACACGTCTGACGAATGGATCGGGGTCTGCAGGAGGTATTCCGAGGGCTGAGCGATTTGAGGCAGGGCAATGAGATGACGTCATACGGGAAGCGCGGTGGTGGTGTTGGCACCCCAAGCGGGGGGTGCATTTCAGTCGTCATGCCGTCTCCCTCATCTTTCAGTAGCGGCGCTAGGACATTCAACCTGTCTGCCCTGTGAAGCGCGGCCTAGGCGTCACCAATAGGTTTGAACGAGACGGCGCCTGCGAACCATCCGGAGTCGGAAGCGTCATATGAGTGGCCCCAGGGCGCACCGTCCACAAGACTGCCGATCTGGCGGAACTTTCCATTAAAGAACAGGAGCCGTTCGCGCGTGGTGATGTTCTGGGAGATGACTTCGCCGACGACGATGAGGTGGTCCCCGCCGTCATAGATGTTCCAGGGACGGCATGCCAGGGTGGCTGCGTTGTTCAGCAGCACCGGAACGTTACCGTCAAGGGCCCATGCGGGCTTCTTGCCCGCGGCACTCCCGGCGAAATGCAGGGCGACATCCAGCTGTTCAGTGGACAGGACATTGAGGGCAAAGGGGGCACCTCTAAGGTAGCGGGCGGCCCGCGAGGTCCGGGTCAGTGTCACCTGGGCCAAGGGCGGATCGAGTGAGATGGCTGTGAAGGAGTTGACTGTGGCGCCGTGGGGCACGCCGTCCTCGGACCGGCATGTCACTACTGCGACTCCAGTGGCGAATGTCCCGAATGCGTGGCGCACTTCGCGGGTGTCTACAGGTGACAGGACTGCTTCCTGGCTCACTGGCGCCTCCTCGGTCGGGGACCTGATGATTCGCAAGACGGCATCTGGGCCAGCCCGTGCGGTTCAAAGTCGGGTGGTGGCGAGGGGCCGCCACCCGACAGCAGGGGGCTGACCGGCCTGGCCGGCGTAGCCAGAGAGTTGAATTTTGTTTCAGTCCTGCGGATCGAGGATGAAGTCGTAGGTGACTTCACGGCCGTCGCCGTCACCGCGGCCCGTAGGTGCGAGGATCAGTTCCGGCTTGACGGCCGAAGCAATATCGTCTGCTACATGCTCATCACCCTGGAAGTACAACTGGGTAGTAATGAGCTGGTGCCCGGGCGCGGAGACCTTCAGGTGCAGGTGTGCTGGCCGCCAGGCGTGCCAGCCGGCAGCAGCGATGAGGGCTCCACAGGCGCCGTCGGTCGGGATCTGGTACGGGGCCGGCTGAACGGTGTTGACCTGGAACTTGCCCTCGGCGTCGGCGGTGACGGAGCCGCGGAGGTTCCATTCCGGCAGGCCCGGCGCGAACTGGGAGTAAAAGCCAAGATCGTCTGCGTGCCACAGCTCGATCACGGCTCCCGCCAGGGGCTGCCCGGCAACGTTCTTCACCTGCCCCTGGAACAGCAGCGGTGTGCCCGGCTCGTCATCACGCATGGGCAGCGTGGCCGGCGTGTTCTGGGATGGCGCGTTCGGAATGTAGTAGGGGCCTTCAATGGTCCCCTTGGAGCCGTGCCGGTTGGCATTGGCAACTTCTTCGACGGAGTGCTCCACCCAGACATCAAGGAACAGCGGCCATTCCCCGTCCTCGCCGACCCTGATCAGCCAAGACTTAAGGGCGTTGTATTCGTCATAAGTGACCTTCTCGTCGATCACGGTGTCGTTGATAGCTTTGATGATCCGGCCAGCGAGGGCGCTAACGCGCTCCTGGCTTGTAGTGGCAGCGACGTGCTTGTCTTCCCTGAAGCGGGCTGTTGCACCCGCACCTGAGGCGGCTGCAGTTGCCTTGGTTTCCGTTGTCACGGTGACTCCCTTGTCGTAGATAATTTTCGGTGGCTTCAGCATTCCCCCTTCAGGGGAACGTCCAGTACCGGCCATCACACAGTGTGCTGTTGATTCAAGGCTAGGCTTCCTATTGAGCGAACAGAAATACTGATTTCAGGCTCATTGAGAGATTTTATGTATCAGTTGGCGACGAAGGACTAGCCGACGGCGGATGGATGCTTCGCCAGTGGGGTCACCTTGATGTCCATGTACGGGAAGAGCGGCAACCCAGAGAGCAAGGAGTGCAGCTCGTCGTTGTCAGCCACGTCGAACACCGAGTAGTTCGAGTACTCACCGACTACTCGCCAGAGATGCACCCAGCGCCCGTCACGCTGAAGTTCCTGCGCGTATCCACGTTCCTTCGCTTTGATGGCGTCCGCCTGGTCAGCGGGCATGCCCGGCGGAAGGTTGACATCCATTCGAACCATATAGAGCATGATCTTTCTCCAAGGTGTCGGGGCAGGACTGAGAAGTCAGTCCTGCCGATATTTTTCGAGTTTGTCGTAATCGATGTCGGCACCAACGCCCGGCACGTCCCGGACGTGGATGATGCCGTCCTTTATTTCCAAAGGTGTGGCCAGAAGGTCGTCCGTCATGTCCAGGAAGTTAGACAGCTCGCCGGCGCGCCGGGAACTGGCTTCGAACGCCGCACCGAAGGTCACCGTGGCGAGGCTTCCCACTTGGGTGTCGATCTGGTTGCCCATGGTGACATCCACTCCCAGTCCATCGCACAGGCCAAGGATTTGCAGGGCCTGCGTGAATCCGCTGCGGGCGGTCTTGATGCAGATGGCCGTGCTGCCGCCGGACAACAGCTCTCGCGAAACGTCACCGGGTGTTGCGACACTTTCGTCGCCGACGATCGGGATGGTTGCCTGCTGGACGAGCCGCCGGCGGCCCATGGCTTCGCCGGCGTCACAAGGCTCTTCCAGCATCGACAATCCAAGGCCTTCGGTACGGCGCAGCACTTCCATTGCCTCGTTGGCTGACCAACCACGGTTAGCGTCCAGGTAGATTTCTGTGTCTTCACCCAGCCCGTCCCGCAGTACATGACAGGCCTCGATGTCCAGAGACAAAGGCCGACGGCCCGTCTTCAACTTAAAGGTGTTAATCCCGTACATTTCGCGGAACCGCAGGGCCTCGTCCAGCAAGTGTTGCGCCGGCTTGAAGCCGAGCATATGGGAGACTCGCATACTGTCAGTGAACCCACCCAAGAGTTTGTAAACCGGCGTAGCCACTGAAATGCCGATGATGTCCCAAAGGGCAATGTCCAAGGCGCCCTTTGCAATGGGATTGTGCACTGTGCGGCGAAGGATTTGCTGCACTTTGGGATGAGCTGCGGGGCAAAAATCCGGGTGACCACCGAAATGATCGAATCCTGCGTTTCGCCGTAGGTGTACGGGCGCGGACGAGTGTCGGCTACTCCACAGATCCCGGTGTCCGTGTACACCCGGATTAGGACGTGTTCGGCTGTGGCCACCTCTCCACTGGCAAATTTCAAGGGCCGCGTGTACGGGATGGCGTAGGGTATGGCCTCAATGCGTTCAATCTTCACGGGCTAGGTTCCTTTGCGGCGGCGGCTGCGAGGGTGAACCCGGCAGCGAGTCGAATAGGGTCAGAAAGTTTTGAATCAGCACTGATGATTCGTTGTTGCGGTTCCACGCCACAGCGAGGTCAACAAGCGGCGGGTTACGCAGCGGCCTGAAGACGACGCCTTCGAAGGAAAACATCCGGGAGGTCATCGGGACCAGGCTACCCATTCCCGCAGATACCAGCGAGAGGAGGGTGGACGTTTCGTTTGCCTCCTGACCAGCTTGGGCTGAAACCCGGCCCTTCGACAGGCGTCCAGGAAAATGCCGCTCACCACGGAATATCTGGGATAGCCGATGAAGTTTTGCGGCGCGAGATCGGCGATGTCAAGGGTTCCCTTCTCGGCCAAAGGAGAGTCGGCAGGCAGAGCGGCGACCAATTGATCCTGTTCCAGCAATTTGTGAGCAACAGCTTGGGAGCGGATCGGCAGGTTCGTCGAGTTCGCCGACGCGGTGCGCCGCCAGCACACCATCGGCATCTGTTACGGCCAGGCCGGATCGAGCACATCAGCACCCGAGTATCGATCTGCGTGGACCAGCTCCTGGAAAAGATCGGCAAAAAGACAGGACCACACACCCGCATCGGCAAGCATGTGGAGCTGATCATCGTAGACGAGTCCGAGCGGCTCAGCGCCACGGCCCTGGAGCTGCTGCATGACCGCTACGATCGGGACAACATAGCCCTGATCCTCATAGGCATGCCCGGGATCGAAAAATGGTTCAGCCGTTACGCACAGCTCTACAGCAGGGTCGGCTTCGCCCACGAGTACCGTCCGCTCGCCCAGGAAGAACTGCACTTCGTCCTGGAGCGCCGGTGGCACAAACTCGGCCAGACCCTGAACCCGGAAGACTTCACCGACGCCCAAGCCATCGCCGCCGTCGCCCGGATCACCCGCGGCAACTTCCGCCTCATCGACCGGATCTTCACCCAGGTCGAACGGGTCATGAAAATCAACGAGCTCAACACGATCACGGACGACGTCGTTGAGGCCGCACGCTCAACTCTCGTCATCGGAATCAGCTAAACCGCCAAACCGAGCTGTGAAGAAACCGCCATTCCGAACCAACAGTCACACTGGGAGCAACGATCCTGGATGTCTCACGAACGGTCGTTTTTGAAGCGCTACCCCCCGACCTTTCCAACTGACAGCAGGCGCCCATATTGAGAGTGAATGTCACTCGACGAGGAGCGCGTCTCCAGCGCTTTTGTCAGGGCCGAAGGCTCCTTACTCTCCGATGACATCTCGGGCACCGTAGTGACGTGCGTGCCCTCCGTCGTTGAGCCAGTTGGCGAAGTCTCTCACTCCGCAGCGGATCCAGCCGGCGAGCCTGCCGTGCCTGAATTGAGGTCAAGGAGTGATGATCGCGGTCGGTGCCTGGTCCGGGTGCATACGCATCCACTGCGGGTCGACCGGGCCCATGTCCGGGTTCACCTTCAGTAGACGAACCTGTTGGCCGACAGGGCCCCATGCCTTGACGAGTTCGCTGTGGGAGAGAGCGGCATGGGCGAGGGGAGCCTCTTCCTTGCTGAGGATCTCGCCTCCGACGAACACCTCCATGGCGCGGCCCAGGAAAATGTAGTCGATGTCCTCCCATTCGCCGGGCAGGTTCTCTCGCCGGGCCACAGGGTCCCGGTCGAGTTTGAAGTGCCAGAGCGGGCCGGACCAGCCGTCCTCGCTCCACCCCATCTTCACCAGGTCGTTCCATACGTTGTCGTCGGTGAGGACTGTCGTGTCCCGTGGGAGGTTTGCTTCGACGTAGGCGAGTGCCTCCTGGTACGGAACGTTCTGGTTCTCGGTCACAGCACGGGTAGACGCAACTGCCCATGAGGGAGCAATGACGGACACGGACGCAACCACCAAGGCTGCGACGACGGCACGACCGGGCCACTTGATCGCTCCTCCAAATCGGAAGCTTGCGGCGTGCCAGAGTTTCCATGCGAGGTAGACGATGATCAACGCGAAGAACGGCAGTGGGGTGATGATGTACATCGCGGGGATGTAGCCGCCGCGCAGCGCAACGATCAGGTGCACCAGCGGAACGAGCGCGATGCCACGTGAGTGTCGGAAGAACAGCCCTACCACGCTCAGCAGCATCCCCGCGATGACCAGGTACGGATCGTGACCCAGCCACGCCTGGAGGATGTTGTTCGCACCCGTGCCATCGGTAAACATGAAACCTGCGCTGCCTCGGCCGTGAAGCTGCCACACTATGGTTTCCCAGAGCGAGACGTGGCCGGGCCCGGGGAGCAGTTCGTTCTTGATGATCGCGAACAGCAGCCACCCGCTGATCAGGAACGCTCCGGTTGCAAGGAACCCAACAAACGAGAAAGCGCGGGTTCGAGCCCACGCGTAGACCCATAGCGTTGCCAGGATCGCGGGCAACGCTATGGCCGCGGTTTCCTTACTCAGGACCGCCATCCCGAATGCAGCTCCGGCGGCGACATGGCAGTGAAGTTTTGGTTTACCTGTGACCAGTGCGAAGCAGGCGAGCAGCCAGACCATCGAGATGTTGTCCAGGAAGATCTGTCGACCGTAGTGGACCGTCAAGGGAGAGAGCGCCCACACCAGCGGAGCCACGAGGGCAACGGACTTGGGCATTCCGAGGTTGCGGGAGATTTTGTAGATCAGCGCAGCTGAGATGACCGCGATCAGGGTCATCATGCCGCGTCCTGCCGTTTGGACGGGGATGCCCTCGCCGCCCCAGACCCATTGGAGCGGCTGGAAAAGCATAGCCAGCTGGATCCACCCGACTGGTGGGTGGTCGTACCAGTACGTGTAGTGCGCCATGTCTCCGTGCTGGGCGACTGACCATGCCTGCGCGAAGTAGGTACCCTCGTCGTCGTTGCTGAATTCCGGGTATCCGTGGAGATTGACGCCGTAGAGGATCGCGACGAGGGTGAGGACCATGGTCAGCGGGAGCATGCCCAGCAGCAGGTAGCCGAAGCACTGCAGCG
The DNA here is from genome assembly GCF_054511035.1 of Pseudarthrobacter sp. MDT1-22. Classification (NCBI taxonomy): domain Bacteria; kingdom Bacillati; phylum Actinomycetota; class Actinomycetes; order Micrococcales; family Micrococcaceae; genus Pseudarthrobacter; species Pseudarthrobacter sp. MDT1-22. The sequence continues at coordinate 20,167 of NZ_JBTNDK010000016.1, read as the reverse complement.
CAGCGTGCGGCTTGACCGAAGGACGCGTTACCGCCACGGGTGTAGGGGGATTAGTGCCTTGGACCGCGGTCATGCAGGGCTCCCCAGTTTCCGAACGTTGATGATGCTGGTGGCGGCGACGACGCCCAGGTGCGTCCCGGTGTGTGGGGTCTTGTCCCAGGTGAAGTTCCGGTGCCGGAACTTCAGCACAGCGGCCACTGCGGAGTAGAGGAGCATGCCCTGGTAGAAGGGAGTCGAGACGATCAGGAGCACGTAGTCGCGCAGCCCGATTTTGAAGTTCATGTCGCGTCCGAACTCGCGCAACACCAGGATCTCGAAGACCACAGTCAGCAGCAGCGGGATGAGCGGCACGTAGGTGAGGATGACGATGCCCACGGGGAGTGACAACGTGACTGCTGTCACGAACGCGACAGGCAGGAGCACTCCGGCCAGTGCCATGGCGTACTGCTGGACCAGTGTCCACCAGCCGCCCAGGCGGCGCTGCCAGGTGGGGAGCTTTTTCCATTCGCCCTTGGCGAGGACCTGCATAAAGCCAAGGCTCCACCGGGTCCGCTGCTTGATGAACGTCTTGATGGTGGTCGGCGCCTCTTCGAGCGTTGTGAGCGCAGGGTCGTACACGCACACGGTGTGCTTACCCATGACCGAGAGCCGCACACCGATCTCGCAGTCTTCTGCAAGACAGTCGCCATCCCAGCCGCCGACCTGTTCCAGGAGGTGACGCCACACGAACACCGTGTTTCCGCCCAGCGGGATGAACCCGGAGTTAGCATGCCCGTGCAGGCGCGACCGGAACCAGATGCGGTACTCCAAGCAGTTGCGCAGAGTGAACCAGCGGCTGCGGTAGTTGACCAGGTGAACCGCTCCCTGGACGATGTCCGCACCAGTGAGCTGGAAGGTGGCGTCGATGTGAGCGAGGAGCCCGGGAGCGGTCAGGGACTCAGCATCGATGATCCCGACGATGTCCCCGGTGCAGAGCGGGAGCGCCGAGTTGAGCTGACGGGGCTTGTTCTTGATTGGGTCGCCGTTGACCGACACCTTGATATTCTGCGGATACAGAGCAGCGAGCATCCGGGCGCGATCAACCGTGTCCACGTCATCGTCGCCCACGGAAATCACAATCTCGACTCGACGGTGAGTCTGGTCCAGCAACCGCTGAACGGTGGCAGCCATGACATCATACGGTTCGTCCCGGCAGGGAATGATGATCGAGAAGGAATGCCGGCTAAGTACGCCAGCTGTAGGAAAGTTGGTTGACTCGTAGTTCTCGGGAGTCCGCCACGCGTGGAGCATCCACCACAGAGTTCCTGAGCAAACTGCGAACAGCAGGACGGCGCCGATCAGCAGAAAGGCGATCAGCAAGCTCATGCGGAGACCTCCTTCACACGGTCGCGGGGTGCGCGGTGGCGGGCGGCCCGCTTGACCGGTTTGGGACGGTAGATAACCAGGCTGACGAAGAGGAACCGGGCGACGAACGCGATGGCCAGCGTGACCGCCTGGGCAAGCAGCGCCAGGACGTGCATCGTCTCAACCAAGAGGATCAGGAAAGGCAGCCGAACCAGCGCCTCGGCGTTGTTGAACAACAGATGCTGAGTGAGGCGGCTGCCCAAGGAGTTGACGCCGGCCCGCACATCGCGGAACACGAACCGCTCCTGGAGCACGAAGTTGTGCAGGATCGAGATTTCGGCGGCGATGACCGCGGCGACCACGTAGCTAATGTTGATCATGCCGTGGACGAGCAGTGCCATGACCAGAAGGTTGACGATGGTTCCGATCGCTCCTACCGCGGCGAACCGGGTCATCCGGCTCGTCCCAAGGCTCGGCATCCGGTAGATCAATGGGACAGTCCGTTGTGTGAGCTCGCCTTGTTGACTCCTGGCAGGCGCAGCGCCGACGAGAAGGGCAGCTCCCGCACACGCAGGCCCTGACGTCCTAGGACTTCTAACTGGATTTGTGAGCCGCGGAGACGCAGCCGCTTAATATCGAAACTCAAGGTATCTTTCCCATGAATGATCATCGTCGGGACCCGAGGTGGCCTGCTAACGGCACTAAGGGCAATCGTGTGCTGCGATCGATCCAGACACTCCCAGCAGCGTCAGAGGGGAATACCTTTTGCCATGAGGAGCCAGCGGTCGTAACCACTGCCGCTCCGGGAGTTGTGGTTTCGAAACCCTTTGCTGACGCTAATTTCAGCGTAGGCCGATTTCAGCAGCTTCCACACAAAGGCAAGTACCTGTCTTAAAATAGGGGGCTACTTGCACTGCCCCGTTCGAGCGACTGCCCTTACCGATGAAAGGGGCAGGCCAATGGTGTTGCTGGCCGCCTCAAGGCACCTCGTCATGCACCCACGTACACCCATGTGAAGGACGAAAACTCCACCCGCGAGGATTGCCGAAGACCTCTATGAAAGGTGGCGCGGCGCAGTGGCCTGCTCACGCGCCTATTCGCCGAGGCGTTGGCGGACCGTCTTACGGGCGTGCCGGGAACGTCGTGCTTCGCGTGCCGTGCATGAACCAAGAGCGTGCACGCCGCAGCGAGAGACACGGTCTGTCGACAGCATGGGACTTGAGGGATCGGCCTAGAAGTAAACGTGACGCCCCCCGAAGTCATGCTGCTTATGGGCTGCAAAGGGTGACATTTAGCGCTGCCAAAATACCGCCACTTATCGCTACGATTCACACACTAACCCCTCCCAAGCCCAAAGTGCTGTCTTGAAAAGCTTTTGTTTATCGAGACACCGTATGGGACGAAGCAGGCGCACGCCCCTCCAGCGAGCGTCATCGCTAACCCGGTAGTCTCTTGTCGAGTTTCATCTTTCGATCGGCAGGGCAGGGCCTGGCCGTACCGACTGATTGCATGGGCAACGCCACGACGGTCGGATGCCCGTGAACGGCTTAGGAGTGCGTTCGCCGCGGCACCGGGCGGCCTTGACGCCACTGGAAGGCATGAGGAACATGGACGGTATCGGCGCAGCTTCCCGTCCGCTCCCGGCGCCTCTAGACCACAAGAGACGTGTTGACATGTCGGAGCCCACGAGACCCCTTTCACTGAAACTCCATCCACACTTCCGGCGTTTCCTGGTTCTAGCTGCGGCCCTAGCCGTGGTGCTTAGTGGCTGCACCGCGGCCCCGCCTTTGCCCGAGCAGACCACCCAGGCCGCCGTGAAGTACAAGACCGGCCTGGAGGATTTCAGCAGGAGGATGCTGGACCTCGGGGCCTCGGCCGTCCTGATCGAGACGCGAATAAACGGTGAAGTCTGGTCACACGCCGGCGGAGCCCGTAGCTTCGGCAGCCCAACCCCGGCTGAAGCCACGGATCCCACGCACATCGCGAGCATAACCAAATCCATGGTGGCCGTCTCGGTTCTTAAGCTGGTCGAGGAAGGCCTCGTGCGGCTGGAGGATCCGGTTGCCAAACACCTCCCCGAATTCGACAGCCTGGTCAATCCCCAAGGCACCGTCAAAGTGGCACATCTTCTACGACACGAAAGTGGAATACCCAGCTATGGCGAGGAGCTGTTCACCGCCAGGCGCTGACGCAGCAGATGACCCTGCGCGAGAGCCTGGCGCTGACAACTGCCATGCCCTGGGTGCTGAAACCCGGCAGCGGCGCAGAGTACTCGAACTCAAACTATCTGGTCCTTGGCCTTCTAGTGGAGCGCCTTCGCGCCCGGCCCATGGCCGAAATCGTGCGAAACGATGTGTTCGAACCCCTGGGAATGAAAAACACGCAAATGACGGGCGCCGGCACGCCCCCGCCCACAATGCTCCACGGCCAAGTCGAGGTTGACGGCGAACGGCTTGACTCTGCCTACTTAGGGGCAATGATAGGCAACCCCGCGGGCGGCGTAGTCTCGACTCTCGGCGACCTCAACACCTTCTACGCCGCCCTTATGGAGGGGCGCCTCCTGAAACCGGCCACGGTGAAGCAGATGCAGATGGCCCCTTTCGGCCTATACGGGATGGGACTGCTGCGATGGGTGGATATCTGCGGTGGCTTCTACTACGGACACGGCGGAGACTGGGCAGGGTACCGAACCGTGGTGCTCACCAGCGCGGACGCCAAGCGGCAGGCAGCAATTGCAATAACGCATCCGCCGGAATCGTGGGACCCCGCGGACTACAATGCCGCCAACCCTTTCGCAGGGGACGAATTGATCAGGGCCGCGCGGACGGCACTAGACCTCAGCTGTTAGCTGGATGCTACTCGCGCACATTCCGTTGCGACGATGAATGGTTAAGGCACTAGTGAGGGTGGGCGCATAAAGGCGAAGTACACTCATCGACGGTGTCAGGTCTGCCAGCAAGGCAGGGACTTCAAATACTTGGCTCAGGAGCGGGATGTATTTGGGCGCACCTTGATGGTCTGTACCCTGTGCAACTCCAAGACGGCAGTACCAGGGCAGCGCAAGCCTTCTTGGAAGGGCTGTTTGAACGGGCCGATGACTCGGTCAACAAATAGTTCTGTCCGTGTCGCCGTCCCATGAGAGCTTGGTTCGGTCTCAGTCTCTTGTAGACGCTGCCGGTGACACCGAGCGATCACGGAAGCCGCCACGGAGCGATCAAACCCACAGAATTCTTTGAAGGGGCTGACGGGTTTGTAGCGAATACGGTCGTTTCCGGCACGGTAGTTGATGCTTCTTTTCGTTCCCAAGTGCCCGGAGTGGCGGCGGTACGTATGAGCTGCTCGGTCCACGCTCACCTGCCGCCGCTATGGGGTAGCGCAGTAGACTGTGGGAGTGGCCGTAGTGCAGGTGCCTGTCCGCGTTTCCGCCATCTCCCTTGCGGTGAGTGGTGCAGTCACCGCTGCTCTCGTGCCTTTGCACCCAAGCATCTTTGACCGTCCCGTTGATGAGGTTGTACGGGATACAGAGGTGTGGCAGCCCATCCATGTCGCGAGCATCTTTGTGTTTGCATTGGCGTTCATCGGTGCTGCCGGCCTCGTCGCGGTTCACAACGGCCAGCTACGCCGGTTAGGGCAAGTGGGATTAGTGTTCTCCTTCGCCGGCGCAATAGGCGGTTCCGCCATTGGCTTCTTCGAAGCGTTGGTTTTTCCTGTGCTGGCGGACAGAGACCCACAGTTGTTGGAGCTCAACGGGCCGATGTTCACGTCGTGGCTGGCTATTGGGGCCGGGCTGCTAGTGCTCGGGTGGGTGCTCGGACTGGCGGTCATTGGAGTGGCCGCCGCGCGTGCGGCAGTATTTCCTCGCACGGCCGGAGTGCTGCTGGCTGTCAGCGGCCCTGCGTACCTGGCTCTGGGCGGACCTTTCATTCCCGTCGCCGGGGTGCTCTCCGGGGCGCTGTTCGGAGCGGTTCAACTGTGGTGGGGATGGCTGATCTGGAAGTCCCCCGCCCAGCCGGCAGAGGCCCATCGCTGACGGTCGAGCGACGGTGACCGGGTCTCCACACTAGTTGTCCTCGAACGGCAGCTTCTGCCGCTCGCGTCGACCCCCTATAGTCCGATGAACGTGTCGGTGGACGTTCCTTCAACGGGACGGCAAGCCGCCATTCAAACTGTGATTTAACCGCCATTTCGGGTTAACAGTCACAGTCCGGCAGACACTTGAATGTCGCCAGAATATGGGTCCAAAAGGCGATTTCTACACTCCCCCCCCCGTGAAGAGTCTGAGATTCCAATCTGACAGTCGCGGAACCCCAGCGCCTACTTGAAGCCCGCATGTACGAACAATGCTGCTTAGCGCCTCCGCTCCAAGGGGGCACTGAGAGGCTTGTGTACTCGGCCTAAGAGTCTATTGTGCTGACCTACTCCCCCGCGACGCCGCGAATCCTCAAGCGGCCCGGCCGGCACCTGATTAGGGTGAGTAAGCGGTGAGCACTGAGCGAAACTCGCCTCTTCCGGGCCGTCATCGTTAGTAATCCTGCAGGTCAGCGCCTTCTTGGGTCAGCAGGAGGACTCGAACCGAAGATTTGGCCCTTACTTCCTCCGCGATCGAAAAGCAGTGTAAGAGACATCTGGAGTAAGACTGCAGGTCAGGGCCGTTTACCAGGCCCGCGGTCGGATTAGAACTGGCGAAAACCGTCCAAATCCTCCGCGAAATCCGCACCTGTCCGCCGCGAGCTCAGGAATAAAACCGCAGGTCAGAGCCACAACTGGAGCCTCCTGTCGGATTCGAACCGACGACCCCCGCTTTACAAGAGCGGTGCTCTGGCCAACTGAGCTAAGGAGGCGCGCCCCCGAGGGGCGTGCGCCGCAACGGCGCTAGATAAGGTTAGCCCAAGTCCGCCCGCTCGTAAAAACGCCGGCAAGGGCGAACCGGAGCCAACACAAAGGACCTGCTTCCGGAATCGATCCGGAAGCAGATCCTCTGGGTGGTAGGACTTAGCCCTTCGCGGTGATCGCTGCCTGCAGGAACTCAGGGAACGGGGTCTGCGCGCTGGCACCCTTGCCCCACTGCTGGCCGTCCACAAACACCGTGGGCGTGCCGGTGACGCCGATCGCCGCGGCCTGCTTGGTTGTGAACTTCACGTACGGGCGGTAGGTCTTCTCGTCGATGCACGTGTCAATGTTCTTGGCGCCGATGTCCGTGGCCATGGTCTTGAGCTTGTCGTCAGAAAGACCGGCGGTACCTTCGGCAGGCTGGTTGGCGAACAGCGAGTCCACAAACTCCGCGTACTTCTCCGGAGACTCATTCACAACACACGCGGCGGCGTTGGCTGCACGGGAGGAGTAGTTCGTGGAGGACCGGTTGTCCAGGAACCCGAGCCCCCGGTATTCCACCGTGATCTTGCCGTCGTTGCGCAGCGTCGTCAGCTGCTGGTTGTACTGTGCCTCGAAGTTCTTGCAAACCGGGCAGATGAAGTCAACGTACAGGACCACCTTGACCGGCTTTCCGGCCTCAGCTTCGGCACCGGGGGCAACCACTTCAGCCGGCGCGGTTTTCGGGGGCTCCCCCACGGAGGCTGCGTCAACGGTGGCTGCTTCCAGCTTCGCGACGTCGGTATTGGCCAGCAAGGTGATGCCACCGTTGACGTTACCGTTGGCCGGCGTCGGCCCCTGGTCAGCGATCGGGGCGTTCTGCCGCATCGTTGTGGTCAGCACCAGCCCCACCACCACAAGGATGGCCACCACGGCCACCACAATGCCCCAGCCGATCAGCAGCTTGTTGCGCTTGTCCTTCGTCAGCTGCGCCTCACGGATCAGGCGTGCCTTCTCGCGCGCCTCCGAGGTTCGCTCAGCCTTGGACTTACGTATTTCATTTGCGGGGCTCATGTGTTCCTTGGGTCGATCGACATAGGGGGACCACTCTGTGGCGACTCCACCATTTTAGGGGACAAACCTGAGAGCTTGCGCTTTCAACTATTCCGCCCGAATAACCAACGGACGAATAGCCCCGAAGATTCCATCCTATTAAGGTGGCTTAAAGGCACAAGCAACCCCAGGGGGCCGCAATGCAAACACCCGTCCAAGAAAAGCCAACAGCTGTACCTGCAACCGGCGCCGCCGCGAGCAGCCACAGCACGGCCGCCACGTACGATTTTATGGTTGTCTCCAACAGGCTGCCCGTTGACCGCTGCGCGCCAGGTGAGAGCGGCGACGACGGCTCCGGCTGGCGCCGCTCCCCCGGCGGCCTCGTGACTGCCCTCGCACCCATGATGACCAAGACCGACGGCGCGTGGGTGGGTTGGCACGGCGCCCCGGACGAAACCGTCGAGCCTTTCAGCCACGGCGGCATGGACCTCGTGCCCGTCCAGCTGAGCAACGACGACGTTGAGCTCTACTACGAGGGTTTCTCCAACGCCACCCTGTGGCCCCTATACCACGACGTCATCGCCCCGCCGGAGTTCCACAGAACCTGGTGGGACGCCTACCGCAGGGTCAACCAAAGGTTCGCCGACGCCGTCGTACGCCATGCCGGCCAGGGCGCCACGGTGTGGGTCCAGGACTACCAGCTGCAGCTGGTGCCGCGGCTGCTGCGCCAAGCGCGGCCGGACCTGCGGATCGGGTTCTTCAACCACATCCCCTTCCCCCCGCCGGAAATCTTCGCCCAGCTGCCGTGGCGGCATGCCATCATTGACGGCCTGATGGGTGCAGACCTCGTGGGCTTCCAGCGCCCCAGCGACGCCGGCAACTTCATGCGCTCCGCCCGCCGGTTCCTCGGCGCCAGCGTCAAGCAGCAGCAGGTGCATGTGAAAGGGAAGGACGGCGAAATCACGCACATCGCCAGGGCCCAGGCCTTCCCCATTTCCATCGACGTAGCCCAGATCAACGAGCTGGCCCACAACCCCGAGATCATCGAGCGTGCACGCCAGATCCGCCAGGATCTCGGCAACCCCAAAACCATCCTCCTGGGCGTGGACCGGCTCGATTACACCAAGGGCATCCGGCACCGGCTCAAGGCGTTCGAGGAACTCCTGAACGAAGGCAAGCTGACGGTCGGCGACGCTACGCTGATCCAGGTTGCCAGCCCCAGCCGCGAACGGGTTGAGCAGTACCGCCTCCTGCGCGAGGAGATCGAAGGCACGGTCGGCCACATCAACGGCACCTACGACACCATCCAGAACACGGCGGTCCGCTACCTGCACCACAGCTACCCCGTGGAGGAGATGGTGGCGCTGTACCTCGCCGCCGACGTCATGCTCGTGACTGCACTGCGGGACGGCATGAACCTCGTGGCCAAGGAATACGTCACTGCCCGCAAGGACAACGACGGCGCGCTGGTCCTCAGCGAGTTCGCCGGCGCCGCGGACCAGCTCAAGCAGGCGCTCCTGATGAACCCGCACGATATCGACGGTCTCAAGGACACCATCATGCGGGCCGTCGATTTGCCTCCCAAAGACGCCGCGCGCCGCATGCGGTCCATGCGCAAGCAGATCCTGGAACACGACGTCGACCATTGGTCAGCTGACTTCCTGGCCGCCCTGAACGAGAAAGTTGTGCGCGATGACTCCTGACGCCCGGCCCGCCAAGGGCCCGCTCACCTTGTCCCCTGAACTCCGGCAGGCCGCCCGGCGCATCGCCCAGACGGAACACCTGCTGGTGGCCATGGATTTCGACGGCACCATTTCCCCGCTGGTTGACCGCGCCGACGACGCCCGCCCGCTTCCGCGCTCGGCCGCCGCTTTCGCCGGGCTCGCCGCCCTTCCACGCACGACGACGGCACTCCTCTCAGGCAGGGCCCTCGCCAGCCTGCGCGCGGTCGCCTCGCCCCCGGTGGACACGTTGCTGATCGGCAGCCATGGCGCCGAGGCGTGGCTGGGCCCCGGCTCCGCGGAGCTGACGCTGGACGAGGCCCAGCGCCTGCTGCTGGCCGAAGTCCGAGGCGTCCTCGAGGAGATCGTTGAGCAGGCACCGGGCACGCTCCTCGAAGATAAGCCCGCGGGCGTCGTCCTGCATACCCGGCTGGCCACGGACGATGTTGCCGAGGACGCGGTGGCTGCGGCCCGTTCCGTTCTCCAGGACCGCAAGGGCGTTTTCCTGAAGAACGGGAAACGCGTCCTGGAAACATCGGTAGTCAACGCCTCCAAGGGCGAGGGCCTGACGTTCCTGCGCCAGATCACCGGGGCCACTGCGGTCCTCTTCGCCGGCGACGACGTCACGGACGAGGACGCCCTGGCACGCCTGGAATCCGGCGATGTGGGCGTCAAGGTGGGCCTGGACTTCACCCAGGCCGAGTTCCGGGTGGAAGCACCGGCCCACGTGGCCGAACTGCTCGAAGCGCTCCTGCAGGAACGGAGCCTGGTGGTGGCCGAAGAAGAGCCCGGCAGTGACTGAACCTCGGGGACATGTCCAACCTCACATGTGACCTCCGTAACATTTGCACCAATACGCCAATCGTCTGACATACTCTTGGTTGTGATGTGGCGCACAGGAACCGTGCGGCGTCACGTAATACTCCTCGGCTTCGGCCGGGGAGTACACGGCTGCAATGCCGTGGATAACTGAATTACATGAACCATTCACAACGGATCGTCCGGCACGTACCTGCCGGTGAAGGGATTGATAACTGTGGCTACAGTTACTTTTGATAACGCTACGCGTCTGTACCCGGGCACAGAGAAGCCCGCTGTTGACAAGCTCAACATCGAAATCGCCGATGGCGAATTTCTGGTCCTCGTAGGACCCTCCGGTTGCGGTAAGTCCACCTCCTTGCGCATGCTCGCAGGCCTTGAGGACGTCAACGCCGGCCGGATTCTTATTGGCGACCGCGATGTCACCGATGTTCCGCCGAAGGACCGCGACATCGCGATGGTTTTCCAGAACTACGCGCTGTACCCGCACATGACGGTTGCAGACAACATGGGCTTTGCGCTGAAGATCGCCGGCGTCTCCAAGGAAGAGCGCGCCGAGCGTGTCCGTGAGGCCGCCAAGCTTCTTGACCTCGAGCCGTACCTGGACCGCAAGCCGAAGGCACTCTCCGGTGGCCAGCGCCAGCGTGTTGCCATGGGCCGCGCCATCGTGCGTAACCCGCAGGTGTTCCTCATGGATGAGCCGCTTTCCAACCTGGACGCCAAGCTCCGTGTCCAGACGCGTACGCAGATCGCATCCCTGACCCGCCGCCTCGGCGTCACCACCGTTTACGTCACCCACGACCAGGTCGAGGCCATGACCATGGGTGACCGCGTGGCTGTGCTGAAGGACGGCCTGCTGATGCAGGTTGACACCCCGCGCAACCTCTACGACAAGCCCAAGAACGTCTTTGTTGCCGGCTTCATCGGCTCCCCCGCCATGAACCTGCTCGAACTGCCCGTGGTCGACGGCGGCGTTCAGTTCGGCGGAACGGTTTACCCCGTGCCGCGCAACATTCTCGAAGAGGCCCACGGCAGCACCGTCACCCTGGGCAGCCGCCCCGAGGACCTTGAGCAGGCCTCTCACGGTGAGGGTCTCCAGGTCGAGGTCGACGTTGTTGAAGAACTCGGTGCCGACGCCTACGTCTACGGCCACACGACGCTGGACGGCAAGGACCACGACATCGTGGCACGCGTCGACGGCCGCCGTCCCCCGCTGAAGGGCGACACCATCTACGTCCGTCCGCAGTCGGGCCACGTGCACCTGTTTGACACCAAGACCGGTCTGCGCCTGGGCGACTAGTCCCCACCGATGATCGAGCCTTTCGACGTCTAACCGACGGCGGCCCTCCTGACTGGACGGGCCGCCGTCGGCGTTTGAGCCCGATGTTTAGGCCAGCCGCCCCTCTGTACGAAAGAATTGATCCATGACCGACGAAAACAGTGCACAGTGGCACGACGAGCCCACGGACTACGCGCAGGTCGGCAAACTGCCGCGCTTCGAGGCAGCGAGCGCCAAGGATGACAAGGTCCTTGCCGCTTCCAGCTCGCTGAACATCACGGCGGCGTCCGCGGATCCCGAACTCCTGGACCTACCCTGGCACATCGCCCTGGAGGACTGGCCGGCCGAGAACCTGGCAGCGCTCCCCCGCGGCATCTCGCGGCACATTGTGCGTTTCGCGCACCTGGGCGGCTCCGTCATCGCCATCAAGGAAACGTCCGAGCATGTGGCCCGCCACGAGTACCACATGCTCCGCAAGCTGGCCCGCCTGGACGTCCCGTGCGTTGTCCCGGTAGCAGTCATCACAGGCCGGACCACCCTGGATGGGCGGCCCTTGAACCCCGTCCTGGTCACCCGCCACCTGAAATTCTCCATGCCGTACCGGGCCCTGTTCTCGCAGATGCTGCGCAAGGACACACTGACCAGGCTCATCGATGCTCAGGCCCTGCTGATGGTGCGGCTGCACCTCATCGGCTTCTACTGGGGCGACGTCTCGCTCTCCAATACGCTCTTCCGCCGTGACGCGGGCGCGTTCGCCGCCTACCTGGTGGACGCCGAAACCGGCGAGCTGTATCCCGATCTTTCCACCGGCCAGCGCGAGTACGATCTCGAGATTGCCCGAGTCAACATCGCCGGCGAGCTGATGGACCTCCTGGACGGCGGCCTGATCGAGGAAAAGGTGGACCCGGTGGCCACCAGCGAACTCATCATGGAGAGCTACCGGCGCCTGTGGACGGAACTGACCGAGAAGGAATCCTTCGAGATCGGCGAACGCTGGCGCGTGGCCGCCCGGATCCGGAAGCTCAACGAGCTCGGGTTCGACGTCGAGGAATACGCCATCAAGACCACCCAGAATGGTTCCACCATCCAGCTCCAGCCCAAGGTGGTCGACGCCGGACACCACCAGCGCCGGCTGCTGCGGCTGACCGGACTGGACGCCCAGGAGAACCAGGCCCGGCGCCTGCTCAATGACATGGACTCCTTCCGGGCGGACAACAACCCGGGGATGGACGAGGAATACAGCGCGCACCTGTGGGTCAGCCAGGTCTTCGAGCCGATCGTGCGTTCGATCCCCCGCGACCTGTCCCGCAAGCTTGAGCCGGCGGAGGCAGTCCACGAGGTGCTGGAGCACCGCTGGTACATGTCCGAGGAGCAGGCCCGCCACATTCCGCTCGCCGAGGCAGTGCAGTCCTACATCGAGTCCGTCCTGCGCCACCGCCGGGACGAAGCCGCCATCATGCTTAACCCGGATACTGCGATGCTGAAGATCCTCGAAGTGGAAACCGAGGAGTCCTCCCGCTATGGCGCCGACGAATCCATCGAAGAGTACCCTGACGTCGACGACTGACGCGGACCGGGAGCCGGTGCCGGGCCGCGGTGGCTGCACAACTGTGTTAACACACCCCCAACTAGGTAGCAGTAACTGTCGTTATGAGCGCTCAAAACGACAGTTACTGCTACCTAGTTTCGTGGCAGGTGGCGGCCTTTAGATAGCCTTGCCCGGGTTCAGGATGCCAGCCGGGTCAAAGAGTTCCTTGACCCTGCGCTGGAGCTCCCTGACGGGTTCCGCCTGCTCCAGGCCGAGCCAGCGCAGTTTGTACTGCCCGATCCCGTGCTCGCCGGTGATGGTCCCGCCCATTTCGAGCGCAGCCTCAATGGAGGCGTCCAGGGCAAAGTTCAGCCGGGCCATGGCGTCAGCGTCCACCGCACTGTCCTGGCGGTCGATCCAGAACGTGGGATGCAGGTTGCCGTCGCCCGCATGCGCCACCACCTTGAGGCTCACACCATGTGTTGCCGCGAGGTCTTCCAACGCCGCCACGTAATCCACCAGGCGTGAGCGCGGCACGGCCACGTCCTCGCCCACACGGTATTCGTCATCCACTTCCACGCCCCGGCTGTTCCGGCGGAGCTCCACGAGCTGCTCGGCTTCCGCCGTGGATTCCGTGCTCACCGTTGCCCCGCCGGCGGCTAGGACAGAACGCACGACGTCGGCCTCCGCCGCTGCCCCGAACCCGTCGGTCTGGATCAGGAGCAGCGAACGACCGCGGGAGCTCAGGTCGGAGCCGTGGAGATCGTCCAGCTGGGCAAGCGTCCCGCCGTCGAGCAGTTCCATGATGGCCGGCTGCACGCGGGCCCGGCCCACCGCCAGGACGCCGGCAGCGGCCTGCCTGAAGTCCGGGTAGAACGCGGCGATGGTGTGCACGTCACGGGGCAGGTACTTGAGCCGGACGGTCGCCCCCACCACGATCCCCAGAGTGCCCTCAGAGCCCACAAACAGTCCCGTCAGGTCGTAGCCCGCTACGCCCTTGAATGTCTGGTGGCCGGTGTGGATCAGGGACCCGTCAGCCAGCACCACATCCAGCGCCAACACTGAGTCCCGGGTTACGCCGTACTTGGCGCAGCGCAGTCCCCCGGCATTCGTGGCAACGTTGCCGCCGATCGTGGAGGAACGGAAGCTCGCCGGATCCGGCGCGTACATCAGGCCATGCACTGCGGCGGCCTCGTTGAGGGCAGCGTTGACCACGCCGGGTTCGACGACGGCGGTCTCGTCGTCCGGGTTGAGGTCAAGAATGCGGTTCATCCGTTCCAAGGACAGGACTACGCAGTTCCTGCTCGCGTGCGCACCGCCAGACACGCCTGTTCCGGCTCCGCGGGCCACGACGGCGACGTTGAGGGCCGCACACAGCCTGACCACGGCCTGCACGTCCGCCACAGACCCGGCGAAGACCACCGCCTCGGGGAGCTGGAAATCCGTGATGGGGGCCTGGTCCACGGCATACCTCGCGAGCAACTCCTCTTCGGTACTGACCTGCCCTGACCCGAGGGCGCCCACCAGCTCTTCAACCAAGCTGCCCACGCAGCCTCCCGTTCCGTCGTCGTTGTCGTTCTTCCTCAGTCTAGGCGGGCCACGACGTCGCAAACGCGTCACAATCCCGGGCTGCTGCAAGCGTTTCCACAGATCAGACCCATTTCTCCTAGAACACCGAATTGCATCTGCAAATACATGCTGGAAGCGTTTCCATATCATGACGCTGCTCAACTAGGCTGATCAGCATGTCTGTTGATTCCATGATCACCACCGCAGCTCCGCTGGCAGGTCCGCTGACCCTCATCCACGATGCCGACAACGCCCCCGGCTGGTGGCGCTCCGCCGTCATCTACCAGGTGTACCCGCGGTCCTTCCGGGACCTCAACGGCGACGGCATCGGCGATCTCGCCGGGATTACCGCGGAACTGCCGCAACTGGCCGAGCTGGATGTGGACGCCGTCTGGCTGTCCCCCTTCTACAAATCCCCGCAGCGCGACGCCGGCTATGACGTCAGCGATTACTGCGACGTGGATCCGATCTTCGGCACCCTGCGTGACTTCGACGTCATGATTGCCGAGGCCAACCGGCTGGGGTTGCGGGTCATCGTGGACCTGGTTCCCAACCACTGCTCGGACCAGCACGTTGCCTTCCAGGCAGCCCTCGCCTCCCCGGCAGGGAGCCCGGAGCGCGACATGTTCATCTTCCGGGACGGGACGGGGCCTGAAGGCCACGAACCGCCCAACAACTGGCAGTCCCATTTCGGCGGTCCGGCCTGGACCCGGGTCACGGGGCCGGACGGCCAGCCGGACCAGTGGTACCTGCACCTGTTTGATTCCTCCCAGCCGGACTTCAACTGGGACAACCCGGCCGTGCACGCCGAATTTGAGCGAGTGCTCCGTTTCTGGCTGGACCGCGGGGTCTCCGGCTTCCGGGTGGACGTCGCCCACGCTTTGGTCAAGGCCCCGGGCCTGCCCGCCTGGGGCGGCCGGGCCGACGGCGGCAGCTCGGACGGCTTCCCCGGTCATGAGGCTCCGATGTTCGGCCAGCCGGCCCTGCACGACATCTTCCGGGCCTGGCGCCTGATCCTGGACGGGTACGGGCCGGACCGCATTCTGTGTGCAGAAGCCAACGTTGACCCGCTCCCCCGCCTCGCCGACTGGGTCCGGTCCGATGAAATGCACCAGGCCTTCAACTTCCCCTACCTGCACGCCGGGCTGGACGTTTACCGGATGCGCAGTGTTATTACGGACTCGCTGACTGCCCTGGACGCAGTAGGAGCCACCAGCACCTGGGTGCTCTCCAACCACGACGTGGTCCGGCATTCCAGCCGCTTTGGTTACAACGGGTCCGGTCCGCGCGATGGCGACGGCATCGGTGCGGCCGATCCGCAGCCGGATACAGCCCTGGGCCGCCGGCGCGCAGCCGCCGCCTCCCTGTTTATGCTGGGACTGCCCGGCGCCGCCTACCTGTACCAGGGTGAGGAGCTTGGGCTGCCGGACGGCATCGATATTCCGGAGCACCTGCGGCAGGATCCCACGTTCGCACGCACCGGAGGGGCCCGGCTGGGCCGCGACGGCTGCCGGGTTCCCCTCCCGTGGCGCAGCACAGAACGGCACCTGGGCTTTGGCTCCGGCCAGGACCCCTGGCTTCCCTTGCCGGCGAGCTTCGCGGACCTGGCACGGGACGCACAGGCCGCATCGCCGTCGTCGCATCTTTCCCTGTACCGGAAAATGCTGGCGGTGCGCCGCGAACTGGGTTTGGGCCGCGGGTCACTGGCTTGGGCCGAGGACTGGTGCAGCGGTTCGTCACTGGCGTACCTGAACGGCGATACGCTGGTGCTCATGAACCTCAACCACGAACCCCTGGAGATGCCGGCAGGCAGCGTCCTCGTCCGCAGCGCCGGCTCTGACTCTGGCTCTGGCTCTGGCTCTGACGCAACCCACTTCCTGGCGTCCGGGGAAACGGTGTGGCTGCGGGTTGGCGGAGGCGACGCGGCATAGTGGGACTTGCGGGCATCAAGGACGTTGCCGACCGCGCCGGGCTGTCGATCGCCACTGTGTCGCGGGCGCTCAGCGGCAAGGCGAACGTGTCGGCCAAGAGCCGGCAGCTGGCAAAGGCGGCAGCCGACGAACTGGGCTTCGTCCCGTCATACCACGCGTCCAGCCTGGCCTCAGGCCGTAACCACAACGTGGGGCTGGTGGTCCCGTCCATCCACCGCTGGTACTTCTCGTCCGTGGTGGAGGGCGTGTCCGGCACCTTGCTCGACGCCGGCTACGACCTCACCCTGTACAACGTGGGCGACCGGCCGGAACGCCGGCACAGCGTCCTGAACGACTTCCTGGTCCGCAAGCGGCTGGATGCGGTCATCGCTGTGGCGCTGGTCCTGAGCGAGTCAGAAATCAAACAGCTCTTGGCAATCCACCGTCCGATCGTCGGCATCGGCGGTGCCCTGGCCGGTGCATCCACTATCAGGATTGATGACGCCCGCCTGGCCAGGACAGCCACCGAGCATCTCATCGGGCTGGGCCACACGCGTATCGCACACATCACCGGCGATGCCGAATTGAACCAGGACTTCAAACTCCCCGGGATACGCCGCGCCGGCTTTGAGGCAGCCATGGAGGCTGCGGGGCATGCTGTCCGCCCCGAATGGGTAGTGTTCGCGGACTTCACTATCCAGGGCGCCTACGTGTGTGCCCGTAATCTCCTGGCCTCCGCAGCCGGGCGGCCCACCGCGGTTTTTGCAGCCTCCGATGAGATGGCGATCGGGGCCATCCTCGCCGCCCGCGATTTCGGCCTGCGCGTGCCGCAGGATCTCTCCGTGATCGGCATGGACGGGCATGAACTGGGCGAGGTCTTTGGGCTGACCACCATCAACCAGGATGCGCGCGGCCAAGGCGCCCTGGCGGCGCGCATGCTGTTGGAAACGATCGACGCCGGCGCGAGGCGGCCTGCCAAGGGCACGCCACCGTCAGCAGCGGCCACCGACCGGGAGTACCCTACGGAGTTCCTCGTCCGGAACAGCACGGCCGTCCCGCCGGCCTGACCGTGCCCATCAGTCCATTCTGAGCTGGGTCCGTCCCAAACTGCTATTCAGGGCCGGCCGTCAGGCCTAAGCTTCCCCGCCCATGAACCTCGCGAAACGGTCCAGCACCTTCGGCCAGCCGGCAGCATAGTCGGCGCGGGCTGCGGCAGGATCCTCCGCACCTTCCCAGCCGTTGTGGACCAGGCGCAGCTCGGTCCCGGATTCCACGGCCCTGAACGCGACTCGCAGCTCGGTGGACCAGATAGCGGTGGTCCCAGGATGCCAGGACGCGTGGAAGGAAAGCGGCGGCTGCCAGTCATCTATGGAACCCCAGACGGCGGTCCTGCCGTCGTCAGCTGTCTCCACGATGAGGTTCTCTTCAAACTCAACGTAAGATCCTGCGCCGTACACACCGTGTGAATCCAGCGGCCACCACAAGTGCGTGTGATCCGTGAAGCCGGCGAACGCCTGCGCCACCGGCCCCGGCACAGTGACAGTGCAGATGACAGGTTCAAGGTTCTCTGCGGGATCAACTGAAGCGGGGAGGGCGTCGTCCGCGTGGCTGAAAAGGTTCTCCATGGACGCCAACTCTACGCGGCTCCAGCATCCGCCACAGTCGACGCTCTCTCACTTCCCGCGGGTTTCCGGGCTCTTCACAGTTGAGGGTGTAATCGCTGGCTGGATGTTGGCTGGCGCGTCGGTCCCGGGGCAGCGATGCGCAACCGCAGCCGGAGGCCCGATCTTGTGACACCGTTCGCAGTGGACTTCTTCGCGTACCCGCTCAGATCGGTCAACGGCGCACCCGATAGCGCAGGTGAAGCACCCGGTTGCCCTGAATCACCACGTCGGGATCCTCCAACAGGTGCTGTGCGTGGACCGACCCGAAGTAGCGCTTGCCGGACCCGAACACGACGGGTACGACATCCATGCGCACCTCGTCGACCAGGCCCGCGGCAAGCACCTGGCCACCGACGTCGCCAGCGCCGACCTCGACGATGCGGTCACCCGCGAGCTCCTGCGCCTTGGCCACGGCTGCCTCGACGCCGTCGACGAAGTGCAACGGCGCCTCGGGGTCCCAGCCCTCGGGCTTCGGCCGGTGCGTCACGACGACCACGTGGTCGACCCCGCCCGGAGGCTTCCCGTCCCAGCCGTCTGTCATGTCGAAGACATGACGGCCGACGATTGTCGCCCCGATCTGGTCCCAGTACGGCCGGGTGTAGTCGTAGGACCTCTGCGACACCTTCAACTCGCCGCTCTCGTCTAACGGGACGTCACCGCTGGACAACCAGTCGAACAGGGTCCGGGCTGGTCGTTCTCGTCCGCGATGAAGCCGTCCACCGACGCCGAGCTGTACATGACCACCTTGCCCACGGGGCTCTCCTTTGCTTTGAGGTTGCCCCACATTAGCAAGTCGTGAGTTGTCGCTCTTGTAAGAATTCAATCGGCCTGCAGCGGCCAGCCGTCCAGCGCGTGGCCGGGATGTTCGCGCAGGAACCGCTGCCTGACTTCGACGNGGTTTGGCCGCCCGCGGTAACCAGCTCTTCGCTGTTCCCCTCGCGGCGACTTAGAAAACAATACACCCACCCAACCCCCACCGCAAATCCACCCCCACAACAGGCCCTATGCCCCCAGGATCCGCGTCGTGGCGGGGAATCTGAGGGGCTCACCGGAGTCCCGGTGCAGTATTCGGCCAGAACGGGTTTCTGTTGACTGGATCACATCACGCGAGGATTGGTCCACGGCCGATTCGGCCCAGGCCGGCGCCTTTTCCGGTTACAGGTCAGCCCAAGCTTTGTTGTAGTTTCGGCTTACCTTTCGCCTGCCCGCATTCCTCCGGTTGCTGTCTCTTATTAATGGCTCAGGCGTGCACTGCTAGCGGCGTGCGGCCGATGACCAGGATCAGTTCGTCGCTGATGGGACATGGTTTCGAAGCCGGCTGCACTAAGGATCCTGCTGAGGTCTCCCACGGGCCAGGAGTACGCAGGCGTCACCGCATGTGGAAATCTCGCGATTTCGTCTCCTTCAAACAGACGAGACTCGTGAGGGAGGCGACACGGAATGGGATGCCGGGAAAGGATGCTTCTGCTTGCTTGATGAAAGCCGGCACCAAATCGATTCCTTCGACCGCCGCCCCTTGGTCCGCGAGGAACTTGGTCCAATGGCCGGGCCCGCATCCCACATCCAGCACTGGCCCCACCAGAGGTGCGACCCAGTCAGCTACGAGCTTCCGGTCAGCTGGATGAGCTGACTCGACCGACCCAAATCTTGCAGTGTACTCGGCAGCTCTCTTTGAGTACGCGGTCGCGACCTCTGCATCCGTCATGCAGCCACCTTATGGTGGGCACAGGAATCGATGCTTCCGGGCAGAGTTGCCTATTCGTTTGACGTGCCCTCTACAGACCGGTACGGCCGCGGTGGCCACGGATGGCCTGCTGGCCCCGACGCCGGCACTCATCGAGCGCCTTGCCGGCCAGGCGCGCCACGTGGAAGGGATCCATGACCACGACCGCCTCGGGGAGCTCGTCGGCGGCGGCAGTCTTGAATCCGGTGAACCCGTCCATCGCGACCACCTCCACGGTTTCGCGCCAAGCCGTGGGTCGCTCGGCCAGCCAGTCCTTGAACGCCTGTTTGGAGCGGCCGTCTACCATGTCGAGCGGGCGCGCGGGGCCGGTTCCCTCACGGATCGCGTGAGGTCGATGACGACGGTGACGTACTGGACACCACGCCTGGTGTGTCGCCACACGCGCCCGCAGTCGATGCACCGGTGCGGCGGATCGTAACCTCGAGGACCTTGGGACGACAGCCCAGCGGCTCGTGCGCCAACTCCCGGGTCACCGTGTCCCGTGCCATGCTCTTGAGCCGACAAGTCGTGGTCAGATGAGGTCAGAC
The DNA here is from genome assembly GCF_054511035.1 of Pseudarthrobacter sp. MDT1-22. Taxonomy (NCBI): domain Bacteria; kingdom Bacillati; phylum Actinomycetota; class Actinomycetes; order Micrococcales; family Micrococcaceae; genus Pseudarthrobacter; species Pseudarthrobacter sp. MDT1-22. Next base: position 200 of record NZ_JBTNDK010000016.1, on the reverse strand, counting down.
GAAAGCCGTCGTAGGGGTTGCGTCAAGCACGTCGAGGTCTCCTGGCTGGATGGCGCAGGCACCTCCATCGTGTGGAGACTTCGACCCCCAGCTCCGGCGCCGATCACGATCGTGTCGAAGTGATCCATGGCTGACCCTTCTTCGAGCGCGCTTTAGAGCGTGCTCCCGGACGGTACCGATCGAGCAGGTTCTGCGGGTCG